>JABDHF010000013.1:0-45181 GCA_013285595.1 Bacteroidota bacterium
TCAGTACCTGGGCAGGTGACGGCATAAACGGTTTCGGGGGCGATGGAGGCCCGGCTACCAGCGCTGAGCTAGACTTTCCGACGGGCATAGCGATGGACAATTCGGGCAGTATTTATATTGCCGACCTGGGCAATTCAGTTGTTCGCAAAGTGGGCACCATACTGGGCCCTGCCGGCTTATGTGTTGGCCAAACCGCTACTTTAACCGATATTAATACCGGCGGCACATGGAGCAGCAGCAACACTGCTGTGGCTACTATTGTTTCGTCTACCGGGCTGTTGACTGCTGTAGCTGCCGGGATCACCACGATTAGCTATACCCTTTCAGGCCATACCGCAACAACCTCATTTACTATTGCTCCTCCTCCGGGGCCGGTAAGCGGCACTTTAACGATATGCAATGGGTCTGTCACTACTTTAACTGATCCTGTTGCCGGTGGCACATGGACCACCGGTACACCCGGTGTAGCCTTCGTTTTAAGCCCGTCTTTCGGATCGGTTGAGGGCGAGTCGGCCGGTGCTGCTACAATAACGTACTCAACAGCAGCAAATTGTTATGTAACGGCAACACTAAACGTTTTGGCGGCGCCAACGCCGGTATTCGGGCCGTTTGAGGTGTGTGCGGGATTGACCGCAATGTTCGAAGACGGTACTTTCGGGGGTACGTGGAGCAGCCACAATACTGCGGTGGTAACTATTAATGCCACAACCGGTGTGGCCACCGGAGTATCAGCTGGTTTTGCGGAAATAGTATACACCTTAAGCTCGGGCTGTACAGATTCTGATTTTGTTGAAGTAAGCCCGGTGCCTGATGCGGGCACCATTGCCGGGGGGACATCTACATGCGTAGGCTCTTCAGTTCATTTAACCGATGGGGCCGGGTCGGCAGGGGGGTATTGGAGCAGCGGCAGCGGAGGCTCTGTTGCCCAGGTAAACTTCTCTGGCACAGTGACCGGTATGTCAGCAGGTACAGATGTTATTTCCTATACCGTTTCGAATAGCTGCAGCGAAGTAACCGCCACCTATACGTTTACCGTTGATGGCTTCCCCAGCGCCGGAACAATAACAGGTGCAGACACAGTGTGCCTTTTTGGTTCAATGACGCTGAGCGATGCTACCGGCGGCGGCACCTGGAGCAGCGGCAGTGGCACTATTGCCACCGTTACCAGCTCCGGCACCGTTTATGGCGCACTTGATGGCTCGGTCAATGTTATTTACACAGTTACCAATAGCTGCGGCAGCACAAGCACCGAATTTCCCGTATTGGTAGTTTCGAACGGGGCGTGCGGTGCATTAAGCGCAGGCAATGTGGCCAAGCCGGCAGCAGGACAAATGCTGGTGTTCCCTAACCCCAGCGATGGCACCTTCTCTATAAATGTATTGTCTGCTGTGAATGAGTCTGCAGATGTTGTTATCACCAATGCAGTAGGCGCAAGGGTAATGGAGTTTGCAGTGCCTGTTAATAAAGTGGTTCCGGTAACGATACGTGGACTGGGTATCGGTATGTACATTTTATCAGCAACTACAACTTCGGGCAAATACACAGCTAAAATAACGGTGGAGTAAGAGACTGAATTTCGGGGAGAGGTTACGCCAGGTTCTCCGCTATAACTTCTTCGGCCTCATTGGCAACAACGGGCTTGCCGGCTATGGGCGGGGTTTTGGCAAGTGTGCGCGCACAGGCAATGGCTATTACAATAGCTATGATGCCCTGGCTAAGTACTGTGGCGGGAGCGCCGATGCGCTCAGAAATTGCCCCTACCATAACACTGCCAATTGGCATGATGCCTACTAAGGCCATCAGCATGATGCCTATGACTCTGCCCCTGATGTAGGGCGCCGACTCTGACTGTACCACAATATTGCATACAGTAAACTGTGCCATAGTGCCAAACCCGGCTAACACGCAAAAAGCCATAGCCAGCGGGAAGCTCCTGGATTGTGAAAACCCGATGAGCCCAAATGCCATGATGAACGTGGCTATAAGTAAGAGCACCCTGAGGTTAGCGCCAGGCTTTCGCGTGCCGATGAAGATAGTGCCTAGCACTGCTCCGGCGCCTACAAAGCTGGTGATATAGCCAAACGTGGACGCGTTGCCCTTAAATATATCGCGGGCAAATACAGGTAACACGGTATTGTAGGGCAGTACAAGCAGGCTTACGATGGCCAGCATTATTATCAGCAACCCTATGCGTGGCGTATCCCTGAGGTAAGTAATGCCTTCGGTAAGCTGGGCGCCTACTTTTTTGCCAGATGCTTTCTGTACATGTGCGGGCAGCTTCGTCATCAGCAGCACGGAAACGATAACGGCGCCAAAGCTCGCAGCATTCAGCAAGAAGCAAACCGAAGCGCCAAACGCATTGAGCACTATACCTGCCAGCGCGGGGCCCAATAGCTGTGCCAGGCTGGCCATAGCAGTGGTGAGGGAAAGTGCATTGGGCAGATCCGCCTCATCGGTGATCACCTGGTGTATGAGCGACTGCCGGGCGGGAATGTCGAACGCGTTAATGATACCCAATATGACACTCAGCACCAGTATCGCCCATACTACCATATGGTTGCTTACCACCAGGGCGGCCAGCAGCGTAGCCTGTATCATAGATAATACTTGGGTGATCTTTATAACGCGGAATTTATCGTAGCGGTCTGCGGCTACGCCACCAGCCATAGACAGCAGGAATGACGGGAACTGCTCCGCAAAAATGGTGGCGCCTATCCAGAATGCGGAATGAGTAATGGTATAAATAACCCAGATAACCGCGGTGCGCTGCATCCATGTGCCGAACTGTGATACTGACCGGCCCGTAAAATAAAGGGCGTAGTTGGTACTCCGGAATGCTTTGAATAAAGGTATGTTGCTGATCTTTTTCATTAAAACGGGTATTTGACAAAAAAATAAGAAATGTCGAAAACTTGGTAAAAAAATTTAACCTCTCAGCCATTTGACCACTACATCGGCCAGCATGCGTATGGCCACTTTCACGTCGTGCGGGTCATTGTGTTCGGTAATCTCGTTCCTGATACCGCGCAGGCCGCTGGATATAATGAACGCCAGCATGTCCTGCTCGGCAGGGCTGACAGCCCTTGCCTGGCCATCGGCAACGGATGCTGAAAGCACCTCACGTATTATATTGCTTTCATGGTAAATGAGCCGTTTATGAAGTGTGCTTACTGCCGCCATATGGCCCGGCCTGTCGTCGGCATTTATAGAAGACCACATGGCTTTGAGCACCTGCTTCCACTCTTCAGAGGTTTTTAGCTTGGTAACACAGAAGGTGTGGATCTTCTGATCCAGCGTTACTGCTTCTGAAACAGCTTTGCGGATATCCCTGGCCACATCGTTGGCTATCTGGCCCATAACTGCCTGGAATACCTCATCTCGGTTTTTGTAATAGTAATAGAGAGAACTTCTGCTGCGGCCGGTAGCATTGCCTATATCGTCCATAGTGACCTTGCCGGGGCCGAACTTTTTATAAAGGCGCAGGGCTACGCGCAGTATCTCTTCCTGCACAAGGGCATCATTGTCGGTAGTAGCTGTCTTTGCCATATTGCGCTGCAAAGGTACAGCGGTGTTTCGACAAAATAAATATTTTTGTCGAAATTTATTTTCGTTTATTCCTTTGTTATGAAAATGCGGGTTATTGCGGGTCAATAATTGTGCGTGTTGGTTAGCCGGTCCGTAGCATCTCCTTGGCTGATCCTAGCGTTTTCTATAAAGCGGCAGGCCCAATGGACCAGATCGTCCTTTTTAATGGTTAATGCTTGTGGGGGCTGGTACGTATTTTGAGCGTAGTGCGCGTTGCTTTTTTTGTGCTTTTGATTTTTGGGTAAAAAAATAAGATGTTTGCCTGGAGCTGGTTTTAGTGTGTTTTTGGGGGAGCGTACCCTGTGTTTTTCACCTTGTTTCTTTGCTATGAAAACGAGGGTGCATGTTGATAATTGCGTGTGTTGTTTAGCCCGCTTCGGGGCATGTACGTGGTTGTCGTGCTGTTTTCTACAAAGCGGTGCTATTTTTTTATGCTTTTGATTTTTGGGTAAAAAAATAAGATGCTTGCCTGGAGCTGGGTTTAGTGTGTTTTTGGGGGAGCGTACCCTGTGTTTTTCACCTTGTTTCTTTGCTATGAAAACGAGGGTGCATGTTGATGATTGCGTGTGTTGTTTAGCCCGCTTCGGGGCATGTACGTGGTTGTCATGCTCT
Source organism: Bacteroidota bacterium (assembly GCA_013285595.1). Classification (GTDB taxonomy): domain Bacteria; phylum Bacteroidota; class Bacteroidia; order Chitinophagales; family Chitinophagaceae; genus Nemorincola. The sequence goes on from JABDHF010000013.1 coordinate 4,198, forward strand.
TTTCTACAAAGCGGTGCTGTGTTTTTTATGATTCTGATTTTTGGTAAAAAAATAAGATGCTTGCCTGGAGCTGGTTTTAGTGTGTTTTTGGGGGAGCGTACCCTGTGTTTTTCACCTTGTTTCTTTGCTATGAAAACGAGGGTGTATTTGATCACTGTTTTCCCGGATGAAATGTTTAGATGCTCCACTGTAGAATTATGTACAGGAAAATTAGTGCGTTTGAATGCGAGTTAGAACTTATGTGGGGGTTAGTTCTTTGACCTGGCCTGGTGAAGAGAATACCGGTTGCAAACGGGTGAACGATAGGGAGACCTTGTTGTAACTACGAAGTCTTTGTTCTATTTTTATTCTTAAATATTTAATGCCTATGAGACGTGTTTTCATATTCTTGCTTGTTGTAGTTTGCAGTTATGTCTCTTTTGCACAAGACGCAGATTCGCGGCTTTGGGAAATAGCAAAAAGAGAGTACCCCGACGACGCAAGTATGCAGCGGTATGTATATAATAATCAGAAAAGCGCCTATAGCTATATGGGGACTGTGAATGATGTGGAGCTGAGGCAATTTGCCGAAAGAGAATACCCGGATGACTATTCTATGCAGAAATACGTTTATAATAATCAACTATCTGCCAAGAAATATATGAGTTCGGTGGATGATATGGAGCTGAAAGGTTTTGCCAAAAGAGAGTACCCGGATGACTACTCGATGCAGAAATATGTGTACAATAACCAGGCATCGGCCAAGGAGTATATGAAGCATGCTACGAATACAAATGCAAAGAGCCATGCTTTACGGGAATACCCTAATGACTATTCGATGCAAAAGTACATTTATGACCGGGCGGCTTATTAAGATGAATCGGCTATGGCTGCTATGCTGCCACATAAAAATACAAATGATGCTATTGCCACGGCTATTGAACGGTGGGTTATCTTTAGCTAAACTATACTAGAATGAAACGTGGCACATTTATAAAAGGGTCTGCGATAATAGGGGCATCAATTGCCTTTCCTAATATACTAAGGGCTGCCTCAGGGTTGATAGGCAGCGGGAAAGAACGCAAGGTATACCAGGTGATCAGCGCCAATAGAAATATGGTAGGCACGCTGCCGGTGCTACGCGCCTTTGCCGGCGACCATAATGACTATGTGTCGCCTTACGTGTTCTTTGATGAGTTTGGGCCGGTGCAGGTGGACCCCAGGCAAAAGCCGCTCCGCGTGGACGCCCATCCGCACGCGGGTATTATTCCCACTACTTACTTTTTATCGGGCAACGGGCACCACAGGGACAGCCTTAATTATGACCTACAGATAGGTAAGGGCGATTTTATGATGTTCACCTCGGGCAGGGGCGCTATACATATGGAAGAGACAGGGCAGAAGCTGTATGACAATGGCGGGCTGTATCATGGTTTCCAGATATGGCTGAACATGCCGGCGAAGTACAAATCTGTTGACCCTGCTACTGCGGTGTTCAGGCCGGACAAAATTGGAAAGATCAGTGAGGATGACTTTTCTGCCAGCGTGGTTTTGGGTGAGTTGTTTGGCGTGAAGTCGAAAGTTCCTACAATGTTCCCGGTATTTTATTTTCATATTACTATGAGCGCGGGTAAAAAGCTGAGCATACCTACTGACCCGCAGCACAACGCATTTATCTACGTGATAAAAGGCAAGATAGAGACCGAAGGCCGCAAGGAGATAGACCAGAACCAGGTGGCGCTGTATGAGCGTGGCGAAAGCGTGGTGAACCTCTACAGCCAGGGAGACACAGAAATACTGATGCTGGGCGGCAAGCCGCACAACGAGCCAGTGTATGCCTACGGCCCCTTCGTAATGAACACCGAGGACGAGATAAAGAGGTGTATAAGTGATTACCAGTCGGGGAAAATGGGTAACCCTGAGGCGGTGGATGCAGGCAAGTAAAAAGCCGCACCCCAGCCCTCTCCTAAGAGGTAAACACCTGGGTCAATTCCAGGCCAATTTGAAGAAACTCTCCTGCTGAAAACTCATTCCTTTTAACATAACTTCGTGGATTCCGGGAAAAAATATCCAAAATATATTTTCAACATTATTTGAAGGCTAAGGGACAGATGAGATTTATTGGCAATAAGGAATTGATAACTTCAGAAATATTACAACTAATAGAACAAAAAGGGTTGCATAATAAACAACTAACCCTTTTTGATGCGTTTTGCGGAACGGGCGCCGTTGCCGATTCTTTAAAGAACTCATTTAAGCTTATAGCTAATGATATGCTGCAATGGTGTGTTATTTACACAAGAGGCAGAGTTTGTGCCCAAGACTGCACCTTCGAAAAATTAGGCTATAATCCAGTTGATTTTTTTAATTCTAACAAAGAACGGATCAAAGGATTTTTTTACAAAAATTACTCGCCTGGAGCATCCAGCCGGATGTATTTTACCCCTGAGAATGCCGGACGAATCGATTACTTCAGAACGACAATTGAAAAATGGAAAGATTCTAATGCCATTACTGAAAATGAATATGCATATCTATTGGCTTGTTTAATTGAGTCTGTATCTGTAGTTTCAAATACGGCTGGTGTTTATGGCGCTTTTTTGAAAGCCTGGGATTCAAGAGCACTTAAGGATATTGAATTCAAGAGTGTTGATTCAAAAGCTGTACCCTATAAAAATGCGGTTTTCTTCAATTCGAAGATCGAGGATATTGTTTCGGAGGTTAATTGTGATATCTTATATCTTGACCCGCCGTATACGCAAAATCAATACGGGACGCAGTACCATTTATTGGAAACGCTTGTTTTATACGATAACCCGGACATAAGCCCCATTACCGGTTCACGTAGTACAACTCCGATGAGGTCTGACTGGTCGAAAGACTATAAATCTCATATTTTGTTTGACAAAATACTGGCAAAAACCACGGCTAAATATGTAATATTTAGTTACAGCAAAGATGGCTTTATGTCGAAGGGCTTTATTGAAGCCAGTTTAAAAAGGTATGGTAAGCCAGATACATACGTGTGTAAAACAATATCGTACAGAAAATACACCAACTTTAAATCGAGAGAGAAGCAAGACCATTTTGAATATCTTTTTTTTATAGAAAGAAAGACCGAAGATGCGGTTGAATATGAATCTCCTTTAAATTATATAGGAAGCAAAGCCAAAATGATCTCCTCTATAAAGAGATATTCCCCGAAGCACTTTAATTCCTTTGTCGATGCCTTTGGTGGCGGCTTTAATGTTGGTATAAATATTAACGCAACAGCTGTAGTTTACAATGATATTAATCATTTTGTCAGCAACCTGGTTTCTTCGTTTAAATCTAATGATACGTACCAGTATATTCTGTACCTCAAACGAATAATTAAGAAATTTGGCCTTGAAAAAGAGAATGCGGATAGCTATGCTAAAGCAAGAGATCATTATAACTCACTCCCATTTGACAAGAGAGATCCGCGGCTATTGTATGCTGTTATCCTTTATGGCTTCAACCAACAAATCAGGTTTAACGGAAGCCATGACTTTAATAATCCAGTAGGTATGAGATGGTTCAATGATAAGGTATTGGAAAAGATGATCAGTTTTTCAAGGATAATTAAAGAAAAAAATATAATCATAGAGAGTAAAGACTATACTGACCTGCTTTGTGAAATTGATAAAAACACCTTCACCTATTTAGACCCTCCGTACATGCTCACAAATGGATCCTATAACGACGGTAAAAGGGGGTTTCATGGGTGGAACGCGGAGACAGAACAAAAGTTTTTCGATTTTGCTGATAAACTTAATGCTGAGGGTAAGCGATTTATGATCTCCTATGTTTTAGAACACAAAGGGCAATTTAATGAGCAGCTAAATGGGTGGATGATGAAGGGGGGCTATAATGTAATTAACGTGGATCCAATTCCCGGGAACAAGCGAAAAGAAATTCTAATCACAAATTATGATGCGTATGCCGATACCGCACTTTATAATAAAAAACAGGTTCCAGAAGAGGCTTGATCTATACCAAAATATTCTTACGGAAGACATCTTAACTGATGTATGCCGAAGAATAACCGGACGTGCAGAATTTACAGTTGCGTTTGACAATACTGGCTATAATAAGGGGCGTTTGGCAATATTAGAATACCAGGGAAATACAAGCTATATCTCCTTTTCTGAAACAGAGAACACGGGCAGGAATTCAAGTTTTCAGAGTTTCCCGAGTGCGCTGGTAAGCTATCATCGTGCAGGAAATCTAAACAAAGAAATTTATTTTTATTTTCTTCCTTCTGAGGGGAATAATGAAACGCCGTATTTCATCTTTATGTATCGGCTTATGAAAACAGCTGGAACGATATTATTGAACGAGGATCAGTATTTAGAAAATGACATCACCCCATTTAATTCGGTTTCGGATTTAATTGCTCAAAGAGATCTGAACAGAGGGAGAAATAGAGGGAATAGTTCGACCTATGTGACCGTTGATGAAGATGATACCGTGCAAATATTTGGTAAAACGTACGGTGCCAGTAAGTACGAAACAACATTATTGTGCCTGGCAATTTATGAAGTAAACAGTAAGGTAGAATTGTATGAGATCGGGGAAGGAGGGCTAAGAGAATTGCCTGAGCTGGCAAGGGAGGTAATTGTATCTCTTGGTATCAGGGTTATTACGTCAGATTTAGTCATTGAACGGGACCAGGAAGAATTTGAAAACAATGATAGCTTACGCTCCCCAACTTATATTTATAATCTTTTGGAAAAACTTGGAGAGAAGAAATGTTCATTATGTGATTGTGAGGTACCACAAATAATTCAAGGCGCTCATATTTGGCCCGTGGCAAGCATAAAGAGGCTGCGGGATATTAATCAAGACGCTAAACTTCAGTCGGCACTTGACGGCAATAACGGTCTTTGGCTTTGTAATAATCATCACAAACTATTTGATATTGACTATCTCTATATCAATGAGGAAGGGGTAATAAAATACAAGTCAACTATTCCAAGAGGTTATGAAGAATATATTTGCGGCTTAACAGTAAAGCGGCAGATACCAGGCAATATAATGACAGCTAATTTTTTGCAATATCTCGAAAAACGAAACATCCGGCTAAATGAGAACGACTATAGCTTAGTTAGATAGTATTCAGAAAGTCGTCAAAGATGCTGAATGGTACTGCTTTGCTGACAGAGTACCGGGCCTATATCAGGATAAGATAAAGCCGTGTTAATCTTCATGCAATAACATCTTAATTGGGATGTAAGGCGCTGATTAGCCTTTTACCTTCCTTTCACTTTGTACAATAATTTATACATTCAATTTTGTTAATGATTTACTAATAATCCGTAAATTTAACTATCTGTTGATAAAAATCATTACTTCACCGCCCCAAATTAACTAGTGTGAAAAAAATCATTTATTTTGTAATGTTATTTGTATGTCTTTGGCATACAGGTTATTCTCTTACTGCTATTACCGGCACTAAGAGTTTGTGCGCGGCGTCAACAACTGCATTGAGCGATGCAACCGCAGGGGGTACCTGGCACAGCGGCAATACTGCGGTGGCTACATTAACCAGCAGCTCGGGTACGGTGCATGGGGTGGCTGCGGGCACTGCTGTTATTTCTTATACCAAGTCGGGAGTAGTGGTGACTGCGGTGGTTACAGTGAATCCACTGCCTAATGCGGGGACCATTAGCGGTACTGCAACGGTGTGCACGTCGCACACTACATTGCTTAGCAATGCTACGGCGGGTGGCGCATGGAGCAGCACGGCTACGGCAATAGCCACGGTGAACACTACAGGCACGGTATACGCGGTGGCTGCGGGCAATGCTACTATCAGCTACACACTTACCAATGGCTGTGGCACAAGAGCGGCTACGAAGGTGGTAACTGTGAGTGCACTGCCAGTGGCGGGGAGCATTACCGGCACTGCTACGGTATGCGCCGGGCATACCACAACGCTAAGCGACGCCGCGGGTAGTGGTGTATGGAGCAGTACGATAACCGGTATAGCTACAATCAATACATCGGGCAAAGTAACTGCGGTGGCTGCGGGTACCACTATCATCAGCTATACTAAGACCAGCACATGTGGCGCAGTGGCTGCAACGGTTGTAGTAACGGTGAGCGCGGCGCCCGTTGCGGCAACCATATCGGGCGCATCTGCGGTGTGCGTAGCAGCTACTACGGCGCTCTTAGCATCGGCTGGTGGTGGCGTATGGAGCAGCTCTGCCACGAGTAATGCAGTGGTAGGAGCCACAGGTATTGTAACCGGGGTATCTACAGGGACGACCAACATAAAATATACAATCGCCAATACATGCGGGAGCACTGTAACTACTAAGGCTGTAACGGTGAATGGCCTGCCAAGCGCGGGCTCTGTAAGTGGCACAGCTAAGGCTTGCCCGGGTGCTACGGCTACTTTAACAGCATCTGTAAGCGGTGGTGCGTGGAGCAGCTCGGCAACGGGCATTGCAGTGGTGAATACAAGTGGGGTGGTGAGTGGTGTAACATCCGGCATTGCCACTATCAGCTATACCTCTATCAATGGCTGCGGCAGTGTAGTGGCTACAAAGATATTTACAGTGAACTCTTTACCGGCTACCGGTGCTATTACTGTGCCTGGTATGGCATGTGTGGGCACCACGACTACGCTTACTGATGCCGGGATAACCGGCGGCAGCTGGAGCAGCGCTACTACTGCGGTGGCTAATATAAATCACTCTTCGGGTATACTTACGGGCGTATCTGTGGGTACGACTACTATCAGCTATACGCTGAGCAATACTTGCGGCAGCGCTGCGGCTACGGCCGTTGTTACTGTGGGCACATTACCTGTTGCGGGTGCTGTAACAGGCGCGGCGGCAACCTGCCTGCCGGGCACTATAGCGCTATCAGCTACCAGTGGTGCAGGTGGTGTGTGGAGCAGTGGGGAAATGGGCGTGGCCACGGTAAGTAGCGCAGGTGTTGCTAGCGGTGTATCTGCGGGTACTGCAAGCATCAGCTATACCTCTACGAATACCTGCGGCAGTGTTTCGGCAACAGCGGTGGTTACTATAAATGCAGTACCTGCGCCGGGCGCTATTACGGGTATTACTACCACATCGATAGGTGGCCCAGGTACGGCACTTAGCAATAGCCTGACGGGCGGTACATGGAACAGCACGACTACCGCGGTGGCAACAGTAAACGCCGGCGGTATAGTAACCGGAGTATCGGCAGGTACTACTATGATCAGTTATACCGTTACCAATAGCTGCGGCACGGCGACGGTGACTACCGTGGTAACAGTTAGCGCAATAACCGTAGTTAGCACAGGCACGCTGATGCATGGCAAAATACCTATTGACGCTAACAGGTGGTACCAGCTGAACAACGTAAGTAATGGCCTGCAAGGGCTGTTTGACAGTGTGCTTGATGAAAGTGTAGAAACAGGATGGGGTAAGATACTGGACCAGTACGATGCTTACTACCCTGTAATGCCGGGTGAGCAGATAAATATTGACAGCATAAAATTTTATGATGGGGAAGGTACCAATGAAGATGATCCGTTTACGTTGTACTATATCGACTCGCTATGGAACAGGGTGCAGATAGCTACATTTGTTGGAAGCCGCTATAATAGCTGGGTAGGGCCAGACCCGACCTCGCTTGATAATTATAACCTGGCAGTGGCTGCACATAATGTGAAGTACCTGCTGATAAGGTGTACTGGCACGTACCCTAACGAGATGATGCTGTTTGGCTCTTACATAGCGCCTAATGCTGTGCCTGCGGTGCCGGCGAAAACGATAAGGCTGAGCCAGGAATTTGGCGTGAATGGCTTTGAATGGAACTTTGAAGACCCTAACGACCCGTCTATTGTTGACTCAGGCATGATGACCGCAGTAAAGAGCTTTACTGCAGTACGGCATTACCTGGACTGGGAAAAACTGGAGCCAACACAAGGGGGCTATACGTTTAACCCCGCACACGACGGCAGCTGGAATTATGACACCATGTATGCCCGATGCAAAACCGATGGTATAGAAGTGCTGGCTGATATAAAAACACAGCCTGACTGGCTGATAGCCACTTACCCGCACAGCAAGCAGGATGCAGAAAACGTACCGGTGCCTTATGGCAGCGATTTTACGGCTCCGGCATCTTATATAAAGCAGGCTAAGGTGGCTTTCCAGTTTGCGGCGCGGTATGGATATAACCCGCTGGTGAGCTCATCATTGCTAAGCGTGGACCCTACTACAAGATGGACAGGCGACCCCGCGAATGTGGTGAAGAAAGGCCTGGGCCTTATTAAATACATAGAGTGTGATAACGAGCGCGACAAATGGTGGAAAGGCAGAAATGCCTACCAGACAGGGCGTGAATATGCAGCAAATATGTCGGCATTCTATGATGGTAACCGGAATACTATGGGCCCGGGGGCAGGCGTGAAAAATGCAGACTCAACCATGAAGGTAGTGATGGGGGGCGTTGCATTGCCAAGCACCGATTACTTCAGGGGAATGATAGACTGGTGTAAAGAATTCAGGGGTTATAATGCCGATGGGTCTGTGAACCTTTGCTGGGATGTGATCAACTACCACATATATCCGTGCGATGGCTCAACGCAGGGCCTGGCACCAGAAGTAGCCCATGCGGACTCTACAGCTATCAACTTTGTGCATGCGGCGCATATGTACGCAAAAGATATGCCGGTGTGGGTAACAGAAACGGGTTATGACATAAACCAGGAAAGCTCGCTGAAAGCAATACCTATAGGCAGCAAGAGCGCACAGCAGACACAGGCCGACTGGAGCCTTAGGAATGCCCTGCTGTATGCACGGTGCGGGGTAGAGCGCACATTCTTTTACGAGATGTATGACGATGATACGAGCAACCCTACTAACTATGCTTCTTCAGGCTTTATTAACCCAGACCATTCGCGCAAGCCTGAGGCTGATTACCTATACCAGGCCAACAGGCTGATGGGGAACTACGCGTACCAGGAAACGATAAGCACGAACCCACTGGTAGACAGGTATGAGCTGGCAGGGCATTCGGCATATGTGCTGGTGAAGCCAACAGAAGATGGATCTTCGGTGGCTTATTCCTTGACATTGCCGGGCAGCCCGGCGGCGGTAAATGTGTACCAGCCGGTGGCTGGCCAGGATAGCATGAGTGTAACCAGTATGGTGACAACCGGCAGCAGTGTATCGCTGACGGTTACTGAGACGCCGATGTTTGTGACTGTTGGCGCGCCGTTGTCTGGTGGCCGCCACTCAGCGCCTGCGAGTGTAGTGAATAATGTTTTCGCACAATCGGTGCTGGTATATCCAAACCCTGCTGCGGGCACTGTTAATTTGAGCATTGAGAATGATAAGGAAGGCGATGTAAGCGTGGCGCTGTATAATGCCGCGGGCGTTGCTTTTGGCAACTATTCATTTAAAAAGCAGCCAGGAAGGTTTGTGCAGACAATAGACATCAGTTCATTGGCCGGAGGAATATATTTTATGGATATAGCCTGTGCTGGCGATAAAACTATTAAGAAGATAATTAAGGTAAACCAATAAGCATTTGCCAGTATGATTTCCTATAGTAGCCCCGTGTTTTGCGGGGCTATTTCTATTAATACATTGCTAACCTTTAACAACTCCCCGCCGATACAAAAGCCCTATTACGATACCACTAAGCAAGCCGCCTATGTGGGCCGCATTATCGGTATTGCCTTCCAGGCCATAGAGGAGGTTGAGTAACACGAAAAAGAGGATGCTGCGGAGCATTGTTTTTCGCAGGGTTTTCTGGATGTAGTTTGTGGTGAGGAGGGAGAGAAACACGCCGTACATGCCGAAGATAGCCCCTGAGGCGCCTACACCTACACTGGCGGGATGCATGACAATGCTCATAAGCCCGGCGCATATACCGGTAAGTATGTAGGCTACGAGAAACCTGTACTTGCCTATCAATGGCTCGAGGAACATGCCGATGTAGAGCAGGGCGAATGTATTCATGATAATGTGCATGGCGCCAGCATGTAAAAACATATAGGTTACCAGCCGCCACCATTCACCCTGTATTACAGCAGGGCCCAGGTTGCCGCCCCACAGGTAAAGCTGCATAGCTGTGGGGTGCATAAAAGAAATACCCGACAATATCATAGCCAGGAACACGAGCGCATTTGCATATACTAATATGGGGGTAACCTTGTAGCTTTTGGAAATTAGGAGCGCGCCATACTTTTCGCGGTGCATGGGGTGCAGGTTGCGGTCGGCAATTTTTACTTCGTTTATTGCTTGTGCAATTGCGCTTTGCAGGGCATCCAGATTTCTCTGTGCGTTCTGTTCATCGTGATAATATTCGTTTGCAGGGCGGCTTTGCAGGCATGCTTTTCCCGGTGCTATTGTCGCTGTTATAATTTCGCCGGGAGCATCAATATTGGGGGTGAGGCACTCTATGCTATTACTGCTTATATATGTTACCTGCCAGTGCAGCTTTTCTATTGCTCTCCGCACTATAGCGAGATATTGCGGTGGGGTGAATTTATGCAGCGGTATTTCCCTGACCTCCATCTCTGCACATGCAACTTCCATTCAAGAATATTTTTACAAATGTAGGCGTATGGCAGACATGCCATTATCGGATAATACTAAGATGGCATTAGTATTGCTGATAATGCGGGGTTACTTTGCTTATTTCTGCAATAGTTTAATCAAAGCAACAGCCTGGTTATATTCTTCATTTTTGGCGGCATATAAAAGTGTAATGGCTTTGTGGTCGCGGATGTCGGCGTGCAGTTCTGCCAGCGCTGCGGAACTATTTATTTCTTTATGATATTTCGTAACAAACTCTTTCCATTTTTCAGGTTCGTGGTTGAACCATTTTCTCAGTTCATTAGAGGGTGCAATATCCTTTAGCCACTTATCTATGTGTGCATCTTCTTTTTTAATGCCGCGCGGCCATAGCCTGTCTACCAGTATACGGTAGCCGTCATCCTTTGCCACAGGCTCATAGACTCGTTTGATCCTGATCATAAGCTTTCAAACAGGTTTTATACAGTAACTATCGCACAAAAATCATGCAAATAACTTGATTAGGCAAAACAAGGCTTAGACAGCCCGTTTTACACAGGCAAAAACTCGTTTATAGCGGCTACTATTTCCTTTGCCCCTTCGCCGTAGAGCATGGTTTGGTGGTTGCCGTCTACGCCTTCATACGTGGCATGGGGCATCATTTCTACGGTTTCTTTGGCTATATAGTCGGGCAGCAACGGTTCGCCCATGGTATAGTTATCCAAGGCGTTTATGAGCAGGGTATGCTGCTTTATTTGCGGTATGGTTGTTTCCCAGTCTACGGTGCTTAGCGCTAACGATTTTTCTGTTATCGCCATAAGATTGGCGCGTGGTGTTACATGTCCTTTCGGCAGGTCTTCCACGTCGGCACGGTAGTAGCTGAGCATTGCTGGATCCCAGAAGGTGAGGTAGGGCGCCTTTTTTACGTGCTCTATATATGCATTAAAGCTATGGTAAGTAGCCTCGAGCCGCGATATTGCTTTCGACAGCATTTCTACTGCCTTTGGGTTCATTGCTTTTGCGGCATCCATTATCACCAGCCGCTCTACCACATCAGGATAGTTAGCGGCCAGATAAAAAGCCATGTACCCGCCAAAGGAGTGGCCACCCAGGTATATTTTCTCTTTCCCCAGGTGCTTTATCAGACCTAGTATGTCCTGCACATGCTCTTCCACTGTATAGCAAAATGCGGGCTTATCGCTGAGTCCGTTACCGCGCATATCGGGGCATATCACGTGGTAGCGTTCACCAAGGCCATCGGCCATCAAGCCATCGAAGGCGTGGCCATTAGCTGTGAGGCCGTGCAGCAGCAGCAACATAGGGCCGTCGCCGCCGTGGTCTACATAATTAAGGTTGATATTATTTACTGGTACTAAATGCTCTTCATCGTGAAGTTGCGCCATGAAAAAAGTTGAGGATTAGATAAATGAAAATTATTGCGCCGTCCAGCCAGCATCTACAGGCATAGCTATACCGGTAATGGTTTTGGCGTCGTCGCTGGCAAGGAACAGAGCCGTTTGCGCTAACAACTCTATGGGTATGAATTCTTTTACCGCATGGCGCTCCAGGAACACTTTTTCAATGACTTCTTTTTCGGTCATGTTGTGTGCCTTTGCCTGAGCTGGTATCTGCTGCTCTACCAGTGGGGTATCTACATAGCCGGGGCATATGGCATTGCAGGTAATTCCGTATGGGGCGCCCTCAAGCCCCATGGTCTTGGTAAAGCCTACTATGCCATGTTTAGCTGCCACATACGCGCTCTTGAACTCCGAAGCACGTAACCCATGAGCTGAAGCTATATTGATGATGCGGCCAAATTTCTGTGCCTTCATTGCAGGCCAAACTGCTTTAGTAACATGAAATGCTGCCGACAGGTTTACTGCAATGATAGCATCCCACTTTTCATCGGGGAATTCATCTATAGGCGCTACAAACTGGATGCCGGCATTATTAACCAGCACATCTATAGTGCCGAAAGTCTTAATAGCATTGGCCACCATAGTGCGGATGGCATCGGGCTGCATGAGGTTGGCAGGAGAAAATGTGTGGGCTATTTTGTACTGATCAGCGACCTGCTGTGCTATTTCTGCGCCGTTTGGCTCCAGGCCGTTGAAAGCAACGTTGTATCCTTTTTCTGCAAATGCTTTTGCTATTCCCAGGCCTATACCGCTGGTGCTGCCTGTTATTAAGATCGTTTTTGACACAGTAAAAATTTTGGCAAACTTAGTGCTTTATGATGCCAATGAATGGTTAATTTTTTGCAGGAGAAGTGGAGTTGAAGTGAAATTATAATAAAGAAACAGATAAGGAAGATCTAATTTGAGTCATTACGGGCTCAATACTTTTTCATTTATAAAGAGTCACCGATATTATTCTTTTCTTTACGCTCTATGAGCAGTAACTTATCCATAGCCATACACGGTGGCGCAGGTACCATACTACGGAACACCATGACTCCGGAATTACAGCAGCAATATGAAGCAGGCCTGCAACAGGCGCTGGATGCAGGTTACGGTATACTTGCAGCAGGTGGCAGCAGCCTCGATGCTGTGGAGGCTGCAGTAGTGTTGCTGGAGGATTTTCCTTTGTTTAATGCCGGTAAGGGAGCTGTGTTCAACAATGTGGGTGGGCATGAGATGGATGCTTCGATCATGTATGGTAAAGGGCTGGAGGCCGGCGCTGTATGTGGCGTGAGCCATATAAAAAATCCGGTGAAGCTGGCACGGGCCATTATGGAGCATAGCGGCCATGTAATACTCTGTGGCGCAGGTGCAGAGCAGTTTGCAAAGCTGCAGAATATAGCTTTCGAAGACGATGCCTACTTCTATACGGAGCAGCGTTACCAGCAATGGCAGCAGGCACTGCTGGAAGATAAAGTGCAACTAGACCATTCTGATAAAAAATTTGGTACTGTAGGCGCGGTGGCACTAGACGTGCAAGGCAACCTTGCCGCAGCTACCAGCACGGGTGGTATGACCAATAAAAAGTTTGGCAGGGTGGGCGATAGCCCGGTGCCTGGTGCGGGCACTTATGCCAACAATAACACCTGCGCTATCTCCTGCACAGGACATGGCGAGCTGTTTTTGCGGTGTGTGGTGGCTTACGATATTTCGTGCCTCGTGGAATATAGAGGTCTGTCGCTAAAGGAGGCCTGCGATACAGTGGTGTATGATAAACTTGTAAAGATAGGCGGCGAAGGCGGCCTTATAGCTATAGACCGGTACGGGAATATAGAAATGCCTTTTAATAGTGAAGGCATGTATCGTGCCTGCAGGAATAGTGATGGGCGAAATGAGGTACTTATCTATAGATAGCCATTTTCTTCCCGCAGTTTTTTCACCTATTTTTATGCTTCCAAAGGTTGGCCTATGAAGCGTGTATGGGTATATATTTTAGTGCTGTGTGTTGCCATATCAGCAATGGTGATCTCCTGCAAAAAAAGTAGCGATCAGGGTTCAAAAGTTTCTGACGCTGCTGCACTTAGCAGCCTGCTTGGTAGCCTGCATGCTGCTCCATACACGCTTAGTGTGCAGGCGGGTAAAGATGCAATAGTATATTGTGCGCGCAGCACCCGGCTTCATTTTTATCCTAATTCATTTAAAGATGGGGTTGGGCGCGCTGTTTCCTCCGGCACTGTAGCGGTAACAGTAACAGAGGTATACAATACCAGTGATCTTATAAGCCACTACATAAACACCGGAACAACATATAGTTTATTTGGATGCAGCGGCGCGGTAAACATTGAGGCGTTAATAAATGGGCAGCCCGTTTATGCCGACAGGTATAGCATTGGGTTTACGCAGCCTGAGGCATCGAATAAATCTGCGCAACTGTTTTACGGATATGTAGGTGCGGATTCACTGGTGTCATGGTCGCAGAACTATTTTCCTAATTCCGGCACATCAGCGGCATCTACCAGTATAGATGGTTCGGGCTCTAATTTTTACCGTTACCAGCTTGATTCCTGCACCAGCTTTAACTGGGTTTGCTGCGGGCGCCTTGCGATAAATACTGCGCCAAAAACAAATGTACAAATTGTGCTTCCTGACACCACTTTCAACGCTTTGAATACGCGGGTATTTATTGTGCTGCCCGATGATAAAATCATTGTAAGTGCCACGATCGCCTCGGCTGGCACCTTCACACTGCTTTCAGGAGCACTCGTGCCCACTGGCGCGTCGTACGAGATCGTAGTGCTGGCAGCAAAAAAGGGTGTTTATTATTATGCTCAGAGCACAGGTACTGTTACAGACGGGCTGACTTTACATCCGTCGTTAATGGCTACTGCTAAAGAAAATATAATGTCTGCACTTGTGGCGCTCCGGTGATTTATCTCCCCTGGCTACTCCTTATCGTCTACCTCAATTTCGGCGCCTACGAATTTCCTGGTCTCCAGGTTATATACGTCTCCCTTCGACATGATGTGCACGATGATATTTTCTACAGATATAGGCATGCCGAAATCAATATCGGCAATATTGTTATACTCAATATTCTTGCCGTCTATGATCACCACGCTGCCGGAACCAATAGCCTTTAGTTCGTGCCCCTGAGATACGATGACGCCTGTGTCTTCACCAAGGCCAATACCTATAGCTCCGGGTTGTGCTGCTACAGCCTGTGCCAGCCGATTGAATCTGCCGCGCTGATCGAAGTGGGTATCTATGATCACATTTTGCAGCAAGCCGAGGCCTGTGGTTATTTTTACTTCGCCCTTCAGGTTGGCCAGTGCGGCGCTGCCTTCATAGATCATAGTATTGCTCATGGCCATAGCGCCTGCGCTGGTGCCTGCTATCAGGAAGTTGCCCTGCTGGTAGCGTTGTTTGAGCACGTCGAGAAAATCAGTTCCGCCGAAAATAGAAGAGAGTCGCAACTGGTTGCCACCTGAGAACATAATGCAGTTGCATGCCAGCAGCCGCTTCATATAGTCGGGCTGCGCTACATCTTCGCGGTTGCGGATGCGCATGTGGCCCACATTCATACAACCCAGCTTTTCGAAAGCCTCTATATAGTTTTGCGCTACCTCATCTGGTATCGATGATGCAGTGGTTATAACCTCTACACAGGGGCCAGCGGCGCCTATAAGGCTCACTATATTTTTAAGTATACCTAATTCAAAAAAATTAAGACGGTTACGTTGTAAGATGCCTTTTTCAAGATCTGTGCCTTTATCTTCTGCGCCGCCAACAGCTACCAGATGCCCTAGGGGATATGTCAACTTTTACTCGATTTGGTGAAAAATGAAAGGTTGAAATTAGGGTATTTTGTACAATTGGTATTTTGATGGTGAATTGTGTGTGGGTAAATAATATACAGGATCTAAAAATTATAGGCTATCCCCACCTTGTTCTTCCCCGGAATAACCAGCCCAACATAGTCTTTTCGTATCCTGTGATTATGTATAGACCCGCCTATCACCATGCCCAGCCCAACAGGCGCCATAATAGCGCCAATGATCACCATAGCCCTGCCGCCCCTAGCTTCTGACTCTGCTGTGGGCAATGGGTCGTAGCTTCTTGCTTCCTGGGCGGAGGCATCAAGCTCTTCAAACAGGCCGGCGACAACAAGCAGGCCTCCTACAGTCATTGACAAGCCTCCCACAATGCACACAGGCCCCGGCCTGTAATGCCTGTGTGGAAACTGTGTTGCCAAAGGTGGTACAATTTGATCTTTTGGTAAGGTTACTGATGCAAAGGTTTGTGCATCAGCATTAGCTATTAGCACCAGGTTGATGGCAAGGCTGAAAAAGATAATTTTCAATAGCGTGTGTTTATATAAATATACAAAATATTGCAGTTCTACTTGAAAATCAGTATTTTGGTTAAGTAAAACAACTTCGCGGAGATGAAAATACTGGAGATAAAAACAATGAGCGGGCCAAATTACTGGTCGGTGAGCAGGCACAAACTTATAGTGATGCTGCTGGACCTGGAGGATATGGAAGATAAGCCCACCAATAAGATACCAGGCTTCCTAGAGCGGCTGACAGCTTTAATGCCTACGCTATACGAACACCGCTGCTCTGAAGGTGTGCCCGGCGGATTTTTTCAGCGTATAACAGAAGGTACCTGGATGGGCCATGTGATAGAGCACATAGCGCTGGAACTACAAACACTTGCCGGTATGGATACCGGGTTTGGGCGTACGCGCGAAACGAAAGACTCCGGTGTATATCATGTTGTGTTTTCTTACCAGGAAGCAAAGGCTGGTGTTTACACGGCAAAAGCTGCGGTAAAGATAGCCCAGGCCCTGGTAGATAACGAGCCTTATGACCTGGAAGCAGATATTCAGAACCTGCGCGAGATACGCGAAGACGAGCGCCTGGGGCCAAGCACAGGGTCTATAGTAGATGAGGCTATAAAAAGAAGAATACCCTTTATAAGGCTTAACCGGCACTCACTGGTGCAACTGGGTTATGGTATTAACCAATGCCGTGTGCAGGCTACCATAGCCAGTACTACCAGCAGCATAGCTGTGGAGATAGCCTGCGATAAAGAAGAGACCAAAAACCTGCTGGAAGCATCGGAAATACCGGTGCCGCGTGGCCGCATTATTTATGATGAGGAAGACCTGAAAAATGCTATTGACAAGATAGGCTACCCAATTGTCACAAAACCTGTAAACGGGAATCATGGCAAGGGCGCTACGACCAATATACGCACCTGGGAAGATGCTGTGGCTGGGCTTGCCGCAGCAAAGGTTTATGGAAGGTCAGTGATCTGTGAAAAGTTTATTACCGGGCGCGATTTCAGGGTGCTGGTGATCAACTATAAGTTTGTGGCAGCGGCGCTACGCACCCCGGCGTCGATCACAGGCGATGGTGAGCATACCATACAGCAACTGATAGATATAATAAACAGCGACCCACGCCGCGGCTATGGCCACGAAAAAGTATTGACTGCCATAAAGGTCGATGCTTTCACCATGGATATACTGGCGAAGAAAGAATATACACTGGATACCATATTGAAAAAGAGGGAAGAGCTATGGCTGAAGCCAACAGCCAACCTCAGCACCGGCGGCACGGCCACCGACGTAACGGAAATGGTACACCCCACCAATGTATTTATGTGCGAGCGTATAGCCCGTATCATAGGCCTCAACATTTGCGGTATAGATATCATGGCGTCTGACTTATCAACTCCATTAAGTGAGAGTGGTGGTGCGGTGCTGGAGGTTAATGCGGCGCCGGGCTTCCGTATGCACCTGGATCCTACCGAAGGTATTCCGCGCAATGTAGCAGAGCCGGTTATAGATATGCTGTATCCGCCGGGTTCGTCGGCACGTATACCGATCATAGCGGTATCTGGTACCAATGGTAAGACGACCACCACAAGGCTGATAGCGCATATTGTGAAGCAGATGGGGTACAAAGTAGGCTATACCACTACTGATGGTGTATACATACAAAACCAGATGATGATGAAGGGGGACTGTACAGGGCCGGTATCGGCAGAGTTTGTGCTGCGCGACCCTACGGTAAACTATGCAGTGCTGGAATGCGCGCGTGGTGGTATATTACGTGCCGGGCTGGGCTTTCATAATTGCGATGTAGCCGTGGTGACCAATGTAGCTGAAGATCATATGGGCCTCGGTGGTATTGACACAATAGAAAAGCTGGCTAAGGTAAAGGCAGTAGCGGCGCATACGGTGTTCAAAGAAGGTTATGCAATACTGAATGCTGATGACGACCTGGTATATGAGATGCACAAAGACCTCGACTGCAAGGTTGCCTACTTCTCGCTGAAGGAAGATAGCATGCGCATAAAAAGACATTGTGCTAAGGGTGGTATTGCCGCCATTTATGAGCACGGTTATGTGACGATTCTAAAAGGCACCTGGAAAATAAGAGTAGAAAAGGTAACCAATATCCCGCTTACATTCTCAGGCATGGCGGAGTTTAATATAGCCAATGTGCTGGCGGCCACACTGGCTACTTACGTGCAGGATTTTAAAACGGAAGACATACGCCAGGCGTTGCAGACGTTTGCACCGTCGCCGGCATTCACACCGGGCCGTATGAATATGTTCCACTTCCGGAATTACTCTGTGATGATAGACTATGCACATAATACACATGGCCTGCTGGCGATAGGCAAATTTGTAAAATCGGTAGAGGCATCCGTAAAAGTGGGTATCATAGCGGGTGTAGGGGATAGACGTGATGAGGATATTATATCACTGGGCGAGGCTGCCGCACAAGTCTTTGACGAGATCATCATACGGCAGGATAAAAACCTTCGCGGGCGTACCGAGGAAGATATAATAGAGCTGATGACAAGGGGTATACATAATATAGACCCGCAGAAAAAAATTGTAGTAATAAAAAAAGAAAGCGAGGCTATAGATTATGCATTCAGCAATGCCATAAAAGACAGCTTTATAGTGATCACCAGCGATGTAGTGCCTGATGCACTGGAGCAGGTGAAGCAGTATAAGGCAAAAGAGGATGGGGTGCTGATGTGATGAGGTAAATTAACATTCTCTGGAATAACTATAATCCCGACGTTAAAAAAGCTAAACCCTAGTATTATCAGGGTTTAGCTTTTTTGAGCTCTTTTTGCGGATGATACGGTGTTATTTTTACCGGTTAATTTATGCAGATTCCGGTTTCTGAAAGCCTCAAAATCTGAAGGAGCCTGTTGCCACTATCAATAACTTCCAGCATTATTTCAATTCGAGTTATAAGATCTGCCGGCAACTTGTTGCCGTTGCCTTCCTCCCACAGCAGCCGTAACCCTTTATGCTGTATGCTTTTGATCATATAACTATCGTATGGTGTAAGGTTACGCTATACGAACGATCTTTCGAAATTTGCTCAAATAAAAAATATGTCAAACTATATAATATATAATTACACATTCAATAATAACTATTCTCTATCTTTGCGGCCCCTCAATACAGATTATGAACACCCCACCCAATTTGATAACTTCATTAACCAGGCGGCCAGCTGACCCTTACAGGTTCAGGGGGGTATTGACTGCGGGAGAAGCCAAGCATCATATAATGCCATGGAGGGAATTAGAAAAAATAGGTATTGAGATACTAAAAGATAAGAAAAATAAGGCGGCGAATGTCAACAGGATATTTGATGCTATTAATGACTCTGCCAAAGCCAGTATTCACCTTGGCCGCTCTTCCTCGATAAACTTTGTGGCTAATCTATTAGCAGATAACCCCCGTGCCGACGATGTAGAAGTGTGGCTTGGTTTGATAGCTTGGTTGCCGGGCAATATTGTGGTAGGCCCGCTTCAGCACAGCAATGATCCGCTTATAAAAAGGAGCCCGCGCCAGAGAGGCAATAACTGGGGAGACAAGTTTGATGAAGAAGCATTTGAACTGCTGCAAAAAGCAGATATAAAATACAGGCCACGCTGTAAAGCTATTCTTGACCTGAAAAACCGGTCGCTTCCACTTGATTGGAAAGCTAAGTTGCTTGCCCAGCTTGGTAAAGGCAGCTATGCAAAAGTAGGTAGCGACTGGCGAAGATTAGGGCTAAAACATTCAATGCCCCAGAAAAGGCGATAGTGAAAACAAATACTACATTCAATCCATGATCACCCTATACGGAATAAAGAATTGCGATACCATGCAGAAAGCTTTTAAATGGCTGGATGCAAAGAAGATCCGGTATTCATTTCACAATTACAAAGAAGCAGGTATAGATAAGGCGACCCTTGAATTGTGGCTGAACCATTTTGCTGCAGATAAGCTCATAAATACAAAGAGCACCACCTATCGCGGCTTCACAGATGCCGAAAAAGCAGGCATAGGCAACAAGGCAAAAGCAATAATATCAATGATGAATAACACCTCTGTTATCAAGCGGCCGGTATGGGATCTTGGCAATGGCCAATTCTTTCTGGGGTGGGACGAAGAAGAATTGAGTAAGCTGATATAGCCAGCGCTCTACTGCCTCGTTACCCTGTGCACAAAGCGCTCTATGGTGTACTTTGCCAGTTGGCCCGATGGGCTGTTTAACGAGTACTCACAGCCGTGCGTAGCCCATGGGGGGCCTAATAAGAGGTGTGGCACCTTGTTTTCTTCCAGCTTTTTATCCAGCATCTGGCTTAGTTCATAATTTACATGGGCATCATTTTGTCCATGTATCAGTAAAGTAGCCGGGCTGTGGGGGGTTACAAAGTTTATAGGCGAGCCATCAGCATATTGTTGTGGTACCTGTGTATCTGAGCCGCCTAAGAAATCTTCCATCACTTTCCTGGAGTCCATCACCAGCGGATTATCGGGGTGGTTGTATGCCCATTCCATATCGGTAGGGCCGTAAAGGCCTACCACGCCCTTTATACATGGGTCGTGCAATGTATAAGCAGACTCCAGCACAATATGACCACCCGCCGAACGGCCTAGCAACACGAAATTATTGGTATCTATATTTAGTTCCGCAGCATGGCTTTTCAGGTAGGCAATGGCGGCCTGCATATCTTCTATTGGCGCCGGGCTCTTGTAGGTGGGCGCCAGGCGGTAATTGATGCTGGCTACATTATAGCCCTGCCGGGCCAGGTACCAGTCTATATCTGGCAATTCGTGGCTATTGCCGCTTTTCCACGAGCCCCCGTGGGCTATAACTATGCAGGGCTGCTTACCGGCCTGCTGCGCTTTGTAGAAATCAAGCGTAAGGTTTACGCCGGTATGCACAGCATAAGGGTACGTGGTATAGCTGACCTTGTTATCGCCAATACCTGAGATCATTCGTGTGAAGCTATAAGGTGTAGGCTGCTGCAATCCCGTCAGTGTTGCACTGCCAGGGCCAAAAGCGTCCTCGAACTTCTGCTGCAGATCGTGTCCTATGCTGTAGGCCCCAGCTATGGGGTAAAGGAAAATGATAAAAGAGATCATGCAGAGTACCGCACCTGGCCCTTTATATTTTTTTGAAAAGAAAGTCCAGGCCATCAATGCTACGATAATGGAGAGAAACACCCATGGAAACTCTGTAACCATGATGGTGATATACCAGATATAGTGCGATGGGGTAGGAATAATAACCAGCAGCGAAAGAAGAGACAATAAAATAATGAGCACAAGGCGAACCATATTCAGCGCCACAGCTTAAAATATGGCTTTCCGAAGATAGCCTAAAAGATGCAGCAATTGCTATGGCAGTTAATCCACCAGCATATTTCTCCGCACCCTACCCGCTATTTCTTTAAATCCTGCATCATTATGCAAACTGCTGAATGCAGGATCAGTAAGGAGCTGTGTTATATCGCTATAGCCCGCTTGTATAGCTTCCTGCAATGAAGAAAGTGCATGGCTGTTGTCTCCTTTTTCTGTCCAGTAAATGGCTCGCAGATAGCTGCAATCAGGGTT
The DNA here is from genome assembly GCA_013285595.1 of Bacteroidota bacterium. Classification (GTDB taxonomy): domain Bacteria; phylum Bacteroidota; class Bacteroidia; order Chitinophagales; family Chitinophagaceae; genus Nemorincola. The sequence continues at coordinate 26,055 of JABDHF010000013.1, forward strand.
TTTTGGGTCTGCCAGTTTAAAGATGCGGATGTAGCCATCCGCATTCGCCAGGTCACCGCTTTTCAGCGCATGGTCTGAATACATGTAACATATAAAGCCAAGGTAGCTCAGCAGCCTGCGGTTCATCTGTGATCGTTGCAGCTGCTTTACATCTTTCGAGTTCTTATTCAGCCCGGCTATTTTGCCTGTCCACCATTGTTCATCATGTTGTGCAAATTCCTTTTGCAGTTCCTGCTGGCCATCTATTTCTTCGGTTTGCAATTGTGCCTGCACCGTTATGGCACTTTTATATGCAGTGCTTGCACTTATCTCTTCTGCTTGTTTTTTATAAGCGGTTATGTCCGTTAGCCCTTCCAGTGCTTTAGCTATACCGGCAGATAATCTGTAGGCGCTGATCCAGTCACCCGTGGCCTTTGCAGTTGTAATACGAGTCGCAAGGTCTTTTTTCAGAGCGTTAACCAGGGTGTCATTTTTGGGTTGCAGGTGTTCCTTCATTGCATTTATTTGTAGCCAGAGTACTCCTGTCTCAAAGTCTGCAGCAGATGCCCAGCTATGTATGGCTGCGGCTGTTAGCAACTGGTGGTGAAAGCCGTTGTGCTCCAGTGTCTCGTCGAGCTGCTCCATTTCGGAAAGATTAAAGTCATAAGCCCCGGCTAAGCCCACATAGTCAAATTTGTTTTGTATTCCTTGTTGCGCTTGCGGAAAACCGGCTGCACAGCCTATCACACCAGCTATGCCTCCATCGAATATCGCTACCGAGCTGGCAACGCGCGAGCCACCGGAGAAGCCAGATGTATAGATGCGTTTGGGGTCAATGTTTATCCGGCTTTGTACGTCCTGCATCAAGGCTTTCACTCCCGTCTCTGTTACAGGCCATGCTATTCCGTTTTTAGACGCGTTAGAACCAATAAGAACAAACCCATATCGCTCTGCTGTTTTCTTATACATGCTCACCGGCATCGCCCCGCGTGCATGGGCATCAAAGAAGAAGACACACGGCCACGGTTTTGCCGGATCGTAGTTTGCCGGCAGGTACAAGGCATAGTTTTGGCTATTATCTCGACAGGCAATGCTGTCTGCTATTTTCCCTTTTACCAGTTGTACATCGTATGCGGTTGTTTTAGCCACAGCCTGGGTATCTGCGCTCGTTGCCGCAGCGTTTTGTCCGCTCCCGGAATTGCACGAGCAGAACGACGATGCCATAAAGGCTAATAAAATAAGCACGGCTTTTTGCGATAGATTAATGTGGAGATGCAAGGATATTTATATATAAGGCAAATATAAAAAATAAAGCCCCTCATCGGGGCTTTTCATATTGGTACTTACTAATATTTTATGCTTCTGCCAGGTTCAGGAATATATCTTCCAGCTTATCTGAGGTCAGGGGTTTGGAAATGAAATCGTGGACGATCTTATGTTTTCTCGCCCTTCTGATCTCATCCGGGTTCACTGAACTGCTGAGCATGATCACCTTGCATTTGCGGGTTTGCGGCAGTATTACTTTGTCAAACTCTTCAAGAAATTCGAGACCATCCATCATGGGCATAGCGATATCCAGGAAAATAAGGTCCGGAAATTCCCGTGGATTGCTGGATAGGGTCTGCATCATATTGTCAAGCGCATTTTGTGCGCTTTCAAAAGTGGTGATGCTGGCCTGGTACCCCGCTTTTTCTATGGTTTTTGCACTAACGAGATTGGAAATGGCATCATTATCCACAATAGATATGCGATTAATACGGTTTATGCTGGTGCCGTTGATGCTGTATCTCATTTCTGTATTTACTATCCGTAAAGATAGCAAGAAATGGCATGGAAGATTATATTTATGTTAATATTTTTTTACCTAATCCAATGAATCTGATAACATTATACTAACCAGATCATTTTATTTTTTGACCGTCCAGGTATTGGAACCTAAGTGCGGACGAGTCTCTGAAAAGCCTGTGAATGTCTATAACCACGTTGTTACCCACCTCGAATGATTTCTCTACAATCATTTTTTCAATGTTGATGTTGTTATAAGGTGTCAACTCATCAGCATTCATATATAGCCCTAGTGGCAATTTGCTCTTTCTCAGGTTAAAGAAGCTTTTTCTTCGCGTGTATAGTTCGTTATAGAAGTATAGTGATTTCTTAGACACATCGGTATAGCCGAGATAAGATGGGCCAAAGCCCACACATTGGTCGAACGCATTATACTTTAGCGAAAAATAAATGGTTATTGAGTCCCTGGGCATGGTGACCAGTTTTAAGATATATAGCTTCTGGTAAAATCCTTTAAAGGGTTTGTAGTGGAGTATATTCTTATCGTTTTGCGCATTCACTTCGGAATAGTCTATTACATAATAACCTTCATACGGTTTCTCTTCAAAGGTTGTTTCGTAAATGTTTACAGAATCTATACGCACATTTTTATTAGTGATCAGTGGTATGGCCTGGTAAAAAGTGCTGTCAGCAAAGTTATCGCAACTGAACGGAATTATCCTCGGCGAGCATCCGTACGCCGTTGTCAATACCACTATCCAGAATAATATGTGCCTAAAAGCTGACATTGTTTATGTTATTATACACACCGCCTATAAAAAAATGCTGGTTATCGTTGTTAGGGTGTAGCGAGAAGCCCCCCTTCACATGAATAATATCCTGCAGGCCAAAATAGTACTCCTTCTTTTTCCTGTACGACCGGTCTTTGAGCGCTCCCATGGCGCCCACATCTATTCCATACCCTTTGGCAAGGAAGATCTTCACATCATACATTGAGGTATTATAATTGGCTGGCTTAGGGTCATGTGTTCCTTCATTATACTGCAGGTTGTAATTAGGCATATAGATACCCAGCATGCTGCACGCCTCAAATAGCAGTGGGCTATACCCGGTAAACTGATCAAAACTAGCCTCTACCGTGTTATAGGTGCTTTTGTAATTATTCGTGTTATGCACGAATACCGACAATCCTCCCGTCCAGTACCTGTCCAGGTTATCGGCAAGAGGTATCAGGTAGAAAGGTGCGCCGCCATCATTGAAATAGTTGACCGTAAACTGAGGGAAGGAAAATGACAAGGAGCCATTTACCTGGTTGCGTTTATGATTATTCAGCACAAAATTACTGGTGAGCAGAAAGGCATAATCTTTATTGAGCAGCACGTTGTAATAAGAGCCATTGTCCATGGTGCGAAACAATTTGAAATACGGCAGGTCATTGGCGCCGGCGCCAAACGAAAATGAGTTAACAAGGTCTATCTGTACGTCTGATACAAGTGGGTTTAGGTTGGCGCCTATTGACTTGGTATAGATACAAAATGAGGGCCCGTAATTAAGGATAAAATGCCCTTTGTAAACCCCATTGGCAGAAAAGCCGCAAAATACCTTTAGCCCGGGAAAGGCTGTGCTACCCTTGCTGTAATTAAAGGTAAGGTTGCAGCCAAAATTAAAATTCCCATGATACACCCACCCATCCTGGCAGTACCCCATACACGTACCGGCCATTAATAACAAGAAAAGGAGCGCTCGTTTCATTATGGTATTAACGCGAAAGTTCACGATTTATTTGCCCGTGCACACACCGAAAGTACTACATTTTAAAGCAAGAAAAACGTTACCTCAGAAAGTTTTGTGCTGTTGCCTGTCAGTGCATTTTATATACGCATAGTATAGTGCTGTTAAGCACCTGGATAGAATACTCCACTTTTGGATATGGGAAATCTTCGGGATGCAGGCGGAAGGTTGTGATACGGTAATCGCCTGCATGGTCAAGCATTGCTATCCGCTCACGGTCGCGTTTCTGAAGCATCATAATATTGTTAGCCAGCGGGTTCATGTCCCATTCTACATTTATTGTTCCGGTGGGGTATTGCTTAACTAAATATTCCAATGCCTGCTTATAGCTGCAACCCCAGTATTCAAGGTCATAATTTTTACGAAGGTATTCAGGCTTGTGCGATACAAAAGCATTAAAATATACCTGCTGAAAGGGATGGTTGCTGACCATAAACCAACCAATAAAGCCCACCTGTATGGCACAACAGGCTGCGGCTATAAATTTGAGCTTACTTTTCATTAAACCATTGATGCAATAGAGCGAAAGCAATACAAAAGATGGGTATACAAAATAAAGGTGGCGCCAGTCGTCGTAGATAACGGAATGGAATACGACCACCGCTGCCACCGGGGCAAAAAAACAAAGAAGGTATAGCAGGAAATTACGGTCGGGGACATTTGTGATAAAATAAAAAGGGCGCCTGACCAACTTTAAGATAAACCAGCCAATGCCACCAAAGCCGGTAAGAAGCCAGAACGGAGGATTGGAGATAAGGAACCAAACAGGAAAGTAGGTCCATGGCATTTGTGAAGAAGATATTACTACGCCACGGAATAGAATGTGGCCGTTCCACAAATTATAGTGAGCCAATGCTGCGTAACTCTCTGTAAAATGACGTACCGGCGCCTTCCATAGATAAGGCCATGAAATATAAAGAGCGCCGGAAAAAGCAATAATAAATACTGCAGCAAAGAACGTCACTAGTTGTATTTTTTCTCTCTTTACCAGGCCAGAGATAATATCGATCAGTAAGAATACGAGGATTATAGCCGCATACATAATGCCCATTACGCGTATGCCGGTAGCATATCCTGCAGCTATACCCAGCAATGCAAAATATATAGGTTTCTTTTTTGAAAAAGCAAGCTGGCAAAGCGCAAAAATGATAACGGACATAGACGAAAAGGGTAGGTCTTTGCTATTGAAAAACGAGTGGGCATAAAGGCGTGGCGCAAAGGCCAGCATAATAAACCCTAAACAGGCGAGGAAACGATTGCCAAACAGCCGGTACACCAGTATGTACCCGGACAACGCACTTACCAGGAAAAAAAGATGCGTGACCAGGTGGCGCATTAAATAGAGGTCGCGCGAGTCGGTGAGGTGCAGCCATTTTTCAACTTCATAAAGGGTAAGCTCGAATGCTGCGCCATGATGATCTGTCGCTTGGGTAAAAAGGCTTTGATCATTGTTAAATACATAATTATAATTGATCACGCCGGTCTCCCTCTGGATGGGCTCGTCCCAGGCCATGCCATAGTCCTGGTACACTAAAAGTGCAATGATAAATGCTAACAAAAAAAGCAGAATACCCGGTATATATGGTTGTATTCTTTTCATTACTTCATTTTATATACGCACATTATAGTGCTGTTGAGCACTTTAATTGAATATTCCTGAGGGTATGGATAATCTTCCGGGTGCAGGCGAAAGTCAGTAAGCATAAAGTCTGCGCCGTGGTCGGTGATCGTTATCCGCTTCCGGTCGCGGTCCTGCAGCATCATTATATTATTAGTAAGCGGCACATAGTCGCGGGCTATGCTTATAGTGCCGGGATATTGCTGCATAAGATGCTCCAATGCCTGCTTATAGCTGCATCCCCAGTATTCGAGGTCGTAATTCTTGCGCAGGAACTCTGGCTTGTGCGATACTAGATTATTAAAATAAACTTGCTGGTGAGGATGATCCCGGACCATAAAAACGCCTATCAGCACCACCTGTAAACTGCACAGCGGGATTATTATCCATTTTAGTTTTCCTTTTGCCAACTTATTTATAGTAAATAATGCAAGCATTACAAATGGAGGATAAATAAAGTAAAGGTGCCGCCAGTCATCGATATTCACACCGTGCAAAGCTATCATTGCGATTACAGGTAAAGAAAAGCAGGCGATATATAAACCAAAGTTGCGGTCGCTTGTATTTCGGAGGTACCTGGCAGGATGTTTGGCAAAGTCGGCCAACACCCAAACAATCCCAGCAAGGCCAGCCGCCAGCCATATCTCGGGCACTGTGATCCCGAACCAGACGGGCATGTAGCTTGCTGGAAGCTTATCGCCGGAATAGAACGCACCTTGGAATAATACTTTCCCCGGCCAGAATATACCAGCCAGAGAAGCAAAGGCATCTGCAAAATTATGAAACGGGCTTATCCATAAATACGGCCAGCAAATGTACAGCATCACGCAAAAGCTTGCTGTGAAGCTGAAGAAATTAACAACAACCGTTCCCTTTTTTTCTTTTATGGTAATGAGATCAAATAAGAAGAACATACCGGCAGACGGCACCAACAATATACCCATCGACCGTATACTGGTGGCATAAGCACAGGCAAAGCCTGCCAGCACATACCATAGCAGCTTATTCTTTTGAAAAGCTACCTGGCAAAAGAGCAGCGCTATCAAAAAAGCAGACAGGAAGGGAATGTCCTTTGAGTTGAAAAAAGAATGGGCATATAACCGGGGATGAAATGCCAGCATTATAAATGCCAGGCTTGCCAGCTGTTTACTGCCAAACATTCTATATGCCAATACGTACATGCAAAAAGCCGCAATGAGGAAAAAGAGATGTGTGGCAAAATGCCTGGAGAGATAGACATCGCGCATATCCGAAAGATGTAATGACCGTTCCACGAATACCAACGGCAGCTCGAAACCTGTGCCCAGCCGTTTATCTATGTTGGCATTGATGGCGGTATCTCCCTTTGTTACGTAGTCGTAACTCATAACACCAAGATCTCTTTGCTCTGGCTCATCCCACGCAATACCATAATCCTGGTAGGTGAGCATGCCTATTAATACGGCTGCCAGGAACAGGATGACGCCGGGAAAGTACCATGTATTAATTGCAGATCCCGGAGATCTCTTTCCAATATTCTCATTCATCTGTCAGGTATTTTTTCACAATCGGCAGGCACGTTTGCTTTACCAAAAAATAATGTTCAACCTCTTCCATTTCAGGCGTTCAATGATACCCATTCACGTTTTTGTAAGCTCTCTATTGCGGAGAAGCCGGCGAGCGTGGTATTTACAATTTCGTCAAACGGTATTAGCGGCTTGCCACCTTGTTTCACGCGCTCTGTCAGTAATTTAAATTGCGCAGTATGGCCTTTGTCTACATTAGTTTTAAGCCGCGAGAAATTGCCGGTGCCAAAACCTTCGGTGAGCATAAAGTTATCGGTAATAATGGTGCGCTCCTGCGCATATATTTCTATGCGCTCTTTAGAGTAAGCCTTGCTGCCATTTGCAAAATAGTTGATCACGCCCGTGCTGCCGTTTTCATACTGCAGCAGTATGGACGCATTATCTGTATTGGCCTGGGGGTTCACGCCCATAGCATTCATACATACCGCTTTTATTTTGCTGCCTGTGAGGAAGGTTATAAGATCCATATAGTGGCAAGCTTCACCCATTATGCGGCCACCGCCCACATGCAGATCGTGTACCCATGAGTTGGCAGGTATATGCCCGGCATTCATGGTGGCTATTACATTCATAAGCGTATCACCGGCCAGTTGCTTTGCTTTTTGCATATGGGGAGAGAAACGCCTGTTAAAGCCTACTGTAAGTGTTTTTATCCCCGTATAGGCTGCGAGTATATCGGCAAGCTCTTCCCGGTTCAGCGCCAGGGGTTTTTCTACAAATACGTGTTTGCCTGCCTGAAGGCTCTCCACTACCATTCGGGCATGCTCATTGTGCCGTGTGGTGATCATCACCAGGTCTACAGCCGGATCGTTGAGTATGCTTTTATAGTCTGTAGTGCTTTTTCCAATTTTATATTTCTTAGCAAGGGATGTACCTGTTACCCCCGATGCGCTGGCTATAGCATACAGTGGCGCATTGATAGCAGATAATGCTGGTAGCATGGTCATGCTGGTAAAATTCCCAGCCCCTATGATACCGATACCACCCTTGTCGGGTGTAAATATGCCATCGCTTACGGTAACGGTGCCCGATGAATTACTCTCTTCAGGGTAAACGAGTATTGACGCTATAGATTCCTTGCTGCCAATATTGGCGTATATCTTATCAAAGTCGCCCAGGTTTACTCTCTCCGTTATCAGGGGGCTTACATCCAGCTTGCCGGTGGCTATGGTTTGCAGCACAGCCTTAAAATTCCGTTGCTCTGTCCACCGCACATAGGGCAGTGGATAGTCGTGGCCTGCCTTTTCATAGCTATCGTCATACCTTCCCGGTCCATAAGAGCACGACACTTGGAAGGTGAGTTCTTTTTCATAAAAATCTGCCCTGCTGATATTGAGCCCTATCACACCTACCAGTATTATGCGGCCTCTTTTGCGGCTCATCTTTGCGGCTTGCGCTATCAGCTCATCCGTTTTTGCAGAAGCTGTAATGATCACCCCATCCGCGCCTGCATGATCCGTAAGGCTGCTTACCTGCTTCACCACATCACCACCTTCGGTAGGGTTTATGGCTATGATACCTTTTTTCTTTGCAATAGCCACTTTATTGGCATCTAGGTCTATACCTATCACCCTGCATCCGTTGGCTACCAGCAACTCGGCGGTTATCAATCCTATTAGCCCCAGCCCTATCACCACGATAGTTTCACCCAGTTGCGGGTCGCACAGGCGAAGTCCCTGTAATCCTATCGCGCCTATCACTGTAAATGCCGCTTCTTCATCGCTTACATTATCCGGTATATGTGCGCAAAGATTTTTTGGCACACACACATATTCCGCATGTGCCCCGTTCGATGCCACCCTGTCGCCAATGGTGTATTCCGTTACACCTTCGCCTACAGCTATCACCCTGCCTACATTACAATAACCAAGTGGCAACGGCTGCCCCAGTTTGTTAAATACAGCATCAAGCGTAGGCTTAAGGCCATCGGTCTTTATCTTGCCAAGTACCTGCTTCACCCTGTCCGGCTGCTGGCGGGCTTTTTGCAGCATACTGGCACGCCCAAACTCTACTAGCATACGCTCTGTACCCACAGATACCAGGCTGCGCGTTGTCTTTATCTGCACATGGCCCCGCTTCACCATAGGTGCAGGCACTTCTTCAAGTATGGTTTCCCCTGTTTTAAAAGACTGGATGATCTGTTTCAAATGTGGCTTAGGTTAAGGCAAAAGTAATTATTATGACGGAACAGGGCATAATGACCGGTAAGCTAATTATGAATATTCCATTTGTTTAATGTAATTAATTGATTGCTATACAGGATCCGGCATTATTATTGCTGAAATTTCTATTAGAACCTTTCACATTATGAGCAGGCGACTTTTATCCTATTTACTCTGTATTGCTGCAACACTGCTGTGCGTGGCTTCTTGTAAAAAGAAGCCTAAAGATAATACCACTACTACTCCAAAAAATACTTATGCCTCCCAAATAAAAGGGTCCTGGCTTTTGGCCGGACCTGGCTGCCTGGAAAACGGTAGCGACTATTCATGTAGCGGAGTATTTTCCTATTTTTCTTTTACAGCGTTAAACGATACCGAGATAGTCTGCTCTCTTTCCGATACATTAAAATACGTTTCTACCAATACAGATTCTCAGATAGTAACTTTTGTGGGTAATGCGGTATTTTATAAAAGCGTCTATTCAGAAACACTTATTTATCACTATTCAACTAATACAATTAACTATTCCTATAACTATAACGGAGCCTCCAGCGGGCAATATTTCGCTGGCAGTGGCAACTTGCAACCCATAAACTGGCCTGGTGCGTCAACGATAAAAAAGTATACAGATAATATAATAGGTACTAAGTTGTTATCGGGTACTTTATTCGATTCGATCTATATGCCATATACTAAGGACAGCACTGTGTTAATAAGCGACAGTGTCACATTTACATTGATCAACGACTCTGTATTAAAATACAACAAAGATTATGCGCGTGTGGGAAATGACGAATTATATTTCAAGACACTAAACGAACAAACACAAACCATAGTCTTTGAGACTCTTCATTCTCCTCTTGACCCCAAGGCCACTTTGACTTACAATTACGCAACCAACAAGATCACTCTGGAGCAGGCGTACAGCCTCTGGTATTTTAAGGGTTATATAAGACTCGAATAACCGGGTTTAGTTGTGATAATAAAGGAGATTACAATAACACCTGCACCAATCTATCCACTTCATTCCTCGTCACAATTTCCGGAAATCGCAATTCTTCAGTCAATGCTTTAATCACCGCATTTGCAATAGCAACCTTATCATATGGGTCAAACGCCAGGCTTGGCTTTATCACATCATATACATAAGGCAGGTCAGCTGCCAGCACCTTCATGCCGCTATCTACTGCTTCTACCAGTGGCAGCCCGAAGCTCTCAATTACTGATGGAAATATAAGATAAGGGCAGTTAAAATAAAGGTCGCGTGGGTCTAAGTACACATGGTTTACTATCCTTGCGCCACGGGCACTAAGTGCATTTACTCTTTCCATCAGTTGCGGCGCAGTATCATCAATGGTGACATGTAACAAAGGTGTTTGGCCTTTTGCCAGTAGGTATTCCCAGGCGTTTAATAATGTAGGGTAATTCTTTTGCGGTGAAGGATTACTGATAAACACAAACTCATCCTTTACCCGCTCACTGAACGGCTTATGCGGTACTTTATATTTCTGGTCGTCGTAAAATGGAATAGTTAGGCAATGTGCATTGTCTTTCAGGCCAAGTGCAGTTAATTCCTGCACCATGTGGGCGGTCTGCACTATGTAGTAGTCTGTGTTACGGTTATAACGTTTTAAGAACAGATATTTTATATAAGTGCGCCAGTAGGTGCGGTTGAATTTTTGCCTCGGTGCTTCAAGTAATTTTTGGTTATGGAAGTAGGTATACACATGTGCTTTCAGCTTTACAGGCGGCGGGGTATTGGCAAAGCAAAATACAGTTGTGTAGGCGTTGCTGTTCCGTTTGTAAAACTTTATCCTGTCTCTGATACTGTTGTTGATGACCACATAATTCTTATCGAGTGTGGCAGGTTTATCAAACCGTGGATCGAGCAGAAAGAAAAACTGATCCCGTTGAGGATGCGCCAGTATTTTTTCAATAAGGTATTGCAGCAATACTGCCCCGCCACCTTTATTGATAAACAATGCATCGATCAGTATCATCCGTTATTATTTTCCAGTATCGACATCAGGCTGTCTGCCGCTATCTCAGGGCTTTGCATCTTTGATAGCTCGTAGCTTTTTCGGCTCATCAGTAGCAGTTCCACATCACTTTTAGCCATTATTTGCTGCAGTGCGGTTTTAAGTGCCTCTTTATCGCCGCTGTTAAATATATAGCCATTTTGTCCTTCCATCACCAGCGCATCTCCTGCGCCCACTGCATCAGAGCAGATTATAGGCAATCCGGCCATGGTAAACTCATGTACCACCACCCCCCATGGCTCATACCTGCTGGGCAGGCAAAAGATACCCCAGTTGGTCGTATCTGCCGCCAGCTCTGCACCACTCATAAATCGCTTTAGGCTGATGTGCGTTTGCAATGCTATCTGCACTTCTCCGGATCCTATCAGTGTAAGCTGCCAGTCATTCTTTGTTGCAGCCTTTACCTCGTTAAATGCCGCTACCAGCAAGTCTATCCCTTTAGACTCGGCAAATCGCCCGGCGAAAACAATATTGTGCGGATACTTGTTCTTTTTAATGGCTTTATATTGTTCATACACATTGCCAAATATCGCGCTATCAGCGGTGAGCAGGTGGTTAATAATACGCTCAGGTGGATAGCCGATGTTGTGGGCAAACTCATATTGCCGTGCACCCGGCACCCAGAAATAGTCAAAATACCGCCTGTACAGCCGCCCGCCGAATAAAGCCGCTATTTTTTGCCTAAAACTTCCGTTCCACTGGTTATCACTTCCCGTGACTATACGACACCTGCCGCGAAACTGCCGTACTACTTTCAGGTACAAATTATCCATACGGCCTACCACATAAATAATAGATGGGTTGCGGGCTTCAATAAACTTTTTCAGTGACGCAAGATCGAAACCAGACCGTTTATAGAAAATAATGCCTGCCTCATTCTCCGGAATAAATGGGGTCCGCTTTTTCTCGTCCCAGTATACACAGTCTACTACAGCCCCATGCTCACGCACTAAGGCCCGCATCACAGCAATGGTGTAAGGCATTACCTCTGAATAGAGGTACACAATATTTATCGCGGCTTTTGGTTCCAGGTACAGCAAAGAAACAAATAGTAACGATACCCACCAATACTCTGGAAATGAAGACTTGCTTACCTTAATTATTGCAATATCAGTACTGAGGGATTAACCTGCCAATGATTTATAAACCTCCATGTATTGCTTCGCGATCTCCCGGTAGTCATATTTTGCCGCATTCTGTCGGCCACGGGCTACCAGTTCTTTATAGTAAGCTTTATCGGTTACCAGCTTTGAAAAGGCCTCGGCAATTTCTTCCGGTTTATCAGGGTTTACCAGCATAGCGGTATTGCCGGCTACTTCTTTCATAGCGCCTATATTGCTGGTCACTACTGGTCGCCCTACTGCCTGCGCTTCAATAATAGGCATGCCAAAACCCTCGTAAAAAGAAGCATTGAACAGTATATCGCAGGCTATATATCGTTCGTACACCTGTTCATCATTAAGGTTGTTATATATAGTGTGTGATATGTCGTAGTTCTTCAATCTTTCCAGCTCGTCGCGCGACGGCCAGCCAATAATATCCAGGTGATAATCAAATAGCTTCACCGCTTCAATAAGGTTGTCCAGGTTCTTATGCTTGCCAGTTCCCATCATCAGCACTATAGGTTTGGCATTTAATTTCCCTTTCGGCACAAACTGGAATATGGGCTTCACCGGGTTAGGTATTATCCTTATCTTATCTTCAGGAAAATGAAAGTACTCCATCAGCTTGTTCTTAGTGAATTTAGATACCACGGTCACTATCTGCACATTCTTTAGCGGCAATTTAAACCAAAATAGCTTGTAGGTAGCATGCTGTATAAAGCTGCGTTTTTTTAAGGTATCATAGTGCCCAAGGTCATGGACGGTAAGCACATTCTTTCTGCCCTTCAAGCCCATAGCCAGGAAGTTTACATCGCCGGTTATATGGTTGATGTCGCTTGCAAATTGCTCTGCCTTTCGTGTATTTTGTAGTCTTGATAGATTAGCCTCGCAATAAAACTCTTTGATATCCGCCTCATTCTTCAGGCAGTCCTTTACCAGTTTAAATATACCTTCTATAGAAACACCGGTTTTTCTCGGCTCTCTGTAATAGAAGGTAATGGATAGCATGAAGCAAATATACAAAAGCGAGGCTGTGCAGCCCTAAGAATTAAGCGGGAAACGCTTCACCATCCTTAAATTATGCGTCCGTTTCTTTAGCGACACGCTGACGATGCCGCCCTGGTCTATACGGTCTATTACCACCCGGCCTGCAGTATCGGTAGCGTGTATGATGGTCTGGTTATCTATGAGTATGCCCACATGCACTATTTTGCCCTCTTTATTATCAAAGAAGGCCAGGTCCCCACACTGGGCATTTTGCAAAAAGTCTACAAGCGTTCCCTCCTGTGCCTGTTGTTTGGCATCACGCGGCAACGAATAGTTACACAGTTTAAAGGCCATCTGTGTAAGCCCTGAGCAATCTATGCCTGCCATACTGCGTCCTCCCCATTGGTAAGGGGCATGCAGGTATTGCTTTGCTGCATTTACCAGTGCCTGGCAGTCGAGCGCAGCCTTTTTTACCTTTATTTTCTTTCCTTTAAATTTTGCCGATGTATTTCCCGGCCTCATTTTTCCACCTTTCAGCCAGGTAAGCTCGCTGCCTAGCGGCACCCACATTTCACCATCAGGGAATACCAGTTTGTCTTTATGGCTGGCTGCTACGTATTTTACTTCTTTTGTATATTCTTTTTTTAGTATCAGTGCCAGTTGCGATTGCTTGCACCATCCGCGGTACCCATCCCGTTCCACCTGTATATATGCCCAGTCCTTGGTATCTACTTCTATTACCTCAGCTTTTTCGCCAAACAGCAGTTGGCTGGTTTGTTCGGAGGTGTGGTTTGGTTCCGCTCTCAGGGGCATTATCGGTACATTGCAATAGGCGTATGCCAGGGGTAGGATCATTTTCACTCATTTATTTGCAGCTGTAAAGGTAACACAGCTTTATTTTTATACTTTAGAAGTTTTAAACATTAGGTATTTATATGTATGGCAGCCGTCTTTCTTTACCGAAATGTTTCATTAACTTAGCACGCTAAAACCAAACCCAATAGTATTATTTTAATATTAAATGTACATGGGGCATGACTAAACATATAAAAGCATCAAAAAATTATGGAATCATCCGCGATTATAGCCGCTGTCGTTGCCGCGATAGGGGCCTTATTAATAGGCATATTTCTTGGCAAAATGATCTTTGCCAAGAATACCAAGAAAGACCTTGAAGAAGCAGAAGCAGCAACAAAAAGGGCAGAAGCACAAGCTAAAAAAACACTGGAAGACGCCAACACACTGGCAGAAACAATTAAGGAAAAGAAGTTACTGGAAGCAAAAGAACATTTTTCTCAACTAAGAAGCACTCACGAAAAAGACGTACAGACGCGTACACAAAAACTGGTAGAGAACGAGAATAAGCTGAAACAGCAGGAACAGGGCCTGAAGGATAAAACCGCAGCCGTGCAGCGCCAGGTGCAGGAAAATGAGGAGCTTAAAACAAACCTGACCAGCCAGCTGGAAGTTGCTAAAATAAAGCGTACCGAACTGGACCGTCAGCATGAGGAGCACCTGAAGCGCCTGGAAAAGGTAGCAGGCCTCTCAGCAGAGCAGGCTAAGATAGAGCTGGTCGAGGTGGTGAAGGAAGAAGCCCGCACTCGTGCCATGGCACATGTTAAAGACATCATGGAAGAGGCCAAGATCAATGCCTCTAAAGAAGCCAAAAAGATCATCATCCAGAGCATACAGCGCCTGGGCGCCGAAGTGACTATCGAGAATGCCATCACCGTATTCAACCTGGAAAGCGACGAAATAAAAGGCCAGATCATAGGCCGCGAAGGCCGTAACATCCGCGCGCTGGAAGCAGCAACCGGTGTAGACCTGATCATAGACGATACCCCTGAGGCAATAGTACTTAGCTGTTTCGATCCGCTACGCCGCGAGATAGCGCGCTTGTCGCTGCAGCGCCTCGTGCAGGATGGCCGTATACACCCAGCCCGTATTGAGGAAGTGGTGGAAAAGACCAAGAAGCAACTGGAAGATCAGATAATGGAAATAGGCGAGCGCACCATCATAGAGCTGGGCGTTCACGGCTTGCATAAAGATCTTGTGCGCCTGGTAGGTAAAATGCGTTTCCGCTCATCTTACGGGCAGAACCTGCTGATGCACTCTAAGGAAACCGCAAACCTCTGTGGTATCATGGCGTCAGAGCTTGGCCTTGGCCAGAAAGTAGTGAAACTGGCAAAACGTGCCGGCCTGCTCCACGATATAGGTAAAGTACCTGATGAAGAAACAGAACTGAGCCACGCATTGCTCGGCGCCAAACTTGCTGAGAAAGCAGGTGAACATGCATCGATAGTAAACGCCATAGGCGCCCACCACGATGAAATGGAGATGCAGTACATCATATCGCCTATCGTTCAGGCTTGTGACGCCATAAGCGGCGCCCGCCCTGGTGCAAGGCGCGAGATGATGCAAAGCTATCTGCAGCGCATAAAAGACCTGGAAAACCTCGCAATGGCATATACTGGTGTAGAAAAAGCCTACGCCATACAGGCAGGCCGCGAACTACGCGTAATGGTAGAAGCCGACAAGATCAGCGATGCCGACAGCGACCGCCTCTCTTTCGAAATAGCCGACAAGATCCAGAAAGAAATGCAATACCCCGGCCAGATAAAAGTAACCGTGATACGCGAGTTAAGGGCTGTGAACATAGCGAGGTAACACGTAGAGACGCAATGCTTGCGTCTCCATCCGCGAAAGAATTTACAAACTGCAATGGAGCGATCTGTTGCAGTTTTTTTTATGGCTTTCCGTACAGATTTCGATATTAATAGAAACCCGTAACTTTGTAATGCAAATACTATTACTATGGCAACGATGTCGCTTGATAAACAGATAAATCAATACCTGCCGCTCCTTGCAAACGAAGAAAAGCAATCAATTCTTAGTGTGATCATGTCATTTGTGAAACTTCGCGAATCGTCTATCGCGAGGATCAGCATTGAACAATATAACAAAGAACTCGATGAAGCAGAGGCAGAAATGGACAATGGAGATTTCATTTCGCAGGAAGATGCAAAAAAACAAGCTGAATCGTGGTTTTAAAGCAAATCAGGGTAAACTGGAATAAACGGGCTTTAACACAACTTGAAGAAGCTTGTAACTATATAAAGCAGGATTCAATAAAAAGCGCTATAAAAGTTAAGAACGATATTTTCAAAGCAACGGATTCTTTAGCTTTTCATCCCGAGAAACACCCGTTGGATAAATACAAGAAAAATAACGACGGTAGTTATCGTGCCTTCACGCTGCACCATTACAGAATATCCTATAAAGTATTGCCTTCAGAAGTTAAGATATTACGTTTGCGACATTCAAGTATGGAGCCTTTAGAGCACTAAGCCAATTCCACTTACCCTTTTGCAACAAACTCCGAAAACGGCCCAGCGCTTTTCCTCAGGATGTACTCATCATACCCTCTTACTATATGGTCTTTTAATTCCCCTATCTTTTCAAATCCCAGCCGTTCATATAGCTTCTGCGCCTCCTTATTAAAAGACGAAACACACATAAATACATTCGGTGAGATTTTTGAGATTCTTTCTTCGCTATGCATTAATAATGCCGTACCAATACCCTTATTCCTATGTTCAGGCTTTACGCAGATGGTTTGGATATAACCACGCAGCACCCCATACAATTGGATAACAACAAACCCTGCCAGCTCATCATCCACCATAGCTACATATACTTCCCTGTAATCTCCACGCACACCTTTCATACATTGGTCAAGCGTAAAATTTAGCGTCACCCATGGCTCCGATGAGCACATCAGTTCTGCACATTCCGTCAATTTATCATCGTCTGTTGTTAGTATTATGTCCATCTGTTTTCTTCTTAAAATTTATTTCACGACTTATCAACCAATCAACTATTTAACTAATCAACAAGTTTATATCACCCCCACCACCACATTACTCTTATTCAGCAACTCTTCTATCTCTTTTTCCCGTCTTTGTATTTGTATACGTATAGGCGAGAACGTCCAGCTGGTGCGCAACCGCGACAGCCGGTCATCAGGCGGCAGGAAGATGAGCCTGCGCAGCCAGTTAAGCGGCGCAAAGTGCTTAAATACCTGCGATACCTTTATAAAATAAACCACCGTAGATCCATCGCACCTGTCCAGCAGGTTAGCCAGTTCCTGAGGGTCTACCAGCGATGATATGCAGAGAACACTGCCACTCCGCGGATTGAAGTATTGGTTCAGCTCCTTATCCTTATGCCATGCGCTGTTGCTGATAATGCGCGCTGTTCGCTCATCCTCGGGCATCTGGTCCGGCATGTTAAACGATTGGTCGGGTATAAACCGCATATCCCATTCTTTCTGAGACAGAGCATCATATATCGTCCACACATTGTTCTTGTAGTAGTTCAGCATTTCTTTCAGGTAGCCCTCACCCAGCCACTGCGCTTTCACCGGCGCATAAAACGAGGCGTAGAAATACAGGTGCGATGCATAAGGCTCATACAGCTCCGGCATGCGTACTACCAGCTCCCGGTTCTTGGCATATACCTTCCACACTATGCGGCGCACATCATCACCCGCCTCAAAGTCTTTATAGTTCAGGTGTTCACCCTCCACGCGGCGCAGCTGCTCTATGCGCACATCCATAGTCTCTGTTTTCTTGGGGTATACTTCGGTATCGTAATTATCTGTAAGCATGGGCGGCTGGTAAAAATGCCCGCTCACCGGCTGTGCCGCTGCCAGCGAAAACAAGTGTAGCATATCCTGGAAATACAGGAATCCGCCCTTCAGGTCATACTCCTTAATATCCGGTAATCTAAGCCTGCTCCTGCCCGTTATAGCGCTGCGCTTAATGCTCTGTTCCTTCCGCTTGTTCGACATCATGCTGAAACGGTCCGTCATCACATTATCGTCGTAATAAAGCCTGCCTTTTACAAAGCCAAGTATGGGCCGCACCGCGCCCTCCAGCCGGGCATTCAGGTATAGTCTGTTGCTCTTACCTTTTTTGGTTTCGGTAGTAAACGATACCTCCAGTTTATAGCCCTTCCGGCTGCGCAGCCACAGGTAGTAAAAGAAGC
Organism: Bacteroidota bacterium; assembly: GCA_013285595.1. Lineage (GTDB taxonomy): Bacteria > Bacteroidota > Bacteroidia > Chitinophagales > Chitinophagaceae > Nemorincola. The sequence goes on from JABDHF010000013.1 coordinate 44,133, forward strand.
TCACAAATGTGCTCAGTACAGATAGCCCCACCAGCGCAACCAAAAACCACAACGCCATTTTACCCATCAGCATAATAAACGGCAGGAATGGGGCAGGGTCTTCACCTTTCGGTGTTGGCGTATACAGCAGCTTATAAGCTCCCCAGCCCGCAAATACACACAGTACTGTATTTAGGGTAAACGGGAAATACTGCCACCCATAGCGTATCCTCCATTTTATCTGCTTCCACTTCATTGGGGAAATTCCAATTTACAAGGTCTAAATTCCAAGGTATGAAAATAACGCAAGCGTTCTGTATAAGTTGTTAATTTTAGCGATATAGAAATTGAATAAGCGTTAGTGCTTATTGTGATACTCGGGAGTGAAGAAGTAGTTTGTTTTTTCTAATGTATGTATTTCGTTAACGTATTGCCATGCGTTTTTATAAAATATGTTTCCTATCTTTAAAGTAGTAAAAGAAACAACAAAAAAAGAAGACCTTAATATTGTTTTTTCCCGGCCTTGTGGAATCATATACGCTGACATGAGTTGAACGCTGTATGAGAGTTGATTTATAAATTATCATTTCTAACAATTTCATTTCACTTGCAAAATCGCCTTTATGAAAAAGCACTACACTTTATTATTTACCGTTGCGCTGTTATTAGCTACAGGCAGTTCTGTAAATGCACAGAGAGTTACCGTTACCTGGGCAGGCACAGCGCTCTCCGCTTTTAATGGTGAACAAAAGCCGGGTTATACCGCTAACATGGGCGACCCTAACGACGTGTGTATGGATGCCATGCACAACATCTATTATGTAGATGAAGACAATAACAGGATCCGGAAAATATCTGCCATAGATGGAGTTGTCACCACCGTTGCCGGAGGAGGTACCTCAATGGCAAATGGAGTACCTGCTTTAACCGCTGCTATCACTCCGGTATATATGTGCATAGACGCAGCCGGAAATCTGTATGTTTCTACCCTGGACAACCTGGTGCGCAAAATAGATGTGTCAACAGGATTAATAACCACCATTGCAGGTACTGGTACAGCAGGGTATTCG
>JABDHF010000013.1:45191-50811 GCA_013285595.1 Bacteroidota bacterium
ACCTGCCACTGTGTTAATAATAGTAGTGCTCATGTTTATTTTGCGGCAAGAACAGCTCCAATCGTTGATATAAAGATCGCCATGGCATTGCAGCAACAACGTCAGAACTGAACAGCCCACAGGGTATTTGCGTGGATGCCGCAGGCAACGTTTATATCGTAGACAATGTTAACTACCGTATCAGGAAGGTAACAGCTGCAACCGGGATAATAACTACGGTGGCTGGCAATGGAACAGCTGGATCTTCGGGAGACGGGGCACTGGCAAGTGCTGCAGGAATAGACTATTGTATGTGTATATGCGTTAACGCCGGTGGCGATGTATTCTTTGCAGATCAGAATGGCGCCTATATAAGGATGATAAGCGCCACTACTGGCCTTATTACACTGATAGCCGGTAATGGTGGTCTGGGTACAGGCGACGGCGGCCCTGCATTATTAGCAGGTATAGGCAATATCTACGGCATATGCTGCGACTGCCATGGCGATCTTTATATCAACGATTGGAGCTGTTCTTGCCGCAAAATAAACATGAGCACTACTATTATTAACACAGTGGCAGGTGATCTCTGGGCCGATGGCTGGAACCGTGATGGTATCAGTTCAACGCTCTCTTACCTCAATTTCCCCATAGGTGTTTGTGTCGATGTTGCGGGTAATATTTATATAGCCGACAAACATAATTTCCGCATCCGCAAAGCAATACAGCTAACCCATACGCCTTCATTTGCTTACGGAAAAGGCCAGACCATTTCCACCTGCCCGGGAGCAGCTATCCCGGTTAATGACAGGTTGTCTATAACCGATATGGATCTTAGCCAAACCGAAACGTGGACAGTGATCAGTGGTCCTGTACACGGCACGCTATCAGGTTTCCCGTATTCTATGGCTTCGGTTGGCACAGATAGTCTGGCAATACCTTCCGGGTTATCTTATATCCCGTCTCCGGGCTATACTGGTACCGATTATTTCCTGGTGCGCGTTACAGATGGTTCGCTGGCAGATACAATCAAGATGTTCATTAACATTACACCGGCAGGCGGGGTAATATATGGTACGAACCAGGTATGTCTTGGCGGCACACTCACTCTTGACGTGGATGCAGCAGGAGGCACATGGTCATCAACACACAGCCCATCCGCAACCTTTGTTACAGATGCAGCGGGCTATGAAGCTACCATTACCGGAATGACTGCTGGAATCGACACCTTAATGTACACCAACACCACAAGCTGCGGATCAGGCATTGTAACTAAAATAGTTTCGGTTGATGCCATACCCGATGCCGGCACAATAACTGGGGCCACCCAGGTTGTCGCAGGCCACTCTATCATTTTGGCTGATACAAGCCCGGGTGGTGTATGGAGCAGTGGCAATGATCACATAGCAACTGTATCAGGCGCGGGCATAGTCTATGGCCTGGCTCAGGGCGGAGATTCCATTATTTACACCATCACCAACTTATGTGGTAGTTCCAGAACCTCCTTTACCTTTTCTGTGCTACCAGATCATAGCGCTGGCGTGAACAGTGTTACGTCAGGTACCGGCCAACTCATAATAGCTCCCAACCCTGCTAATGGCCAGTTTACGGTTAATCTGATTTCCGCAACCGATGAAAGTGTAATAGTTACCATTACTAATATTGCCGGCGAGAAAATAAAGGAAATAACAGGCTACACTAATCAACCAATCGCAGCCTCGCTCAATGCACCTGCAGGCATATATCTGCTGAATGTAGTGAGTGCCCACGAGCATACAAGCAGCAAGATAGTTATAGAATAAAGTACAGTTATTCTTACCTTAACAAACAACAAAGTCGCCCCGTAAGGCGACTTTTGTTGTTAACTAGCTTTCTCTCCCCGCTCCGCCATCTCTACTTCTTTCTTCGTAGGTAATAATATCAGCCGTAGCGTAGTATCATTAGTAAAGTAGCTGATGGCCCAGTTAATAAATATCGTCAGCTTGTTCTTCACGCTCAGTATCAGCATCAGGTGCAGGAACATCCACGTAAACCACGCCAGCCTGCCCTGGAAGCTCAGGAACGGCAAGTCTACCACAGCTTTATGCTTGCCCACTGTAGCCATAGTGCCGGGGTTCTTATATTCAAAAGTATGCAGAGGCTTATTATGCAACAGGTTCTTAAAGTTATGGGCCAGGTTCTTGGCCTGGTTGATGGCCACATTTGCCAACTGTGGATGCCCTTTCGGGTAGTCCTTATTTTCCATGTAGCTGATATCTCCTATGGCAAACACATTGGTCATGCCCTCCATCCTGTTATATACATCCACCTTTATGAGATTACCCTTTACCAGCAGCTCTTTGGATATACCAGGTGGCACATTGCCCATTACACCAGCGGTCCATATCATATTGCGGGTCTTTATAGTAGTGCCGTCTTTCAGCGTCAGTAGCTTGCCATCATAATCTTGTGCTAGGGCGTTCAGCATTATCTTCACGCCCATCCGCTCCAGGTATTCAAATGACTTCTGCTGCGATGCCTCGCTCATATTCTGCAGTGTATGCGGGCTGCCTTCCACCAGGTAAATATTCAGCCGCGAAAAATCCATATCCGGGTAGTCTCTCGGCAGCACATTCTTCTTCATTTCCGCCAATGAACCTGCAAGCTCCACGCCTGTAGGCCCGCCACCCGCCACTACTATATTCATGATCTCGTCCAGCTGGTCGTCGGTAGCGCTCAGTGCATCTTCAAAATTCAGCAGTATCCGGTTACGCAGCGCTATCGCCTCATTCGTAGATTTCATGGGAAACGCATACCGCTCAAAATTCTTATTCCCGAAATAGTTAGAAATACACCCCGTAGCTATTACCAGGTAGTGATAATGAAAATCACCCTCCTCCGTTTTCACTACCTGTTGTTGCAAGTCTACCTCGGTCACCTTCGCTACGCGCACATGCACATGTTCATCGTTCTGAAAAACCTTGCGCAGCGGAAAAGATATAGCGCTGGGCTCCAGCCGCCCCGTAGCTACCTGGTAAAACAATGGCTGAAACTGGTGGAAATTATATTGGTCTATCAATACCGTCTCATAATCACTGCTCCTGATACGGCGGGCAAGCTGCAGTCCTGCAAAACCTGCCCCTAGAATTACTACTTTTTTGCGCATAATTCGGCCGACTTGTATTGTCGCCGCAAAATTACGACAAAAGCTATGCCACTACTGTTAAAAACCACAAAGGCTACCCCTTACGGAATAGCCTTTATTTTCTGCCATCAATAGAAATTGACGAAACACTCAGAAAACATGGTTAGAAATCACACTAAAAAACTGGTCTTATAACGTACGCGTAGCTATCCAGGTGCCATGCTCAGGCTTGTTATTTACCCACGTACCATCAATTATTTTGTCGCCCGATAGCGTAGCATTTCCTGTAGACCCCTTGCCATCGTCAAAGCTTAGCTTGGTGCCATCAATAACGCCACTTACACTGCTCGATGAGGTTTGCCCCGTTGTTCTTACCTGTGCGCTCCACTTCTTTAATTTAGTGCTCAGCATCATATCAAAGGTACCGGTCTCGCCGGTAGTAATATCTACAATAGACCCTTCAAAGCACTCTATCAAATTATCCGATGTTTCTTTCGACATCGTAAGCGTAGCGCTCGGATGCCCCGGTATGTTCATAGACGTTACCGTAGGGTTGCCACCATTAGCATCTACTGAGAAGTTGATGCTCGCCGGCTGGCCATTAAAGGTACCTGTGAACGACGATACATAAGATACGCCCGACACCCATTTTATAGTAGCAGCAAGTGTATCCTTCACCCCATCTATTACCATAAAGGCACGTATAGTGCTATCGCTGTTGCCTATGTCGAATTTTATAGTGCCTGACGACCCCACGATCACACCCTTATAGGTGCCTTTCGACGAGTTGTCGTTCTCCGCCTTTGCCTCGGCCGCCGTCACGCAAGTTGTGCAGCTGATAGTAGGATTAGCGGGGGGGCTGGAGTTTGATTTCTTCTTGCAGCCCACTGTCATCATTGCGCCAAAACCAGCAATAAGCACGGCGCAGGAAAATACTAGTTTTTTCATTGTTTGGAAGTTTTAAAATTGGTTATGAAATTGTTGATACAAACGTACCCACAACACCAACCTCCCACAATTACACTTTAGTAGTATTTTATAGAAAAATAGCCACCATAAACCACCATCCCTACCACGAAAGAGGTAAAACAAAAAAGGAGCAATGCCTCAGCATCGCTCCTGTAGAAATAATAATAAAATACTCGCGACTAATTAACCAGTCAACTAATCAACCAATCAACGAAATTAGTTCTTCCTCTTTCCCTTAAATCCCCCGCCGCCATAGCTCTTCACGTCGCCGCTATAGCGTGCGCCCTGTGGTTTAGGTCCACGGCTGCCGCCACGACCTTCGCCACCGCCGCCTATACCGAATGGGCGTTGCTCGGCCTCTTCCAGCCTCACCTTACGGCCCTTATATTTTTTGGTGCTCAGGTGCTCCACAATATACTCGGCAGCATCGCCAGGCACGTTAAAGAAGCTGCTCATATCGCGCACAGTCATGCGGTCTATGGTGTTGCCCTCTATGTCTATCGATTCAGTAATGAACTTCAGCAGCGACTGTGCATTCAGCCCGTCTTTCTCGCCCAGGTTTATGAACAGGCGCACAAAACGGCTGCCCAGCCTTGCCCCGCCACGCTCTTTATTCTCATAGCCAGCATTCAGGTCTTGCGAATCCTGGTATACATCTATGGTATCCTTTAGTTGCAGCCATATCAGCTTGCGTATCAGTTCGTCCTTGTCCACATCGGCAAACTGCTCCATCATCGAGTCGCGATACAGCTTGGCAAAATCAGCCGCTGGCTGTGCCGTAGCTATCTGCTCCATGTAGAAGAACAGGCGCTTGCGCACCACCTCAGCCCCATCAGGTATATCGCTCTTGTGGAACTTCTGCTTCACCAGGCGCTCTATCTGGCGTATGTTAGATATCTGCTTTGGCGATACTATGCTCATACAGATCCCGCTCTTGCCCGCCCTTGCCGTACGGCCGCTGCGGTGCGTATACACCTCCGGATCATCAGGAAGCTCGTAATTGATCACGTGCGTTATATCGTTTACATCTATACCGCGTGCAGCCACATCGGTAGCCACTATGCACTGCAGTTGTTTGGCCTTAAAGCGCTCCAGCACCTTGCTGCGCATCTTCTGGTCCATATCGCCGTGCAGCGGGCTGGTAGGGTAGCCCATCTTCATCAGCTTTTCGCTCACCTCCTGCGCATCCTGCTTGGTGCGGGTAAAGATGATGCCATATATGCCCGGCGTAAAATCCAGCAACCTCCGCAGCGTCTCAAAACGGTTGTGGTGGTTGGTCACATAATATTGGTGGTCTATATTCTCATTGGTCACATTCGCCGCCGCTACGCTATACTCTTTCCAGTCTTTCATAAAGCGCTTGGCAATGCCGCGCACCTCGTTGCTCATCGTAGCGCTGAATAGCCAAGTATGCTCACGCGCCGGCGTATTCTTCAGTATCAGGTCTATATCTTCGCGAAAGCCCATGTTCAGCATTTCGTCGGCCTCATCCAGCACCACATACTGCAGGTCGGCCAGGCTTATCGCCTTGCGCTCCAGCAGGTCTAT
>JABDHF010000014.1 GCA_013285595.1 Bacteroidota bacterium
CAGGTCAGGCGTGCCGCCATTAACTGCCGCTATTGCAGAACCGACCTGGATCAGTATGATAAAAACTGAATTAGACGCGGGTCGCCCTGTTATGTATACAGGGCAGGGGGACGATGGCGGCCATTGCTGGATATGTGATGGATATAATTCAGCCAACAAGTTCCACTTTAATTTTGGGTGGGGTGGGTATCTTAACGGCTACTTTACTGTAGATCATGTTGAACCGGGTGATCTAACATGTATTTCATCTGGCAAAAATTAAAAGGCTAACAGCTTTAATAAAATTAGGGAATTATTCGTGAATATAATAAAACGGCAAAGGCGCCCTTTCCAGACGCCTTTGCTATTCAACTCTTATTGTATTTACTATTGTGGTTTATATACTAACCTGCCTGTAGTGGCTGCACCATCATTATTTACAAATCTATAAATGTATGTACCCGGCGCCAGCAGGCCTGGCATACTGAAGGATGAGGTAGATTCTTTAATATCAAACTGCCCTACTGTTTTGCCTTCCATTGAGATAAGGTATAAAACACCAGTATTGGTTGTTGTAACTGTGAATGTTCCTGATGTTGGGTTCGGGAATATCTGCAGGCCATTTTGTGCATTTACAACGGTAGGCGTTTCTGTTTCTGTACCTGGCTCTTCTTTCCGGGCACGGGCAGTTATTGTTATTTTCTTTGTGGCGCGCGCAGTGGCACAACTATTAGTTACGGTATAAGAAATGGTAGCGGACCCTGTAGCTACACCTCTTACTACTCCGGCTGTGCTTACAGTTGCCTTAGCTGTGCTGCTGCTGCTCCATACACCACCTGCTGATGCGTCGGTCAACGCAATTGTAGCAGCCACCGCAACGCTGGCTGCACCACTTATAGTCCCTGCTGTTGGCGTAGCGTTAACTGTTACCACCTTCGTGGCAACCGCAGCACCGCAAGTACCGGTTACTGTATAAGATATAGTAGCTGTACCGGCAGCTACTCCCCTTACCGCTCCTGCTGTGCTTACACTGGCTTTTGCTGTATTGCTGCTGCTCCATACGCCGCCTGCTGTTGCATCGGTCCAAACTGTGGTAGAACCAACGCATACAGTGGCTGTGCCTGAGATGGCGGCTACTGTAGATGCTGCACCAACTGTTACTATTTTTGTAGCAACAGCCGAGCCACAAGTACCGGTTACCGTGTAAGATATTGTTGCCGTACCGGCAGCTACACCTCTTACTACACCGGCTGTACTTACGCTTGCCCTGGCAGTATTGCTGCTGCTCCATACGCCGCCTGCTGTTGCATCGGTCCATGGGGTGGTGGCGCCTATACAAACGGTTGCCGTACCAGAGATAGCTGCTGCTGTTGTTGCGGCATTAACCGTTACTACCTGCATAGCTATTGCTGAACCGCAGGTACCAGATACGGTATAAGATATAGTAGCCGTACCTGGGGCAACACCTCTTACAACACCCGCAGTGCTTACGCTAGCCCGGGCGGTATTGCTGCTGCTCCATACGCCACCTGCTGTAGCATCGGTCCACGAAGTTGTAGCACCTCCACATACTGCAGCAGTTCCGGATATAGAAGCTACTGATGTTGCAGCATTAACTGTTACTACCCTGGTAGCCACGGCTGAGTTACAGCCATTGGTCACTGTATAAGATATGGTGGCCGTACCCGGAGCTACGCCGCGCGTAACACCTGATGTGCTTACTGAGGCTATGCCTATATTGCTGCTGCTCCAGGCACCCCCTGCAGTTGCATCGCTGAGTGCAGTGGTAGCTCCTGTACAAACTGTTGCTGTGCCAGTAATAGAGGCTACCGTAGCCAGTGGATTTATCGTAACAACGGCCGAGGTTACACAGCTGCCGATAGCATAGCTTATGGTAACAGTACCTGTTACATTGCCAGTAACGATACCGGTACCTGCACCTACAGAAGCGTTTGTATTAGAACTGCTCCAGTTACCACCACCAACAACATCGGTCAATGTGATAGAAGAACCAACACAAACTGATGATAGACCCGCGATAGTTGAAGGCGCCTGGCTCACGGTAATATTAGTGGTGATGGAACACCCTGTAGAAAGTTGATACGCAACAGAGCTGGTACCCACAGATACACCGGAAACAACGCCGGTGCCTGCATCAATAACAGCTACACCTGTATTACTGCTGCTCCAGGTACCACCGCCTGCATCTGTGAGGGTTGCAGTAGTGCCGGTACAGATAGTAGATGACCCGGAAATATTAGCGGGTAATGGATTTATTGTTACGATAGTAGGTACGCTGCACCCTGCACCCAATGAGTAATTAATAGTAGCAGTGCCTGCGCCAGTACCGGTAACGATACCTGATGAAGGATCTACTATAGCAATTGCTGGCGCACTGCTTGTCCAAGTGCCGCCACCTACCGTGCTGGTAAGCGCAGTAATAGCGCCGGAACAAATTACAGCGTTACCTGTAACGCTGCCAGCCGATGGACTAACTGTTATAGTTGCTGTGGCTAAACAACCAGCCAGCGAAACGTAAGATACTGTTTCTGTACCCTCAGCAACGCCATACAATGCGCCTGTAGCCGGGTCAATTGTTGCTATGCCTGTACCTGTTGTGCTCCAGGCGCCGCTACCAGCAGCGTCTGATAAATTGATGGATGAGCCAACACAAACACCCCCAGCGCCAGAGATTGGCGATATAGGGTTGACTACCACACTGGCAGTAGTGCTGCAATTACCTAACGAATAAGTAACGATACCAGTACCAGCCGAAATAGCGGTTACAACACCTGAGCCATCAACCGATATACTTGCAGATGTGCTGCTCCAGACGCCACCACCAGCAGCATCGCTTAGTGTAAGTGTAGCGCCCTGGCAAACAGAGCCGCTACCTGATATAGCCGAAGGAGCCATGTTTATTGTTACATTCGCGGTTGCAGTACAGCCAGCAGCTGAGGTGTAAGTTATTACAGAAGTACCTACCCCCGCGCTATATACAGTACCAGATGCAGGCAGCATAGTGGCAACACCGGTGTTACTGCTGCTCCATGTGCCGCCACCTGTTGCATCTGCAAGCGTGGTTGTGGCGCCATTGCAAATACTTAAAATACCGGTTATAGGTGAGATGGCATTAACTGTTACTATTTGTGTTGCCGTGCAGCCTCCTGCGGTGTAAGTAATAGTAGCGGTACCCGCCACCATACCGGTAACTATACCGGTAGCGGCATTAACTGCGGCAATTGAAGTGTTTGAGCTGGTCCATGTGCCGCCTGTTGTGGCATCGGAGAGTGCAGTTGAAGAACCTACACACAGTGTTGGTGCACCACTGATAGGTGGGGCAGCGCAGGACACCCCGCAGGTGCTGAACGAGAAACCTGCCGATGCATTGCCGTTAGCTACTACCTGTAATGTATACGTGCCTGCAGGCAATGTAGCAGGCAATACGAACTGGACAGTATCTAACGCGCTACCGGTCATTACGGCGCCCAGCCTGTTCCAGTTATAGGTACGGGCGTAGTATACATTGGTGCCTGAAGTGAGGCGTACCAGCGGATAATTAGATGCATTCTGCCAGTCGTCGCCGTAAGCTGCGCCTTCAGTGATACCATTAAACAATGTACCTGTTGCTTTAAATGTATCGCATGCTGCTGGCCTTATTACGTTGCTAACTGTTGGCTTACCGGCTGCAAGTGGCGAACCGCCTGGAGTGTATATATAATAAGTAGAGCTGCCCTGGTAAGAGAACATGATATTACCATCGGGCAGGCAAACCATATTTTGTATAAAAGTTGGGAACCCCGAGGCTAAAGTGCCTCCAAATGGTGTGTTTACAGTAGTAAAAGCATTGGTAGTATAATTGTATTCGAAGTAAACAGAAGAATCGGGGAAGTGATCTCCGGCTGTTGGTGTTGGTGATACAACGCAAAGAATATTACCATTGACCATCATAGCCGCCGGCGCATCGGGCGCGCCTTGTGGCGCCCCGGGAAAGTTAGGGCCTGCTACCCAGCTGCCAGGCGCAGTAGTGCCTGATGGTGTGTAAATAGCTGTGGTAGCCGCAGAGCCGATGAAAAACACTTTACCGTTTGGCAACAAAAAGCCTGCACCTGCTTCATCGCCATAAGGATCGTAAAGACCGACTGGCACATTTGCATCAGCTATCCAGGTACCACCTGTAGGAAGAGCTGCATTTGGAATGAATCTTTCCGAATTTGTGGTAAGCCTGTTCACGAAAAGAACACTGCCATCGGGCAGCTTTACCCATGCTGATTCGTTATGGATGCCTGTGGCCACAGGGCCAGCTACGTATCTATTAGAATCAGGTTTATATATGAATGTATGCCGCAGATCGCTGGCCACTGCTGCCTGCAAAACGTAACCGTTAGGTAACAATACAGAGTTAGCGTCTGATATATTTAACCCCGGTACCGGGCATGCAGTCCATGCGTTCGTGAGCGGATTATATGTTTCGCCTTTTGCCAGGCCGCTTCCGTACTCGCCGCCGGCTACATACACGCGCCCATCTCTAAGCACCTGCGATGAGAAGTACAAACGGTCATCGAACATTGCTGAAGTTGATGTCCATGTACCTGTCTTATAACTTCCATGGGCATCTGGCGTCAATATATCCCAAACATTACCATTACTGCTGCCCGACGATGTTTTACACATAATGGTGCCATTGGTCATCACCAGCATCACACCGGAGTTTGCATGGGGTGCATGAGCCGTCACTGTACTCCATGTGCCCTGCGCAACTGACTGGCACACAAACAATAACATACTCACAGAGAGTAATAATGATACTTGGAAGGCTCTCTTCCTGCCTGGCAATTTTCCGGCTTGTAACGCTGCATGTAAATTCATAAAAAAAGTTTATTGGGCCTGGAAACAAATATTAATTGAAAAATGCTACTTAAAGTAATTGTTAAAATTTGGTTTGTTAAAAATAATGAAATACTTTTAATTCAGAATTAAATTTTTTCAAAACTGCAAGAATTTTACGGATTAATGAAACAGAAGATCATTAATATTTCCCGGAACGGTTTTTTAAGAATTTTAGTAATAAGAAGGAGTTAACCTGTTGTATGAAATATCGTGGGGCTTTATTAATAATTTTGGCTTGTATATTGTTTTTTCAATGTGCTACGCGAAGCAAAGTAACCTATGATATTCCGCCTAATTATCCTGAAGAAAGAAAAAAAGAGATCATAGCGTTGTTTAACAAGGGTAAAGAATTATACAAGGCAAACTGTTCTGAATGCCATGGCATTTTTACGAAAGGGAAAGACAATATGCCTGATTTCACGACAACACAGCTTGATAATTATTCGACGAGGTATATAAAAGGGGATCTGAAAAATCATGCAGTGGCAAGACAAATGAGCCCGGAACAATTGAATAATGTATTGCTTTTTTTGCGCTATAAGAAAACAAAAAAAGCAGATACAACAGCAGGCAAAGTGAAACGATTAAATAATTAATACGAAAGAACCTACTGATCTTCAGATCAAAACATCATTCCTAACGGACTTAAAAAACAATGTGTTATGAAATTTCCATTATTGATCATCGCTAATTTATTCTTCCTGTTTGCATCGGCGCAAAATGTACCTGCTAATATTTATGGCTTTAAAGTGCCGGCACTGAATGGCAGCACCATAGACCTGGCACAATACAAGGGCAAAAAAATACTGATCGTGAATACGCCTGAAGAGGCTGATTTCTCCAAACAATATTCTGAACTGGAGGCGCTGTATCAACAGTATAAGGATAAGCTGGTGATCATTGGTTTTATTACCAACGACTTCCAGATAGAACCGGGATCAAAGAAAAACCCCGCCCGTGCAAAAAACTATAAGGTCACTTTCCCCTTAGCTGCAAAAGTATTGGTGAGAGGAGATAATATGGCGCCTATCTACAAATGGCTTACGCAAAAACAATACAATAATTTTGAAGACACCGAAATAAAATGGGATTTCCAGAAATTCCTGATCAATGAAAATGGTGTTCTGGTTGCTGATTTCGACCCGATGACCAAGGCTGACAGCAAAGACATAGCAAGCGCATTACAAAAGTAATTTAACGATTTTACTCATCCCCAAAAGGCCTACCCATTCACGGTAGGCCTTTTTGCTTATCCCCATAGATTTCACCGGAGGCTATTCATAGAGGAGTGCTTCGGCTTCTTAGCTTAATGACATTGGGTTACGAGGCCAGTTGACAGTAGCTACTAATCAATTTCCAGAGGGCCAGAGGGTGGCTATTACAGCGTTTCTAACATGGAGCGGAATTGATAGCCCCGTACATCATCACAAAAAATGGCGCCCACCCGGAAACCGGGCGGGCGCATACTATAATTTCTATAACAATTACTTTTTCACCATAGTCACAAATACCTTGTCGTTGAGTTTCATGGGGTATTCTTTGCGCATTTTTTCATTCCATTGTTTTTCCAGGTAGTCCTGGTATTCAGCTACAGCATATCCACGGGCTTCGTCAAGCGATTTCTGGCCGGGGCCAGTGTATACTTCTTTCGCATTTATTGCCGTGTACGGGCCATTTGGCGGAGCAATGATCTTCATCTTGTTTTTTTGAAGATCTTCTTTTGACGCATCTTTAAAGTGAGAGAATTCATAACGGCCGCGCTGTATGGAAACAGCATCTGGGTGGTTGCCAACATTTAATTGCTTTACAATGTCTTCATCAGATATGCGTGCATTGATCATAATGAGGCCGGTATCAAGAAATGCCCTCGTCTTGAACTTATATACTGCACCTTCAAACCCTGGCTCCCACATATACTTACTCTTATGGCCTTCATAAAATGCGGTTAGTCCCACAGTATCACGTGCGGCCTTGCTCCACACATTGCGATCCATCAATTCAAACAGCATGATACCATCGCGGTATTCTTCCATCAGGTTTTTAAACTCCGGGTTTTCTTCCACCAGCTTGTGCTCTTCAAAATCATTAACCACATTACTTACATACAGGTTATAGGCATCATGCACCACTACGTTCTTAGGGCCATTTAGCTTGCCATGCGTAAGCGTTTCAACAAACAATGCAAAATCGCTCTGCAGGTAGTTTTTGCCGCCAAGTGCGAAAACAGGTTTGGTCATGTTCTTATAGTTTTCCGCCTTTATTGTTTTAGCGTCCTTACCTGTGTCAGAAACCGTGGCCAGCTTATCAGATATCTCTTTTACGTTTGCCGGATATTCTTTAAAGCCATTCTTCTCTTTTACCTTATTGAAGAAATAATCCCTTGCAGTTTGTGCACGTGAGTCGTTTTCTACCTTATGTTTGATCTGGGTATACAATGTATCATAAGGCGCTAAAGGAATTTTGGCTACCAGCTTCAGGATGTGAAAACCATAATCGGTTTTAATGGGTTCTGAAATGTCGCCTTTCTTTTTGAGTGCAAAGGCCGCATTTTCCAGTACGGGCACATACTTACCTACGCCAAATGGCTTGATAACACCGCTGTCCTTTTTAGAATAAGTATCGTCGGAATAGGCATCAACCATTTCATAAAATGGAGTTCCTTTTTTAAGCATAGCCTCTACGCTGTCGGCACGTTTACGGCCAGCGTCAATGCCCGCTGTCCCTTGGGCTTTCGACACCTTTATCATTATCTGGGCTACCTGCACCTGGCCCCTGTCGGCGCGTTTTTCTATTACCTTAATAATATGATAGCCAAACTGGGTATGCAACGGAGCTGACACCTTACCTACGGGTGTAGTATAGGCTACATTTTCTATAGGATATACGGTTTGAAAAGCGGTAATAAACCCAATATCACCACCGTTTTCCCTGGAACCTTTATCGTCAGAAAATTCTCTTGCCAGGGTTTCGAAGTCAGCTTTTTTGCCCTCAATGAGATGATAAATGCTGTCTATTTTCGCGTAGGCCGCAACTGTATCTGACCCTGCTGGACAACTGATAAGGATGTGCTCAATATGCACATCTTCCTTCATGCGGTCGTAGGCCTCATGTATCAGCCTGTTTGTCACCTGCTCATCGGTAAGATAGTTTTTTGCGAGCTGCTTGCGGTAATTATCAAGCTCATTGTTAATGGCTTGTACGGTATCCAGCTTTTGTTTATCGGCCTCAGCTACTTTCATGCGAAACAATGAATAAAGGTCGAGGTAGCTCTTAAGCGCAGTGTCCGACATGTCGGGTTTCTTGTTGATACTGTTCTTTTTGTAAACCCTCAGAAATTCATCTTTTGATACTGAATAGGGACCGTAAGTGAATAAAGTTTGTGCATAGCCCGACATCATACAGATACCAGATGTAAGGCAAGTTAAAACCAGCTTTCGCATTTTTATGTGTGTTTTTAAATTTTATGACTTTGTTTTAGTTGTACCTGCTTTATCTTTTTTTGCTTTTTTTTCCAGCATATCTACCAGCCCTGCTATATTGGTGTGGTCGAGCCTTTTACCCCTGATGATCTTTTTTTCATCAAGCAAATATATAGTAGGCGTGCTATACACATCATACTTACCCCTCCAGTCGCCCACATGCTCATGATCCCATGTATTGGTCCACTCTCCCAGTTTGTTCTTTGTAATAAAGTCTGTAATAGCCTTTTCCTCTCCCTCGGTAGCTACTGTAAATATCTTTACCCCTTTTTTCTTTAAAACTGCGTTGTACACAGAATCCAGCGCCGGTAACTCGTGCTGGCAATGTCCGCAACTTGGTGAATAAAATATCAGCAAGGTATAATCGCTCTTTCCGTCATACAGGCTTTCATCTTTTTTCGTCATCACGTTTGGCAGCTTTACCGCAGGGGCAAGATTACCTATAACGTTTGGCGCTATTTTCTGGGCACGGTCCATGTATTTGGTCAGCTCATCGTTACTGAGCCATACGGCATCACCCTTCATGTAATAATTCTCTACCAGGTATACAAACACCTCATCCATACCCATTATCTTACTGTCTTCTACATTACGTGTCAGCCACCAGAGTGTGTACTTGAACAAGTCCTTTGTGCCACGCGTTTTCCTCAGCAGCATATCGCTTTCTTTCTCCACACTGTCGGGCCATGGAAGCACCAGCTTATTCATATACTCGGTGATCTTAGCATCGTATACCGGCGCGTGTATCAGCCTGTCGTCCTGGAAATTAAACCCGTCCCAGAAGTGATCTTTATAATAATTGTAAGCAAATGCCGAATCTTTTGTTTTGCCATCGGCAAGCAAATGTTCGCCCTCAGGAACCTGCGGCATTTCCAGTGCATTAAATATATTAGCAAGCAATGTACCAGGATGGCTTTTGGCATACTCGCGCCTGTAATTATTTAGCTCTTTCGAAGATGCGGCAGCCCTTTTGCGTATAGCGCTTGTGTCGGCAGCTGTTTTTGCCTCGCCATAATCTTTTTTCATCTGCTGCTGGCGCTGGCTATAGTCCTGCAGAAAATCCACATATTCCTGGAAGTGTTCGTTTTCAGCCGAGTTTTTAAATTTCACACCCTCGGGCAGTTTACTCAGATCTGCAGTGATGGTCATATCATCACCATTATTAGCAAGAAATTCAAAATAAGTTTTCCTGTCAGACATCAGCATCATGTAAATACCTCCTACAAACGAGGGGTCAGGATTATTGAACTCCGCTACCCCATTCTTGTCTAACCTTGCTGAATCTTTTTTATAAATAGTAGGCAGTGGCTTCCCATAATAATGCGCCAGGTACACCATAGAGTCTTTTGTCCCGGTAATTTTTAAACGAATATGATACCCATCGCGCCCAATAGCCTGCAGTGACATGCCGATAAGAAAAAGCATGACAATAAATAGAATTCGCTTCATATAAATTTTTAGATTAATCCCGCTTACAATACGGAAATAAAACCTCAATCGTTTGTTAGAAAACTCAAAAATAATTCATTAAATCGGTGTAACCCAATCTAATTAAAGTTAATCTGTATTTATAACATTTTTTATAAAAATCATAAAAAAAATAATGCAAGACGCAGGTCTTTTCGCTTCCTGAGATTTCTGGTCCTACCTTCTGAAAACAAAAGAGCGGAGCAGTAACCCTGCCCCACCCTTTTAAAAATTGCTTAGCATAGATCTCTTATTTCTCTACCACAAAATGGAACAGGTTGTTCTGGCCGCCCAAACGAACATTGAGCAAATACATTCCATTGGCCAGGTTGCCATTTAATATTATCTGCTGGTCGATCTTTCCGTTTGCCGCCATAACACTTATGGTGTATACTGCCTGGCCAAGCATGTTTGTCACCTGCAATGCTACTTCTTCATCACCGGCTGTAGCCAGGATGCCCTTAACTGTGAATACTCCCCTGTTAGGGTTGGGTACCAGGCTGATGTCGCTGCCTGCCGACGTAACCTGCTGAACACCTACATGGCTTATGTGTATTTTGCTGAAGCTGCTGCCTGTAAGGCCGGCACATATACCATTGCTTACAACCACACAGGAAACAGAGTCATTATCGTTAAAATTGCTTCCTGAGAACGTAGAATAAACAGCGCCCGGCACGATCACGCCATTTACAAACCACTGGTAATGTAATGTTGAGCTTCCACCAGTAACATGCGCAGTTAACGCCACTGTTTCGCCGGAAGATATTGTATTGTTTGGAGATACAGTGATAGATACTGTTGGCGTTGCAGGTGCATCAACTATCATGTTAATAGTATTGCTGGTGCCTGAATCCGCAGTGCGGCACTGGTAATTGCTACCTAGAATAAACTTAACAGCATCACCATTTGCCGGTGTGTAAGAGAACGACGTGCCAATACCCATGATGAGATTATTCACCACCCACGTAAGCGTGGGCGCAGAACCAGCGTAAGATGGCGCGGCCAAATAGGTAACCGACGTGCCCTGGCAAACAGCGGTGCCCGGAGTGGAGCTAATGCTAACAGCAGGAGCGCCATGAGGAAGAACATGGAGGCTAAGAGAACTGCCCGTAACTACAGGGCTGGCACAAGACGCGCTGCTGGTAAGCGTAACCACTATATTATCGCCATCTGCTGGCAGATAAGTATAAGTGCCGCCAGAAACAACTATTGGTATGCCATTCTTCGTCCAGGAATAAGTAGGAGTAAGCCCGCCATTAACCGTTGTGGCAGCAATATGAACAAGGCTGCCTCCGCACACAACATCGCCAATGCCTGTAGCCAGGCTTACCGATGGTGTTACCGCTGGGTCTGCAACTACGGTAGCTGTAGAGGTCATGGTAAAAGTACATGCAGTAGCCATATTAGTAGCTAACACATTATAGGCGCCGGCAACACTAGCTGACCCAAGGTCTAACGGGCCGGAAACGCCAGGTACCGACGAACCCATCGGCAAACCGGCATTATATAACTGATAGCTGATGCCTGTGTTAGAACCATCGAGGCCGATATGCACGCCAGCGCCTGATGCGCAATAATGGCCGCCGCCTGTAACGTTATAGACAAACGGCAAAGCATTAGTAACTACAGGAGCGGTACCTGCCATAGGGCTCACACAAGAAGTGGTACCGTCGTTTGCTACTACCGTATATACTTCGGCAAGGGCTTGAGCGCCAAAGTCGAGCGCACTGCCAGTGCCGGCAACCGGGCCGCCTACGTGCGTTACACCATAAAACAACTGGTAGTTAATGCCTGTTTGTGAACCACTGAGGCCTACATGCAAACCACCCGAGCCTGCACAATAACTGCCACCACCTGTTACCAGGTAAACGGTCGGCAACGGGGTAACAGTTGCTACTACAGTTGCAAAGCAACCTGTAGGCAAGTGGTAGGTAATTGTTGGCGTACCGGCAGTTAACCCTTTCAGGCTTCCTGTAGTAACATTAATGGTAGCCAGCGCAGCGTTGCTACTGGTCCATGTACCGCCAATTGTAGCGTCGCCTAAAGCAGTGGTGCTTGCAGCGCAGACATATGGAGTTCCGGTAATAGCTGTTGGCGCCGGATTAATTGTAATGGTTTTTGTAATAGAGCAACCGTTAACCGATGTGTAGGAGATAACAGCATTACCCGGAACCAACCCGGCAGCGAAGCCTGACGCATCAATTGTGGCGACTCCAGTACCTGCGGTGCTCGACCATGTGCCGGCTGTAGTAGCATCGGTATATAGTGTAGAACTCCCCTGGCAAACTGCACTATTACCAGAGATCGCCGCCGGAGGAACATTTACAGTCACCACAGTATGTGTGAAGCAACCTGAACCCAGGGTATAGCTAATGGTGGCTGTGCCTCCTAAAGCTCCGGCAACAACACCGGAGCTGGTGCCTACTGTGGCCACAGCCGTATTGCTGCTGCTCCAGCTGCCAAAGCCCGGATCTGTGAGCGTAGTGGTAGTTCCCCTGCACACGTTCGGCGTACCGGCAATATCATCGGGAGACAAAGCAACAGTTATTGCCGATGTTGCAGAGCAGCCATAAGGCAAAGAATAAGTAACATTAGCTACGCCCGGTGCAGTTGTGGTATAGACGCCTGTGGCAGGGTCTATGCTAACCGCGGAAGTATTATCGCTGCTCCATGCGCCGCCTGTAACTACGTCAGCTAATGTAGCGCCTAGTCCCGAACATATGAACGAAAGACCCGTAATACTTGCTAATGGGTTAACCGATACAACAGCTGTTGTCTTACAACCGGTAGACAACCTGTAGGTGATCATAGAAGTGCCTGGGGCAACGCCGGTGATAGAACCGCTGGTTGCATCCACAGATACACTTGAAGAGCTGCTGCTCCATGTACCATCGCTGGTAATGTTGCTAAGGAGTGAAGCCTGGCCTACACAGGCATTGGTATTTCCTATGATAGCAGATGGCAACGGCTTAACGTTGATATCAGTAGTGATCATACAAGTTGTAGGAAGCGTATAAGTTATTGTTGCACTCCCCGCAACAATACCGTTCACAAAACCTGTAGAAGGATCAATAACAACACTTGTTGTATTACTGCTTGTCCATACACCACCAGTCGTTGGTTCGTTAAGTGTGATGTTAACCCCTTCGCAAATGTTGTTTAGCCCGGTAATTCCTGCTGGAAGAGGGTTAATGGTAACTACGGTCGTCACCTGGCAACCGGTTCCAAATGCAAAAGTGATGGCAGGTGCGCCCGCACTTACACCAGATACAATACCAGAAGCATCTACGGTGGCAAGTGCATCATCGCTGCTGCTCCAGTTGCCCGACCCTGCACCTTCGGTTAACGTTGCAGTAGATCCTGCACAAACAACTGCTGTGGCGGTAATTGCATCGGGAACAGCATTAACCACTATACCCGCAACAGTATTGCAGCCGGTAGGCAATACATAAGTAATATTTGGTGTGCCGGGGCTGTTACCTGTTACCACACCCGAGTTTACACCAATGCCTGCAGTACCATCGCTGCTGCTCCAGGTGCCACCTGTAATGTCGTCGGCCAATGTTATCGTAGAGCCAGCGCATACATTTGAGAAACCGGTAATAACAGACGGCGCCTGGTTAATAGTAACTGTTGCGGTTCTTACACAACCGAGATCGTTAGTATAAGATACCGTTGCTGTGCCGGCGCTCACGCCACCGGCAATTCCACCAAACGCGTCAATGGTAGCGATTGAAGTGTTCGCACTGCTCCATGTACCGATGCCTGAAGCCACAGAAAGATATGTAGTAAGGCCTGTACATACATTCATTGTTCCGTCAATATTTGGAACAGGGCCATTTATAGATACAGAAGTAGTGGTAGTGCAGCCGGTGGGCAGCGCATAAGTAATTGTTGAAAGACCGGGAATTACAGCGGTTAGTATTCCTGAAGCTGGGTCAATTGTTGCCGCCGTAGTAAATGAGCTGCTCCATGATCCGCCGCTGGTTGCATCAGCCAGCGTTACCGTAATACCCTGGCAGGTAGTTGTGGTACCGGTAATGGCAGCAGGTAATGGATTTACTGTTACTATAGCGCTTCCGGTCATATTAGTAGTACAGGTAGGCGTGGCTACGTTGAAAGCAGTTGCGGTATATGTGCCGCCAGTGGTCATATTGCCGAAAGAGAGGATGCCGGTGGTACCATTCAAAGAATCATTGAGGTATGTGCCATCCAGGTATAGTTTATAACGCACACCTGTTTGAGAGCCGCTCAGCCCAACCGCCGCGCCAGTGCCTCCTGCGCAATACGCCGCGCTGCCAGTAACGTTGTAAGCAGTAGGTGGGGCGTTCATCACAATGTTGGTTCCGTTATCATTAGAACTCAATATAGCCGGGTTAGTATTTACCACACGAACACGGTAATTACCCACCGCTGTGCCCGCAGGAATAGATACAGAAATAGGAGAAGTAGCCCCGGTGCCTATAATATTGGCAGTAGTATTTGCAGGGAAGGTACCTCCGGGGTTAGATAGCTGAACTGACCAGGCGCCTGTATAAGTACCTGCACTGGTGAAGGCAACACTTATAGGGTTGGCAGCTGCATTACAGAAAGGGCCGTAAGTGGCGGCAGTTGTGGCAATAGTATTATAAACAGGATAAGGAACACCGTCTACAGATACGTTATCAAACCGGTTGTTGCCGCTGATACCGGTAGTATGATTGACAAAATGGATGCGGAATACCAATTTCGGGTTGTTATTCACTCCTGAATCCGATGTAAAATTTACCGAGATTAATTTAAATGTAGGCCATGCAGAATCAAATGGTTCAGACAATAGCGCCGTATTCCATGTCACGCCACTGTCTTTACTGTAATCAAACCATTGTTCGCCATCACCACTTCCCGTGCTGGATGACTCTGAAGCATAAGACACGACAATGTCGTGATAGCCGGTTGTAGGTATGTAATAATAAAGGTAAGCACTGTCAAGAGGATTCCGGGGCCTGATAGACGTACCTGCAGGTGCGCCAAAATGAGCATTAACATTGCCATCCGATGCGTTGGCATCCATTAACGTGGTCATTGCACTATGCCATGTGGGAGATGTGCCGGAAAATGTTCCTAAATATATGCGTGCCTGGGTGGGGTCTATGAGAGAAAAGTCAGCATTGATAGATCCGAGAGGGAAAGTGTGCGGGTAGGTATATGTAGTAGTATAGGTATTAAAACTCCAATAATGAATAGTTACCGGGGCTACCAATGTATCGGCATCTACTGATATATTGTCGAAACGGTTATTACCTGATGTTCCTGTATTGCGGCCAACAAAGTGAATACGGAACACTAATTTAGGATTATTATTTGCAGCAGGATCCGTGATGGCTACACTTATTCTTTTGAAGGTTAGTAAGGCCGAGTCAAACAGCTTAGATAAGCCTGTTGTAGTCCACGTTGTTCCGCTATCTGTACTATAATCAAAGTATTGATATTGGTCGCCGCTTGCGAAACTGGATGATTGGGTGCCGTACGACACTAATATATTCTTGTAATTAGTAGTAGGTATATAAAACAACAGGTACATGCTGTCCATCGGGTTGCGGGGACGCATATAATAGCCTGCTGGTGTGCCTAAACGTAAGTTAACAGTATCATAGTCGGATGTTACGGCTGCTGCAAAATCAAGGATATTAACGGAGCTAGAATTGTGATATAAAGCAGAGATCCCAGGATATTTTGTAAAAACCACACTTGCTTTCGTTGGGTCTATACGGGAATAATCTGCATTAAACGGTGCAGGAAAGTTGGGGTAAGCGTAAGGTGGAGTGGTATTGTAAGAGTTAAAATTCCAGTAGTGTAACAGCGTACCCTGCGCATTACCGGTTACATTAAATACAAGAACTGCGCTTAAGCAAAGTAAAGCGGCAAGTAAATTCTTCTTCATTATAGCTGATTTTGCCACAAAGAAATACCTGCATTGTTATCGGGATATTATCGCAATATTATGGGGACGTTAAGAAAACGCAACGTGAATTGGCTAAATTTAGGCCTGAAGTCAATTGCATGCTAAAAAAAATATGCAGTATGTGGGTTAGCGGCAAAAACCCGAACCAAAAACCAGGGCAGCTCTTTACGGCTACGAAGATCACATTAAATAAAAGGCAGTAACTTATCATAGTTCCTGCCTTTTTAAAATGGTAATTAATTCTATTGTTCGATAACGATGTGGAATACACTCTTTTCTCCTTCGGAACGCACCACCAGCAGGTACATGCCATTTTTAATTAAACCACGATTGGGCGATACCACTTTATTTAGCTCACCATTCTTCGCCGTTACCACATCTTTATATATTACCTGGCCCAGCATATTTGATAGCTCCAGCAATACTTCTTCCGTATTCGAGGTACCTAATGTCCCTGAAATGGTAAATTCACCCTTATTAGGATTTGGCGCTATCCTGATATTGCCGGAAGACACCAGTTGCTGCAACCCTACCCTGTTACTGATCAATATAGTTGTTGTAGCAGTTGCGGTTTGTCCGGGGCATGTGCCGCTGCTGGTCACGGTACAGGTAACTACGTCGCCATTAACAAACGCGTTGCTGATATAAGTTGCAGCAGTAGCGCCAGCTATAGCAATTCCGTTTACCTTCCACTGGTATGTAGGTGCAGGGCCTGCACTGGTAGCGGTCGCAGTTAGCGTATCGTATTGCCCGGCAATTATAGTTGTGCCAGGTGTGGCGGCAATAGTAACAGCAGGCAGTACTACCGGCTGCACCGTCATAATAACTGTAGCATTTACAGTATCTGGCGACGCACATGCTTCGCTGCTGATCAGTATTGCTTTTACTACATCGCCATTAGCCGGAGTATAAGAGTAGGACGATCCTGCCGCCGTTACGCTTGCACCGTTCACCTTCCATTGATACACCGGGCTCGGGCCACCATTTGCAATAGAGGTAGTGAATGTAACCGGAGTTCCGGTACATACCACACCGCCCAGGCTTGAAGTTACGGTTACTGATGGCGCAACCAATGGAGTTGTTGTTATACTCACACTGTCTGGCATGTGATCAGTACATCCTGCAACTACGCTGGTAGCTATAATCCCATAGGCGCCAACAGTTGTATGCAGCCCAAAGTCGAGCGCTCCGCCCGAGCCGGCAACACTGGCGCCTACTGCAGTTGCTCCATCATATAACTGGTAGTGAGCGTCGATAGAAGAAGAGCTTAAACCGATATGCACACCCGGCCCGCCAATGCAATAGCTTCCGCCACCAGTAACAGCATATGCCGCGGGCAACGAAACGATAGCTATCGCAGTTCCACTCATATCGCTGCTGCAAGAGGTTGCTGCATTTGTTGCGGTAACGGAGTAAAAACCAGCCGAAGTTTGCAAGCCAAAATCGATATTGGAATAAGTGCCGGGAACTGGAACTCCAACCGGTGTAGCGCCATTATACAACTGGTAATTAACACTGGCAAATGAAGAGCCAAGGCCAATATGCAACCCTGCGCCACCAATACAGTAAGAGCCTCCGCCAGTTACGGGGTAAGCAGTAGGTAATTGGTTTACAGTAAAGGCCTCCGTAGCGAAGCAGAGCGAACCAAGCGTATAGGTGATGGAAGTAACACCTGCAGCAATACCCATAATGGTGCCATCGGGCCCGGCTGTAGCTATGATGACATCGTGGCTGCTCCATGTGCCACCAGGGATCGCATCAAACAAGGTTGTTGATGCACCTGCGCAAACAGCTGTTGTGCCGCCAATAGCCGATGGCAAGGCATGAACAGCGACAGTAACCGCATTAAAGCATCCGGAACTATTGGTAAATGATATCAAAGCAGTACCAGCCGATACACCATAGACAACTCCGGAAACATCGACAGTGGCAACTGAAGAATTGCTGCTGCCCCAGGTACCGGCAGCAGTATCATGCAAAGCCGTAGTAAGCCCGATGCAAAGATTTGTGTTGCCCGTAACAGGCCCAGGCAATGGGCTCACTATAAACGATGTAGTGTTAGAGCAGCCTAAAGGTATCGTGTATGTAACACTAGCTACACCTGGGCCGGCGCTGGTCACAAGGCCCGTATCAGAAACAAACACAAGAGAGCTTGTCCACGACCCTCCTGTGAGCGTATTGCTTAGCGCCATGGTAGCACCCAGGGCACAAATATTACTTACGCCAGTTATAGCAGGCACTTGCACCACATCAATTGATCTTGCAAAAGCACACCCTGTAGAAATGGTATAACTTATTATAGCAGATCCTGCCGAAACTGTAGTAAGAAGCCCAGAAGAACTAACAGTAGCCACATCGGTATTAATGCTGCTCCAAGTGCCACCCGTAGTTACCTCACCTAAAAGTAAAGTTGACCCAAGGCATACACCGGATGGGGCAGTTATTACTGCGGGCAGAGGGTCTATAGTTATGTGGGTCGTATTCACGCAGCCTACATCAAGCGTATAAGTAATGGTAGCAACACCTGTCGACCCTCCTCTCACAATTCCTGTTGCGGGGTCAATGCTGGCGACATACATGTTACTGCTGCTCCATGTCCCGCTGCCCACATCACTCAAGCCTGTCAAAGAGCCGGAACACAGTTCCCCGGCTCCGGAAATGGGGCCTGGAATAGGATTGACTGTAAGCATAGTAGTAGCCGGGCATATTGCGGTGATATAGCTTATAGTTACTGTACCAGCCGATATGCCGGTAACCACTCCGCCGCTATTTACGGTAGCTATTGCATTGTCGCTGGTACTCCATGCGCCACCGGGAAGCGGATCTCCTAACGCTGTTGTCAACGCCTCACAAACATGAAGTGTACCCGTGATAGAGGGCGCAATAGAATTAACAGTAACCACCTGGGTAGCTATGCAGGTAGTAGGTAATGTATAGGTAATTGTGGGTGCACCCGCCCCTACACCGGTTACCACGCCTGTATTCACATCCACTGTAGCAAGTGCCGTATTACTACTGCTCCACGTGCCGGTGGCAGGCAAACTGCTTAATGGTGTATTTAACCCAAGGCAAACGTAACCTGATACGGTAATAGAAGAGGGCAAAGGATTTACCGTGACAACGGCAACAGCCACGCAACCTGTAGGAATAGTATAACTGATAGTATCATTACCGGGAACAATGCCGCTAACAATACCCGTTGCTGTTGTTGTAGCAATGGAGATAGCGCTGTTGCTCCATGTGCCGCCTGTTACAGCATCTGTGAGCGACGTGTTAAGGCCCATGCACACCTGCGCAGTACCGGAGATAGGTGCAGGCAGTGGGTTGATAGTGACAGCAGCTGTTACCGTGCAGCCAGAGCCCAGTGAATAAACAACAGTTGCGGTACCGGCAGACACACCGGTTACAGCGCCGCTCGATGATCCCACGGTAGCTCTTGATAACGGAGACACGCTCCATGTGCCGCCACCTGCGCCATCGTTCAACGAGGTCGAAGAGCCTACACATGTGTGCAGCGTTCCGAGTATAGCTGTAGGAACTGTGTTCACCGTAACGCTGGTTAACGTAGTACAGCCGGCAGGCAAGATATAAGTGATCGTTGCCCCCCCCGGCGCCACACCATATACGGTGCCGCTACCGGAGACAGTGGCTATTGACATAGGTGCGCTGCTCCAGGTGCCGCCGGTTACGGAAGGAACTAATGTGCCGGTAGAACCAACACAAACACCGGTAGGCCCACTCATTGTAGCTACAGGATTAACAGTTATTGTTTTAGTGACGCTGCAGGAGCCTATTGCATAAGTAATAACAGCGCTACCTGCTGCTATACCAGAGACTGACCCTGAAGAACCGACAGACACATTTGTGTTCAAGCTGCTCCAGCTGCCACCTGTAACACCATCGGTTAGTGATATTGACTGCCCGGCACACAATGTTGCAGTCCCTGGTATAACTGACGGCGCAAGGGTAACGGTAACAACAGTGGTTGCCGGGCAACCCGCCACGGTATATGAAATTGTTGAAGTGCCAATACCTGCGCCGGTAATACTACCTGTGCTGCTTACAGAAACAGCTGTGCTGGTGCTGCCCCAGGTTCCGCCACTTGTCGCGTCATTTAAAGAGGCTGTAGTGCCGGCGCAAATATTCGTTGTTCCCGTTATAGCCGCCGGTGACGCATTTATGGTCACAGCCTTTGTTACCGTACAACTTGATCCGCCAAGCGAATAGGTAATAGTGGCAGCGCCGGGTGTACCACCTGTTACCTGCCCGGTGAGAGAACCTATATTGGCAGTCGATGTATTGCTGCTGGTCCATAACCCACCGGTTACAGCATCAGAAAATGAAACAGTTGTTGCCGCACAGATCGTTGCCGGGCTAATTATTGCGCCTGGGGCCAGGCTTACTGCTACAGGTGTTGTTATCGAACAGCCATCCGGTAACGCGTAAGTAATATTTGCAGTTCCCACCACTATCCCTGAAAGCACCCCGGCCGCATTTACTGTTGCTGTAGAGGTGTTACTGCTCGTCCATGTACCTCCCGTTGCCACATTTGTAAGGCTGGTTGTTGCCGATGCACACACCGTTGTCGCCCCACCTATTATTGAAGGAGAGGTATTTATACTAACGGTCGTAATAGCCTGGCAACCACCGGGAGTAGTATATATAATTACCGTGGTACTGCCAGAGTTCATACCGGTCACCACGCCTGAGTTTAAGCCAACGGAAGCGTTGGTATTACCCGAAGACCATGTACCCCCGGTAATAGCATCGCTTAAGGTAGTGGTAGCGCCTGCACACATATTGGTAACCCCGGCTATCGATGCCAGTGGGTTAACCGTCACCACTGCTGTGGAATAACAGCTTGAAGTGGTATAGCTGATGGTAACGGTTCCTTGCCCTACACCTGTCACCACGCCACCATTGGTTACTGTAGCCAGTGTAGTACTGCTGCTGGTCCATACGCCGGCTGTTGTGGCATCGTGCAGCATTACTGTTTGCCCCACGCAAACGTTTTGAGTACCTGTAATAGCTGCCGGGCCTGCGCTAACAGTTACCGCCGCACTCCCGGTCATATTAGTGGTGCAGGAAGACGAGCCGCCAAATGAACCTCTTACAAAATAGGTACCGGCAACGTTTACCGTACCAGCAATTATCGCCGAACCGGTACCAATTGCCGGACTCCCTACCGGTGCGCCAGATAAATATATTTGATAAGATGCACCCACCTGCGAATTGACTACACCTATTGGAACACCAGCGCTACCGCCGCAGGCAGCGCCGCCGCCCGTTACAGCATAAGCCGTTGGGGGGCCACTGACAATTATGTCAAATCCATTATCAGATCCGTAAGTTACCGGAGTAGTGGTGGTATTGATAACACGAAGGCGGTAGGTACCCGCAGCAGTACCAAAAGGGATAGACGCAGCAGCTGGCGCTGAAGTAGCGGAACCGATGATAGTTGTACCAGAAGCAAAGCTGCCGCTGGAATTTGACAACTGCAGCGAAAAACCACCCGGAAAAGCGCCCGTAGTAGTAAAGGGTACGCTGATAGGGGTAGTGGTAGCATTACAAAAAGGGCCATAAGCAGCGGGCGTGGTTGTTATGGTAGAAAGGCTGATAATAGAATCACCTTCTACCGTTACATTATCAAACCTGTTGTTACCACTGGTAAGGGTTGTGTTACCGGAGAACCTGAGACGAAAAACCAATTTTGAGTTGTCATTTGCCAGGGGGTCGGCAATAGATACATTGACTAATTTCATTATCAACCATGCCGAGTCTTGCAACTCCGATAATCCACTCGTCCTCCAGGTTGCTCCGCTGTCTACACTGTAGTCAAAAAGCTGGTAGGTATCACCATGAGCCACACTTGACGACTGAGTAGCATATTTCAATACTATGTTTTTATAATGAATGGTAGGTATATAAAATAGAAGACGCATACTATCCACCGGGTTACGGGGGCGCATCATATTACCATCGGGTTGCCCCAAACGTGCATTAACGGTATCCAGATCAGACGGTATTGCCGGATTAGGATCGATATATGTAGAATAGGAAGCCGAGACCCCAGGCAATTCAGCGAAAAGTATCTTGGCTTTCGAAGTATCATGTATGGAAAAATCAGCAGGTATACCATTAATAGTTGGGGTATTCATTGCTGTTACAAAATTATTGAAATGCCAGTAGTGTATCAGTGTCTGGGCTTGGGTCGGGAAATATCCAAGGGCACAAAAAGAAAAGAAAAGGGCAAATATAGTTTTCCTCATAATATTGCTTTTTATTGCAAAGAAATGCCCGCAATGTTACCGGGATATTACTCGAACATTAAGAAATGAATTCGCATGAAATAAATGCATATGTCTATCTGCCTGGTTTGCCGCGCAAGGCAACCTTTCCTTAACCTTTGGATAATATTGCCTTAACGTAGTCTGTATTTCTTTGCACTCAAAATCACTCAGATGAAAAAACAATTACTTTCTGTTTTATTAAGTCTCGTTGCAATAATTGCTATTAATATTAAAGGCAGCGCACAAGCTACCCTGATCTATAATTGGGATTTCAACGGTGGCATGGCAGATTCAGCCGGCGGAATTCCAAGTTATAAAGTTGCTGGCTCCGGGGCAGCAAACTATAAATATTTGGGAGCGTATATAGATTTTACAAATGGCTCCTCACTAAATATTCAGACGGGAGATTATGCGGGTAATGCTATCAGGTTCCGTAACCCTGCCGATTCTGTGATTTTCTGGATGCCAACGACAGGCTATAAGAATATTAAATTTGCTTATGCTGAGCAAAGAACAACAAGTGGTTCAAAACACAATACTGTATATTATACAACAGATGGCACTCATTTTGTTCCTGCTTCCAATGGAGACGCGGCCAACGCTACCACTTACCCGGTAGATTCTGTCAATAATGTTACAGACTCTGTGATCGGCTGGCAAACAAGCACCTATACTTTCTCCCTCGATACAAACACAAAAGAAAATGCTCATTTTGGCATAGCCATAGCATTTGTTGAAGGCCCTGACTCCACTTCAGGTAATAATCGATTTGATAATGTAACGTTGAAAGGCGACCTAACCGGCACTACCCCACCATCAGTTGTTTCATCTGTTACTGCTTCGAATAACAATTACATGTTATTCCCTAATCCGGTAGCTAACATCCTTGAGATATCTTCAAATACTGCAGAAGAAAGAGTATTTACAATATATAATGCCGTAGGGCAAAAAATAGCTGAAGGGGAAAACAACCAAGCAACTTTCACAGTAAATACTTCCGGTATGGCTGCCGGAGTTTATTTCCTGAATATTTGTGAAAACAAAAATGGCGCTATAAGCACAATGAAGTTTGTAAAACAATAAATAAAAGCAATAACGATATAAACAGGCTATCTTTCGTAGGATAGCCTGTTTTCATATAATCCCCTCCGTATCATTCATAAAAAAACTATCGATCATATAGGCTAACGTATTAGCATTCACCTGCTCTATAGGGTGCTGTGTACCCGGCAACATGCCCATCATAGCATTGGGGAGTGCTTTATATACTGCCACTGTTTCTTCCAGGGTTACCATTTTATCCCGGTCGCCAAGCAATAGCAACGATGGCGTAGTTATAGCAGCATAATCCTCCATCTTTAAGGGATTATCGTTACCTAGCCCATTCATCATTTCTGCCGTTCGTTTCAGTACATCTTTCCAGTCGTTCGGCTGATGCCGTTCACGCAGTATAGCTGCAAACGCCGGTATCTTTTGCTCCATTTTTTCCGGGTCCAGCATCTTAATCTCTTTAGCAGCCGTAACCTCGTCCCAATGGTATTTGGTAGCCAGGGTTACAATTTTATTTACTTTGCCAGCGTGGTGCTTTGCCAGGTACATAGCTACATACCCACCCATGCTGTACCCGAAAATATTTACCCTATCCAGGTTTTGCTGCTGCACAAATTGCAGCACATCATTAGCAAATAGCTCTATTGTAAAATCACTATCATACGGCCGGCCTCCATGCCCCGCAAAGTCGAGGCTGTATACATTAAATCTATCGCTAAGGCACCTTTTAAGTGGCTGCAGTTGCACAGCAGCGCCTATGGCGCCATGAAGCATTAATATCGTTTCCATAACTAGCGTAAATATAGATAAGAGCGCTCAAAATGTGGCTTATGAACGCAGCTGCATGCTGCAACGGCCTTCAATTAATTTTGGATTATATTTGCGCGGAACGCCTTTTCTGTTATGCCCCGGATCATTCCTTTAGTATTCTTATTTCTTATTCCATACCACTTACTATCACAAGTGCTTCCCCGCGAAGCCAGCCAGTTGAATTTTCGCATCATCGGATTTTCTTTTCCCCCTGAAAAAGATGCCACCTACACACTGCAAATTGCAAAAGGGTATTTTAATGATGCAGACTCCTTCAAAAAAAATATTATCAATTCTATTAATAGCAAAACTAATAAGCTGATCGCCGAGGTTCCCGACTTTGGCAGTGAGTATACATGGCAGGCAGTCGCAATGAATAATGGCAAGAATAGCCTGGGTGAGTTACATCATTTTGGCACGGCAGCGATTCCCGGAATTGACGATAGCACAAGGCGTTTGAGAATAGACGTAAATGCCAAAGAGTATAAGGATGCTTGTGTTTTTTCAGATGGCTTCAGGGCTCTTTTTGACATGAAAGGAAAACCAATATGGTTTCTGCCGCCAATTGAAGGCGCAATAAATATGCCGCGCGACTTAAAAATAACGCCAGATAGCGCTCTTACTATTTTGCAAAACAGCAGGGCATATGAAATTGATTTTAATGGCAATATTTTGTGGAAGGGGCCGGATAATGGAAAAGAAGACCGCGACAATTATCATCACGAACTTACACGGCTGAATAACGGCCATTATATGGTACTGGGCAATGAACGTAAATTATTGAAATTATCTTCTCACGACAGCAGTTTACTTGCCTCTACAGCTTACAAAGTGGTCAGGAAGAATGATGGCGACCTATACCAGGAGGTAGAGTTTGGAGATATAAAAGAGTATGATGAAAATAGCCGCCTGGTATGGTCGTGGAGCAGCGAAAAATATTTTGAAGGCACTGATATTTTTTTGTGCAAAAATGAACAAGGCCTGCTAGACCTTGATCCGCACGAAAACGGATTTTACTTTGATACAGCTGCAAATAATATTTATCTCAGCTGCAGGAACATCAGCAGAATACTTAAAATAAAATACCCCCAGGGCGAAGTGCTGGAATCGTATGGGAATACATATAAGCCGGGCGGAGGCAAAGAACTGGGGAATGAATTGTTTTGCGATCAGCATTGCATCAGGAGATCAGACAGCGGATATTTGTACCTGTTCGACAATAACGATTGCAATATGCCAAACCCTCCGAAAATTTTACTGCTTAGGGAGCCTGCCGTGCATGGCAATAAACTGGAAAAGATATGGGAATACACATGCAACCCACTCAATGCCAAACCAGCTAAAACCACAAGGATAAAGCCAGGTGGAAATTTAGCAGAGTTGCCTAACCATTCTATATTTGTACAGATGAGCTGGAATTATAACTGCTTGTTTATTGTGAACAGGAAGAAACAGGTATTATGGAGCGCTTACCCTGAACTTTGGAATGCAAAAGAAAAGAAGTGGGAAGCAATGCTATATCAATACAGGGCTAGTATCATTACTGATCGCAAAGCGCTGGAGGAATTGATTTGGAAGGCCGAAAGGTAACGGAACAAACAGGTATGCAATATAGAAATTAAGATGTCCAGTAAATTCAAGTTTCTTTTTTTTGTATTATTTATTGAAGGCGCTGCACTAATGGCCGTAGAGCTGATGAGTGCAAAACTCGTTGCGCCTTTCTACGGTAGTTCCCTGTATGTATGGACCACCGTGCTTATTAGCACTATTGCCGGCCTTACCCTGGGCTATTTTTCCGGTGGATTGTTATCCCGCCAAAAAAATATCGAAAAGAAACTGGCTGCAATATTAAGTATAGCAGCGGCACTGGTTTTTGCCTTACCATATAGCGCCGATGCGCTCATTCACATTACATCTGGCTTTGGCCTTATTCCTGGCATATGTCTTACCTCACTGTTGCTGATCATACCACCCTTGTTATGCTTCGGTATGGTAGGGCCCATTATAGTCAGCCTGGTAAGCACAGAGGTGGCTACGGAAGGAACCATGGCCGGTACGGTTTATTTTATATCTACGTCTGGTGGAATACTCTCTACTTTTTTGTTTGGCTGCTACCTTATACCTCATGCGGGGCTCAGATTTTGTGCACTGGCCACAGGAGTATCGTTAGCCTTATTACCTATTATCTACCTCGCACTATTTATGGCCTCAGAAAAGGCATCAGCGGAACCCGGTAACGGGCAGGTAAAAAATGATCAAAAGGGAGACAGCATAAAAAAAAGCGGCTACCTGTTTGCAGTAATAGAGGGCGCCGCGGTAATGGCTATAGAGCTCATCGCAGCAAGAATGCTGGCGCCCTATTTTGGTGCGTCGCTTTTTGTTTGGGCGGTGGTTATTGGGTTTACATTTACGGGGCTTGCTATTGGCTACTATGCAGGTGGCCGGCTTGCCGATAAATATAACCCACTGCATGCCTTGCAGTGGTCGTTGCTCGGAGCCTCAGTATTACTGATGCTTATGCATTTCACTTCGCAGCAGCTGACAATGGCCTTCGTAGCAACCAACTTTAATACTGCATCCATACTCGTAAGCTCGCTAATTATTCTGCCTCCCCTGGCAATGCTTGGCATGGTACCTACCCTGCTGATAAAACATTTAACCAGGCAAGCGAACGATGCGGGCGCAGTAACGGGAAAGGTGTATGCCATTTCTTCGGTAAGCGGCATTATCACGTTAATACTATTCGGATTCTATATTATTCCTTCGTTTGGGTTAACGGCGCCATCAATCATTACCGGCATTGCAGTTGGCATTATACCTTTTACAAAAGTTATTTCCCGGAAAAAATATTCATCCCTTGCATTTATATTATTTGTCTTTATATCGTGGTCTTTAAAAAAAACGGTACAGCAATCTGCCGGTATTGAGGTTCCGTATTATTCCGAAGGCTTATTGGGGCAAGTGATGGTAGCAGATGTATTGAATAACGATAATACACCACCTACTACCGACAGGATACTTTATGTGAACAGGATAGGCGAAACATTTATTAACAAAAATACCGGCGCCACCCAGGCCAATTATCTTGTTTATGTTTCCTGCATCGCCAGCAAATTAAAGGAAGGCTCAAATGCTTTATTATTAGGATTAGGTGGCGGGTCTATTGCCAATATGCTGCACAACGACCTCAAACTTAATGTAGATGTGGCAGAGCTGGATCAACGGGTTACAGATGTATCGAGGGAGTATTTTTCGTTGAGCAGCGAAGTGCATGTAACCGTTGATGATGCAAGGCACTACCTGGAGCAAACCTCCAAAAAATACGATCTCATATTTTTCGATGTTTTTCGTGGCGATATTCCGCCTCCACACGTTTTGAGCCTGGAAAGTTTTAAAAAGGCCAGATCACTGCTTAATGAGAATGGTATGATCATTGTAAATTTCTATGGCTTTTTGAGTGGCGACATAGGAAAAGCCGGCAGATCTATATACAAGACCTTATGCGAGGCCGGCCTCAAAACAAGGATATTGCCCACCACAGGCACTGAAGAAGAGCGCAACCTATTGCTAATCGCCAGCGCCGAAAACCAGGACTTCAGCACGTTAAGGACACCGCTATACCTGTATGGCAAAAAGGCAGATATGGACACCATGTTTGTTGAGCGCAAAATACCCGACCTAAATGACGCAGTGATCTTTACAGACGACAAACCTGTACTTGACCTGATGGTACTGAATGCCACTAATAATTTCAGAGGTTGGTTCGACCAGCACTACGTCAATCTATTTTGGAATAATGGAGTACCATTGTTTGAATAAAATCATTTATTACAAATTTGATTGCCCAATAATGCGTTTCATTTATATTGTAAATTTCGAATAAAAAAAATAGAAACTATATATTAAAGATCTTTCACTTCCTTTTATAAAAAAAAGCAACATATCATCGTTTTATCTGCGAATGTCTTGGATAACTTCTTGTTTTATTATAAATAAAATAAAACATCTATAATTTCATAAGAATATCAATATTTTCATGCATCTTTCGTTGTATTATTTGCGTTTTTACAATGGATAAGTTTTTTTATAAGTTAGTGCTAAAAATGTGATAATATTTGTTATTTTTGGCTAAAATAACATTTATTTACATATTTTTTTATGTAAAGCGTCTTGTTATAAGTAAAATCCTAGCTACTGTTTATAAAATGCGTATTATGAAAAGATCTACAAAAGCTTTTTTACCTACAACTCAGTTAACTATAGCCCAGAAAACAAAAGGCGCGCCACATTTGCCTTTTGCCCTGAATTTAAAAGCTTTAGGCACTGCGGTATTGCTCCTGTTAGTCTTGTCGATGACTAATAAAGCATATGCGGTAGCCCGCAGTGGTGCACTTGCAGCCGGTACGGTACCCACTTCTACAATCATATGCAAGGGCACTACAAGCCAGGTGATCTACAGTTTCAAATTCACCCAAACGGGCACAAATACCCTGAACTCTTTTACCTTCACTACAAGTGGTTTGGCTCCTGCGGCAGATGTTACTGGCTATAGCTTATACTGGAATACCACAAACTCGTTTACGGGCGCTACA
The DNA here is from genome assembly GCA_013285595.1 of Bacteroidota bacterium. Lineage (GTDB taxonomy): Bacteria > Bacteroidota > Bacteroidia > Chitinophagales > Chitinophagaceae > Nemorincola. The sequence goes on from JABDHF010000014.1 coordinate 28,502, forward strand.
TTATATAACTCTGTAAGCACCGGAACCGGCCCAGGAACACATACTATTAGCGGGAGCAAATCCCTGACAGCAACATCCTGGTTCTTTTTTGTTGTTGCAGATATATCGTCTACTGCAGCTATTGGAGACGATATTACGGTAACCGCTATTACAAATTCCACAGCGTCAGGTAATTTCTCCTTTTCAAATACGGAAAACTATTCAGGCGCGGCGGCAGCCGGCCTTACAATGCTGGTAACTGCGCCGCCGTCCGTTTCTGCCGGTTCGGCAGTTTGCCCAGGGTCTTCTTCTACACTTGTTGGCGCCCCTACAGGTGGCACATGGGCCAGCAGCGCCACTGCAATTGCTACTGTAGGCACTAATGGTGTAGTAACCGGTGTTGGCAATAATGGCGGTACGGCAATCATCTCATATACACAAGGAGGCTGCCCCGCCACAACGGTGGAAACAGTGAACCCTGCACCGTCGCCCATAGTTTTAACCCCCGCAAGTTCTTACACCGTATGTACAGGATCGGGTGTTGCCGTTACCGCTGCCGCCAATACCGCTACGATCACTTTGCTGGCTCAAAATTTCAATTCCGGGCTAACCGGCCAGGTAGGCGGGGCATGGACCATTGTAAACACAGGGGCTACCTCTCCTCAAAACTGGTCGATACAGAATCCTCCGGGTTGGTCCGACGTAAATATACCAGGCGACGGCTCCCCATTTGCAGAAGCAGATGCAGATCAGGCTGGGTTCGTTTTCCTGACCACTTCGTTAATCTCGCCGTCATTTTCCACGGTAGGATTTCCTGCAGCATCACTTAATTCAAATGTATACATGAAGCCAGGTGGCGATGTTGCCGAAATTGATTATTCTACTGATGGAGGCTCTTCATGGAACTTAGTATACAATTATCAAAATATATTCAATACAACCACAGGAACCACAAGTTGGTCTGCAGCCACACCTACCCAAACAATAGTATTACCTGCCGGGGCAATGGGGCAATCAAATGTTAAGTTAAGGTGGTATTACAGCAGCTATTTCGAATGGTACTGGGCGGTTGATAATATATCGGTAACTGTGAGCCCTCAGGCGCTTCCAGCTACTGCATTTACATGGGCCGGCCCATCGGGCTTGTCTTGTACCAGCAACTGTTATACATCTACCCTTACACCGGCAGCGGGTGGTTTAAACATTTACACAGTAACAGCGCTTTATAATGGCTGTACTGCTACAAAGCCGGTTAGCGTCAATGTTGTAGTACCACAAACTATACTTACAAATGCACCGGTGTGTGTTGGGGCATCCACTACCACTTTAACCAATGTGCTTTCGGGTGGTACATGGAGCAGCAGTAACACCGGCGTGGCAGCTGTTGGGTCTACTTCCGGAGTGCTCACAGGCGTTAGCCCTGGTGTATCTACCATTACTTATACAGTGCCTCCGGGCTGTTCTATTACTGCGCAGGCTACTGTAAATCCGTTACCAGATGTCAGCAGCTTTAATACATCGGCCGCCACTAACCCATGTGCCGGCTCAGGCTCGGTGGTTTCGGTAAATGCATCTACCCTCGGCTCGGCAACTTATACCGTACAATACAGCTTGAGCGGCGCCAATACAGGTACCGGCACTGCAACGTTAGTCACCTCTTCGGGATTAGGCACATTCACCACATCGGCCCTGGCCAATGCAGGTGCAACAACAGTTACTATTACATCGGTGTCTAACCTGTTAAGCTGCAATCAGCCAGTGACCACTGGTAATACCGTAAGCTTTACCGTTAACCCACTGCCGGCCGGCATAACTGGAACCGCTACAGTTTGCGCCGGACAGACCACAACACTTGCCGACGCCGTAACCGGTGGCACATGGAGCAGCAGCAATACATCGCTCGCTACGGTAGATGCATCAGGCAATATAACAGGTGTTGCCGGTGGCGCTCCGCTTATATCTTATACTATTTCATCGGGCTGCGCCGCTACCAGGGCAGTTACCGTTAATGCCGCTCCACCTATTACAGGTCTAACCGGTCTGTGTGTTGGCCAAACCACTACACTTACTGACGCAGCTAGCGGAGGCACCTGGAACAGCAGCAATACCACAGTTGCTACTATTGATCCTTCTGCGGGAATAGTAACAAGCGTAGCTTTAGGTACTACAGTTATATCTTATACCTCCCCAGCTACCGGTTGTACTGCTACAACATCATTGGCTGTTACCAATACACCCGGCCTCTTTACTGTTACAGGCGGCGGCACATATTGCCCGGGCAGCGTTGGTGTTCATATCGGGCTAACGGGGTCTAATCCCGGCGTTAGCTACCAGCTATTTATTGGCGCAACAGCCATTGGCAGCCCGGTAACAGGCACAGGCGGCGTTATTGATTTTGGCTTTGAAACATCTACAGGTACCTACCAGGTGATAGCAAACCCAGGCACTCCATGTGCAGTAACTATGACCGGCACGGCTGTAGTTAGCACCTCGGCATCGCCGGCGCTCTATATCGTTGGTGGCGGCGGCAGCTATTGCGCTGGTGGCATAGGCGTTCCGGTAACACTGAGCGGTTCAGACTTTGCTTTCAATTACCAGTTATACAATGGAGCCGTACCGGTGGGCAGCCCACTGCCTGGCGTTAGCGGGCTTCTTAATTTCGGCCTGCAAACTGCATCGGGTAATTATACTGTAGTTGCTATCAATGGAACTACCGGCTGCAGCAGAACAATGACCGGAAGCGCTACAGTAACTACCAACCCTAAACCGGGTGCATACCTGGTAACGGGCGGTGGCGGTTTTTGCGCTAGCGCTACTGGTGTACCAGTAGGCCTTGCAAACTCTGATGCCGGTGTCACTTATACACTGCTTCGCGGCGCTACTGTTGTTTATACAACTACGGGAACGGGCGCCTTACTTAATTTCGGTTTACAAAACATTGGCGGCACATATACTGTTACCGCAGTAAGCGGTGCAGGATGCACCACTGCAATGACCGGAAGCGCTACTGTGATCATTAATCCATTGCCACCCGTTAGTAATGTAACCGGCGGAGGCGCTTATTGTGCCGGCGGTACTGGTGTACATATTGGGTTAAATGGCTCGGCAGTAGGCGTACAATATCAATTGACCAGTGGCGCGCCTGTAGGTGCGCCGATGATAGGCACCAGCTTCCCGCTCGATTTTGGTTTGTTAACCGTTGCAGCAACTTATAGCGTTACCGCAACAAATACAACCACCGGCTGCAGCAGCAGCATGGCTGGCAGCGCAACGGTGACCGTTAATGTAGTGCCTGTTAATACGTACAGTGTAACGGGTGGAGGCACATTTTGTACCGGCGACGCGGGTTTCACAATTGGCTTAAGCGGTTCAACCAGCGGCATCAAATATCAATTGCTTAATGGCCTGACACCTGTGGGCAGCATTATAACAGGTGGCGGATCAACTATCTCTTTCGGCACCATTACTACTGCAGGCACTTATTCGGTGCAGGCTACAAATACAACTACCGGCTGCACATCTATTATGACTGGTACCGCGTCAATAATCGTAAACAACCCTCCTCCTGCATTTAATGTGCTTGGTGGCGGAGGTTATTGCATTGGCGGCACCGGCGTAAATATTACTCTGAACGGATCTACCCCTGGTGTAAAATACCAGTTATATAATGGAACAACTGCAGTTGGCAGCCTTATACCCGGTACCGGCTTTGCTTTCAATTTTGGCCTGCAAACTGCGGCCGGAAGCTATAACGTTCGTGCAACCGATACAGCTACTGGTTGCCAGCGGGCAATGACAGGAAGTGTGGCGGTTACCATTAACCCGTTACCAAATATATATCCACTTACAGGCGGTGGCGGCTATTGCCCCGGCAGCGCTGGTGTGCATGTAGGCCTCAGCGGATCCGATCTTAACGTAAATTATCAACTCACAATTGGCGCTACTGCTTCCGGTTCTTTTGCCGGCACAGGCGCTCCACTTGATTTCGGCCTCGAAACAACCGTTGCTAACTATACAGTGACAGCGTTAAATACAATTACAGGTTGCAGCGCCAATATGCTTGGCTTCTCGTCTGTCAGCGTTAATGCACTTCCATCTCTGTTCCTGGTTACAGGTCCTGGTGGTAGTTATTGTGCTGGCGGCGCTGGCCTTCCGGTTGGCCTTTCTGGCTCGGCTACTGGCATCAACTACCAGTTATATCGCAATGGCATTGCTACCGGCTCACCTATTGCGGGTGGTAGTATTGTCCCATTCACTTTTGGCCCGCAAACAGCAGCGGGTAATTATACTGTTGTTGCTACAAGCACCGTAACAGGCTGCACACAAACAATGACCGGCAATGCTGTAATAGCAATTACCCCGCCACCTACGGTTTATACAGTTACAGGTGGTGGCAGTTTCTGCATAGGTGGTACAGGAACATACGTGAGCCTTAACGGATCAACCGCAGGTGTCAATTACCAGCTTTACAACGGCGGCCCTGTTGGCGGTGTAGTAGGCGGCACAGGTTCCCCGCTTAATTTCGGTCCTTTTACCGCTACTGGTACGTATACTATAATAGCAACAAACCCAGTCACTACCTGTACAGTGAATATGCTGAGCAGCGCCTCTATAGCCACAAACGCACTTCCTGTGCCACAGGCAGTTTCCGGCGGTGGCAGCTATTGTGCCGGCGGCGGCGGCCGTGTAGTAGGTATGGCCACGTCTACAGTTGGCGTTAACTATCAGCTATCAAATGGTTCTGCAGCAATCGGTGGCCCTGTTCCAGGTACAGGCGCAGCATTCAATTTTGGTTCAGAAACTTTGCCTGGTACTTATACGGTTGTTGCTGCAAACGCATCTACCGGCTGCACCAATAGCATGACCGGATCTGCTACAGTCACCGTTAATCCGTTACCGGAAAAAGATACAGTTACCGGCGGAGGCAACTATTGCTCCGGTGGTACCGGTGTTCATGTCGGCATCAGTAATACGGTTTCGGGCGTTACTTACCAGTTATTCGATGGTACTATAACAGTAGGTTTCCCTGTTACAGGTGCCGGTGGCGCTTACGATTTTGGCGCGCAGTTAGCAGCAGGTGCTTATACAGTCGTTGCTACTGATGTTAATGGCTGTATGAATACTATGTATGGCAGCGGTGTAGTGGCTATTAATCCATTACCTGGCTCTTACTTTGTTGCTGGCGGTGGCAGTCACTGCCCTGGCGCTGCAGGCCTTCCGGTTCTGTTAAATGGTTCCGACATGGGCTTCAATTACCAGTTGCTCCGCGATGCGGCAACAGTAGGTAGCCCAATGGCTGGCACTGGTGTATTCCTCAATTTTGGCATACAGTCAGCAGCAGGTGTTTATACTGTAGTTGCTACTAATCCGCTTACAGGTTGTACTAAAACAATGACCGGAAGCACCACTGTATCTATAGCGCCGCTTCCGGATGTTGATACAGTTACAGGCGGTGGCAATTACTGTCCTGGTGGCGCCGGCGCATCTGTTAGCCTGAACACATCGGCCACGGGCGTTAATTATCAATTATTCCACGATGGCTTTATGACCGGCACTGCGGTTGCAGGCACCGGCGATCTACTCGATTTCGGCCCGCAAACAGCAACAGGGGCTTACACTGTAGTGGCTACAGACGCAACAACTACCTGTAGCGCTAATATGTTTGGCAGTGTGCATGTAGGTAATTATCCCACCCCGGCAGCCTTTATGGTATCTGGCGGTGGCAGCTTCTGCCCAGGTGGCACAGGTATAAATGTTATTATCAGCGGCTCTGAAACAGGTGTTAGCTATCAGCTGCTCAATGGCACAACAGCCGAGGGCAGCCCACTGGATGGCACCGGCAGCGGACTTAACTTCGGTGCGCAAACTGCAACCGGCACATATACGGTATTAGCTACAAACGCAGGCACAGGTTGTACCAGCACTATGACACATACCGCTACTGTTACTAATTATCCTTTACCTGGTGCATTTGTTGTTACTGGTGGCGGCGGTTATTGCGTTGGCGGCTTAGGAGTGCCGGTTACACTGGCTGGCTCTGCTGTAGGTATCAACTACCAGTTATATAACAATAGTGTTGCAATTGGTGGCGCTATTGCTGCAGGTACAGGTTCCGGTATTAACTTCGGAAACCAGGCTGCCGGGGGCAATTATACAGTCATTGCAACAAACGCTTCTACAGGTTGCACAAATAATATGACTGGCTCAACGGCCATCACTATCAGTAGCTTACCCGTGACTCATACAGTATCAGGCAGTGGCGCAAGCTATTGCGAAGGTGGTGCTGGTATCGATGTTTCTATAGACAATACAGATGCAGGTGTTAACTACCAATTATACAGGGCTGGCGCCATGATAGGTGTTCCGGTATTAGGTACAGGCTCTGCAATTGACTTTGGTTTACAAACTGTCGCCGGTACTTATACCGTAGTGGCAATAAATGCTACTTTGGGCTGTACCAGCAACATGGCTGGCAGCGCATCAATAAGCATCACTCCCCTGCCTTCAGTTAATAATGTAATTGGCGGCGGCGGTTATTGCGCTGGCAGCGGCGGTATACACATTGGCCTCGATGGTTCTATGGCCGGCGTTTCTTACCAGCTGCAAAATGGTGGGGTTAATTTCGGCGCTGCTGTTTCGGGCACCGGCGCTGCGCTCGATCTCGGCGCACAAACGTTTGTCGGCACCTATACGGTTGTAGCTACAAATACAGGTTCAGGATGTACCAGCAGCATGGCAGGTACCGCAACAATATCTATCAATGCATTACCGGGAGTTTTCGCGGTAACAGGTGGTGGTAATTATTGTGCAGGCGCCGACGGTGTAGCAATTGGCCTGTCTGGCTCCGACCCGGTTGGCGTTACTTACCAGTTGCAGAGAGGCGGCACATCAGTCGGCGCTCCGGTTGCAGCTACAGGCGGCGCTATCAGCTTCGGTTTACAAACTGCGGCTGGCGCCTATACAGTTGTGGCTACTAACGCAGGTACATCATGTTCCGTGAGCATGGCCTCTGGTACAAACATCGTAGTTAACACACTGCCTGCTGTTTATAGCGTCACAGGTGGTGGTGGTTACTGCGCAGATGGCATTGGTGTTACTGTGGGTTTAAGCAGCTCTACCCCTGGCATCAGCTACCAGCTATTCAGAGGCGTATTTACGGTTGGCGGTACTGTGGCCGGAACCGGCAGTTCGCTGAACTTCGGTACCCAGTCTGTTGCAGGTGCATATACAGTGATGGCAACCAATGGCGCTACTACCTGTGCTAACACTATGGCGGGCGCAGCCAATGTAATTGTCAATCCACTGCCAACAGTTAACAACGTAACTGGTGGCGGCACCTATTGCCCGGGCAGCTCTGGTGTTCATGTTGGCCTCGATGGTTCTAACAGTGGCGTTCTTTATCAAATATCAATTAATGGTTCAGTTTCTGGTAGCCCGATTACAGGCACTGGCGCTCCTTTAGATCTTGGCCTGCAAACCGGTATTGGTTCTTATACAGTTGCTGCTGCAAATGCAGCTACGGGTTGCACCAGCAATATGGCTGGCAGCGTCAGCGTTTCTCTTGGCAGCGCGGTTACCCCTGCTGTAACTATTAATACAGGTATGGGCGATACTGTTTGCTCAGGTACGGTAACTACTTTCTCTGCATTGGCTACCAACCAGGGTGCTGCTCCTGTCTATCATTGGAGTGTAAATGGCGTAGCTGCAAGCTTAGGCAGCTCATATACATATACACCATCAAATGGCGACAATATAAGTGTAACGCTCAACAGCGATGCTGCATGTGCAACTCCGGCAACTGTAAGCAACTCCATAGTAATGAGTGTACTCAACAATGCATTGCCTTCAGTTGTAGTGAGCACATCTCCGGGTAGCGAAGTATGCCAGGGTACGGTGGTCAACTATACTGCCAACCCAATGTATGGTGGTACAGCGCCAATATTCACATGGCTGAAAAATGGTATCACTGTGGCCGCAGGCAGCGACTATTCTTATGCACCGAACGACAGCGACATAGTATCATGCCGTATGACCAGCAACTATACATGTCGCCTTGCTAATATCGTATCAAGCAATAATATACTGATGCAGGTGGATCAGCCGGTAATACCTGTAGTGACTATCTCCGCATCGCCAAGTGCTCATGTAAACGAAGGAGACCTGGTGACGTTAACAGCAACAGTTAGCAATGGCGGTATTGCCCCTGTATATCAGTGGTATGTAAACGGCGTACCGATACCAGACGGAGTTACTCCTATACTTAGCAGCAGCAACTTTGTAAATGGCGATTCGGTAACTATCCAGGTTACAAGCAGCGGCGCCTGCTCAAATCTTGTTGGCTTCAACTCGCTGCGCATATTTACTAATGTCGGCGTAACACAGGTTACTAACACTAATAGCAATATAGCGCTGGTACCTAACCCTAACAAGGGCGACTTTACAGTGAAAGGAACCTTAGGCATCGTAACCGACGAAGAAGTATCGCTTGAAGTATACGACATGCTTGGCCAGTTGGTTTACAAAAATACAGTTATGACACATGGCGGAAATGTAAACGAACATGTACAGCTGAATGGCGGACTTGCAAATGGCATGTATATGCTGAACCTTCACTCTGCAACTCAGAAGAGCATCTTCCACTTCGTGATAGAACAATAGTAATTATTTCAAAAATATGATTAGAGGCTGCCCTAAAAAGCAGCCTCTTTTTTTGGGACGTATCCGTTACCACTCAAAATATTATTAAATATTTTTACAATTAATAACGGCCAAAGCCCATACCCTGTTTAACGCCAGGTCTATGTGACTTCTATGTGTCCTACTGTGACTATGTGGTTAGCTGGATATAAAAATGAAGCATGCAAGAAAGAGAAGAGGAGCAAAAACATAGCGGGTCCGCTCCCCCAAAAACACATTAAAACCCGCGCTGGTAAAAGCGCTTAAAAAAATAATGAAACACGATTTCAATATCAAAAAGCATGAACAAATTGAGGAGATTTATGGCAAAAAAATATTGCCAGTCAAACAACGGCCTATGTGACTTCTATGTGTCCTACTGTGACTATATGGTTAGCTGGATATAAAAATGAAGCATGCAAGAAAGAGAAGAGGAGCAAAAACATAGCGGGTCCGCTCCCCCAAAAACACATTAAAACCCGCGCTGGTAAAAGCGCTTAAAAAAATAATGAAACACGATTTCAATATCAAAAAGCATGAACAAATTGAGGAGATTTATGGCAAAAAAATATTGCCAGTCAAACAACGGCCTATGTGACTTCTATGTGTCCTACTGTGACTATATGGTTAGCTGGATATAAAATGAAGCATGCAAGAAAGAGAAGAGGAGCAAAAACATAGCGGGGTCCGCTCCCCCAAAAACACATTAAAACCCGCGCTGGTAAAGGCGCTTAAAAAAATAATGAAATACGATTTCAATATCAAAAAGCATGAACAAATTGAGAAGATTTATGGCAAAAAAATATTGTCTGTCAAACAACAGGCCTATGTGACTTCTATGTGTCCTACTGCGACTATGTGGTTAGTTGGATATATAGAAATAAACCATGCAAGAAAGAACAAAAATATAGCGGGTACGCTCCCCCAAAAACACATTAAAGCCCGCACTGGTAAAGGCGCTTAAAAGAATAATGAAATACGATTTCAATATCAAAAAAGCATGAGCAAATTGAGGAGAACTTTGCGGCAAAAAATATTGTCTGTCAAACAACGGGCCTATGTGACTTCTATGTGCCCTACTGTGCCTATGTGGTTAGCTGGATATATAAAAATAAACCATGCAAGAAAGAGCAAAAAGAGAGCAAAAATATGGCGGGTCCGCTCCCCCAAAAACATAGTAAAACCCGCGTCAATAAAGGAGTTTAAAAAACCGAGTATCGCATATTATTATCTATAATTTAATTACAAATATGTAAACAGCATTACAATTATTCACGTACCTTCAATACTAAATGACACAACAGTCTCGTTTAGGGCTTTGATATTTTTGGTACATGGATGTCGATAAAAATGAATGGGAAATACTGCAACGCGCCATAAGCGAATGGGAACATACGGGTTTGCTCTCTAACGACCAGGGCGATAAGCTGAAACAAAGCATCACCTGCAAAGGCTCAGAGCGCCAGCAGATAGCCCAGTACTTCTTTTTCATAGCCCTGTTTTGTACCCTCATGGCTTTCGGCGCCATATTCCTCAACGAAAAGCTGCTGGAAAAGATAAAGGCTTACTTCGCCTGGAGCGACCTCGTGATCGCGCTCATTACCGCCTTGCTCTCCGCACTATGGTTTTGGTACACCGCCAAAAAGAGGAACCAGGTCAGCAGCATCGCTTACGAGATATACATGGTGCTGGGCGGCCTGGCTGTGCTTACCTCACTGGTATACTTTTGCAAAGAAGCCCATATCGACAAAACATATACGGCGCTCCTCAGTTTAGCCGTCTCCATACTGGTCGTAATAGCCCAGGTATTCCGCTCAAAGGCGCTATGGATAGGCGCAATAGGCGCAGCCATCGGCTGGTTCGGCACATTTAGTAACTGGCTTAGCACCGACAACCTGTTTCTCGGCATGAACTACCCTATGCGCTATACCGTGTTCGGCCTCATTATATTACTTATTGCATTACTGCAAAGGCAAGTAAAACAAATATCCTTCGGCCAGCGCATTACCTACATAGCGGGGCTTATACTCTTCTTTTCCGGCCTATGGGGTATATCTATATTCGGCAACTATAATACCTTGGTAGGCTGGCAGCAGGTAAGGCAGGTGCATGTGCTCGCCTACTCCATCGTGTTTGCGTTCGCATCAGCCTTAAGCTTTTATATCGGCGTACGCTATAAAGACGACCTGGCAAGAGATTTTGGGGTACTATTCCTCCTCATCAATCTATACACCCGCTACTTCGAATACTTCTGGGATTCCATGAACAAAGGCATCTTCTTCTCCATACTTGCAGCCACATTCGGCCTGGTAGGCTGGCTGCTGGAAAGGCAAAGGAAAGCTAAATCAGAGTAAACAATTTCCGGATCCATTAAAGAACCAAAGCTTAATTTAGCCCAACTTTTTTGGTTTTCACTTTTAACTTTTGACTTATAAGAAATGGTTCGCTATGTGCTGGAGGTAATGTATGACGGAACAAAGTTCCACGGATCACAGATTCAGGGAACCACCCCTACCGTGCAGCTGGCCATTAATAAGATGCTAAGCACCTTATTCCGCAAGCCAATAGAAACACTCGGCGCGAGCAGAACCGACGAAGGCGTACATGCCCTATGCAACTATTACCAGTTCGACATAGAAGAATTATTACCGGGTGAATTGCTATATAAAGGCAATGCAATACTGCCGGCAAGCATAGCAATAAAAAAGGTCTGGAAAGCCATAAAACCAGATTTCAACGCCCGGTTCGATGCCACACGGCGGCAATACCGGTACCGCATCTACACATCCAAGAACCCATTCTTAGTAGACAAGGCATTGTTCTTCCCTTACCACCTGGCACATGATGTGCTGCAAGAAACAGCAGCCATTATTAAGGAGTATGACCACTTTGAATCATTCGCCAAACGTAATTCCCAGGCCAAAACATTTAAGTGTACCATATATCAGTCGCATTGGGAGTTTAACGGCGGGGAGTTGCACTATATAGTAGAAGCGAACCGTTTCCTCCGCGGCATGGTACGCGGCCTGGTAGGCACCCAAATACACGCCGCACGAGGCAAAACCACATCATCAGGCTTCAGGCAAATAATAGAAGCCAACGACTGCACCAAAGCATTCTTTAACGTACCCGGCCATGGGCTATACCTGGAAAATATTGTGTATCCGGAAGGGATACTCGAAAATGTCAAAACAACTTAACTAATTGATAGATACTTTCGTTTAAATAAGAATAGGAGGTCATTTGCAGGCAAGAAATCGTTCAAAGCAGAATCAATTATACAGGTACATTGCAGAAACATTATTAAATTATCCACCTCGTATCAAGACAGAAGATTATACACCTTCTGAAAAATCTGGAATTAATAATTTTCTCTCAAATAGCATTGTCAAAATGTACAATTATCCAATTATTGATTTTGACTATATGGCAACCAAAGAGCAGCACCAATTCCAAAGACAAAAGGTTCTGCAATTTGAAAAGGAAATTATTAATTTATTTAAATATGCAAACAAAGAATTGATCAATAGATCAACTCCCCCAAATCTTTTGGGCTATAAATCACTCTTTCCTAATGCTCTTGCTGAGATAAAACAAACATTTAGCGTCTAGGCTATATTATGAATTCATTTTATTTTGTCTTAAAAAACCTTTTAAACTCAGATCTTCATCAAGGTCTGGCCAGTGAATACCCACCTCTTTACCAATAAGTTTATATTTTTTCAGGCTCTCAACAGATGCATTTTGTAACCGGGGATACGTAGAAAGCTTTTCTTGCAAAACAGCACCGGTGTTTAATATTATCAATAGCATATCAATATCCTGGTGAATATCTATTTCCTTAATTCTTATATCTTCATCATAAATAAGACGCTCCAGAGTATCGTAGTTATTGATCAAAGTATCCATACCATTGCGTTTTAAAGTCTACCAGCTGCCGCCAGCACCGCCACCACCTGTACTCCCCCCGCCAAAACCGCCGAATCCGCCACCGCCACCAAACCCACCACTATCGCCGCCACCCCAGCCGCCGCTATCTCGTCCGCCGCCGCCAAGCAGGTTACCCAGCAGCATACCGGTTGCAAAACCACCAAAGCCGCCACCGCTCATGTAGTTGCCACCGCCGCCGCCGCCACCCCGGAACATCCGCAGGAAGAAAATGATAAAGACAACTATGATAATAATAGCAGTGAACGGTATATGGGTACCCTTTTGCAGGCCATCGGCTTTATATTCGCCCTTGGTCACGGCTATAATGGCCTCGGTTGAATTAGACAAGCCTTCGTAGTAATTGCCTTGCTTAAATGCGGGCACCAGCTCGTTACGGAAAATCAGGCCCGACTTAGCATCCGTCAATACCCCTTCCAGCCCTTTTCCTACCGTTATCCAGGCCTTTCGGTCGTCGAGCGATGCTAGTAGCAGTACACCGTTATTTTTGCCCTGCTGGCCCAGTCCCCAGCGATTAAATACCTCCACGGAGTATTCCTCAACATCGTGCCCGCCCAGGTTCTTAATAGTAACTATGGTGATCTGCGTAGAAGTTTCCCTTGCAAAACCAGCCAGCTTAGCTTCCAGCAGTGCCGCCTGCTCAACATTGAGCATGTGGGCAAAGTCGTTTACCAGCCTTGCCGGCTCTGGCTTATCAGGGTATATCTTATCGTCGGCAAACGCATGCAGCCCCACAAGCAGGAACAATAAAGAAAGCCCGAACAGCCTCAAACGCGCACTCAGTGTATACATCATTTCCCAAAAACTATTTCGTCAGGCAATTCATTTTTCTTTATCGCAGGGTCATAAGGGAAGTGCGTAGCTAGTGCCGTCCCCAGCTCATGTATGCAATTACACACGCCATCGGCCACATGGTTTTTCCTTAAATGCCCGGTAAGCTGTGCCGCCGCCTTCTGCCAGAATGCTGCGCCACCCGCCTTCTCGTAGATCATCTTATCGCCAAACAGGGCAAACTGCCTGTCTGTGAGTGCTATATAGATGATAATGGCATTCCGCGCCTGTGTTTGCTCCATGCCCAGGCTGGCAAATATCTCCTGCGCCCTGTCCAGCGGGTCTACGTACTCACAATGATGCTCCATGAACACACGTATTTCGCCGCTGGTCTTACTTTCAGCCTCCTTGATGCTCGCAACTATACGGTGCTGCGAATCTTTATCAAGCATGTGTTTCTTCCGGAACAATGAGAACATAGAGATCAATTTTTAGGGTCAGAACTGAACTTTAGGGGCATTCTGTGCGCCCTGATCGGCCTGGAACATTGGCCTTTCCTTAAAGTTAAACATCCCGGCAAGTATATTATTAGGAAAGTTAGACACCTTGGTATTATAGATCTTCACAGACTCATTAAAGGCATCACGAGATACCTTGATCCTGTTTTCAGTGCCTTCCAGCTGATCCTGCAGCTGCTTAAAGTTCTCATTGGCCTTCAGTTGCGGGTATTGCTCAGAAACCACCATAAGGCGGCCCAGCGCCTGGCTCAATTGCCCCTGCGACTGCTGGAACTGTTGCAGCTTTTCAGGTGTAAGGCTCGATGCGTCTACCTTTATCTGTGTAGCAGAAGCCCTTGCCTGTATTACCTGTGTAAGCGTAGTAGTCTCGAAATTAGCTACGCCCTTCACGGTAGCCACCAGGTTTGGTATCAGGTCCGACCGGCGCTGATAGCTGCTTTGTACATCTGCCCACTTCTGGTCTACATCCAGCCGTGCGCTATTCATACCGTTATAACCACAACCTCCAATACATACGATCAACAATATGACACCGAGGGCAATAAATAATCCTTTCATTTTTTTTAGATTTTCACCAAAAGTACACTTTGGCAACTGAAAAGTATATACATGGTCGGCAAGTAGCTATAAATCGTCGGTAATTACCATATTTCGTAGGTGTGGCACTTCAAATGTGTCACACCTCTAAGGTGTGGCACATTTACATTTAGACGTAACAAAAACGCCGGTAAAAACCGGCATTTTTTATTGATACATCACACACAAAACAATTTTAATATCAGGAAGAAGGCGCAGGCTTATGCTGGCGTGCCATTATATTACCAAAATAATATCTTGCAGATACCCCAAAAAAGTTATTGGGAAAGAACGTTACATCTCTTACAAAATTCACGGCAGGCTTAAGGTCCATTGCGATACCTATCGGCACCGGCTTGAACACATATTCTACGCCCACAATACCATCTATCCCAAAGATCCCCTGCACACCGGTTTTCCTGCTATCGGAGTAGTAATAACCATCATCATATCGGTCCCACGTGCCAACATGCAAACCTGGTCCAACAAATATCCGCCACGATGGATCGGGTAAAATGAAGTTATATTCAAAAAGGCCAACAGCTACCACACTGGCGCCGTCATTATCAATATATCCCGAGCCTTGCGATCCATTTATTTGCCCTTCAATAGCCCAATTGCGGTCAAGAAAGAATTTGCCGCTAACACCACCACCATCGGAGGTTCCTCTAAGCCCCAAACCAAAACCTGTCACCTGGCCGCTTACATTAGCCGTACTAAGAAATAGCAGCGAAATGACCACTAAAAGAAAGTTTAACCGTTTCATAGCAACACTATTTTTCAAAAACCATAAAATAAATTGTGCCAGCAAGGGCATTATTATAGTTTTTAAGGCCGCCAGTGTTATTTTTGCCTTCAAATATCCTTCTTCATGCCCCCAACTTATGAAGCCTCAATAGAGTACGCGCAAAACCAGGATCGTATAGATACATTATTCCCCTTCAGGGAGCGGTTTCTGTTTCCACAACATAATGGGGAAGATGTGCGCTACTTCTGTGGCAATTCCCTGGGCCTGCAGCCAAAAAGCGTAAGCTACCTGATGGAAAAAGAGCTGCAGGACTGGGCAAAACATGGCGTAGAGGGGCATTTTAGGGCTGGCTATCCATGGTTTTCGTACCATCATTTCTACACAGACAGGCTGGCTAAGATTGTTGGCGCTGGCAAAGATGAGGTGGTGGCGATGAATACCTTAACGGTAAACCTGCACCTGCTGATGGTGTCTTTTTATCGCCCACAAGGAAAGAGATATAAGATACTAATGGAGGCCGGGGCGTTCCCGTCCGATCAATATGCGGTAGAAACACAGGTGCGCATGCATGGCTTTGATCCTGAAGATGCCATAATAGAAATTGCCCCAAAAGATGGCGCTTATCTTATTGAACACCAGGATATTATTAACGCCATCAAAGATGCCGGCGAGACCCTTGCACTAGTAATGATAGGCGGCGTAAATTACTATACCGGGCAGTTCTTCGATCTTGAAAGTATTACAAAGGCAGCGCATAGCGTGGGCGCTTATGCAGGTTTCGATCTGGCGCATGCCGTTGGGAATATGCCCCTGCAACTGCACAACTGGAATGTGGACTTCGCATGCTGGTGTTCTTACAAGTATCTTAATTCAGGGCCCGGCGGCGTGGGTGGCGCTTACGTACATGAGCGCTTTGGCAACGACCCTAAATTCTTCCGCCTGGGTGGCTGGTGGGGCAATGATGAAAAGACCCGCTTTAAAATGCAGAAAGGCTTCATACCTCAAAAGGGTGCTGCAAGCTGGCAGATAAGCAATGCCCCGGTCTTTAACATGGTAGCCCACAATGCATCGCTCGATGTTTTTGAGAAAGCTGGCATGAAAGCACTCCGCGAAAAAAGCCTGCTGCTTACCGGCTATATGGAGTTTTTGCTGAAACAGGTTACCCACCTGCCATTTGAAATAATAACACCTGCAGACCCTGCACAACGTGGCTGCCAGTTATCGATGCTTTTCAAAGAAAAAGGCAGGGAAGTATTTGACCTGCTGACTCAAAATGGCATTATAGCCGACTGGCGTGAACCTAACGTGATCCGCATAGCCCCTGTACCACTATACAATACTTTTGAAGATTGCTACAGGTTTTATGAGGTGATGATGGAAATTGCATAGCCTGATTCAGTCGTCATCTATACCAGTATATCCACATACTTTTTGTAAACAAAGGCCACTACAATACCTTTGCGCCCACCTGATATGGCCATATTCACTCACATTAAAAATTTACCGGGCTTTAAAAACACAATCATTACCATCGGTACATTCGATGGGGTGCACCAAGGCCATAAGGCTATTCTTAAAAAGGTGGCAGACCATGCCGCCGAGGTAAACGGGGAAAGCGTACTATTGACCTTTGAGCCTCATCCCCGCAAGCTGTTATTCCCCGACCAGCCATTGGGTATTATCACTCCGCTTGATGAAAAGCTAAAGCTGATCACCGAAGAAGGTATAAAGCATGTGGTTGTAGTGCCTTTCACCAGGGAATTCGCTAACTTATCAGCACAGGAATATATAGAGCACTTCCTGGTAGACATATTTCATCCACATAGCATCATCATCGGCTACGATCATCGTTTCGGCCACGATAGAAAGGGCGACATCAACCTGCTAAAAGAGTATGCTGCTAATCGTAACTATGAGCTTATAGAAATACCTGCGCAAATGATAGATGAAGCCGCAGTAAGCTCTACCAAGATACGCCATGCTATAAATAAAGGACGGATGGAAGATGCCAGCCACATGCTAGGCCGCAATTATTCGCTAAAAGGAACCGTAGTGCATGGCAATAAACTGGGCAGAACACTGGGCTACCCTACCGCAAACCTTCAACCCACCGATAGCGATCAGATAGTCCCCGCAATAGGCATATACGCCATAAAGGCGCTGCATAACAACACCACTTACAACGCCATGCTCAGCATAGGCTACAACCCCACTGTCACCGATAAAAAAGAGTTGCGCATAGAAGCTAATATCTTTGACTTTGACAAAGACATTTATGGTGATGAGCTGGAAATACGCTTCATAAAAAAACTCCGTGATGAACAAAAGTTCGATTCGCTGGAAGCCTTAATAGATCAATTGCACAAAGACAAGGAAGAAACCTTAAAAGTGCTCAAAGCCTAGTCTACATCAAGCTCCAGGAATACCGGGCAATGATCCGAATGCCTTACATGTGGTAATATCTCAGCGTGTTTTAAGGATGCTTTCAGGGGTTCAGTTACATTCACATAGTCTATACGCCAGCCTTTATTATTTGTTCGGGCGTTGGCAAACGCACTCCACCAGGTATATTGATGCGGCTCTTTATTAAAATGCCGGAAACTATCTATAAAGCCTGTTGTAAATAGCTTCTCCATCCATGCCCGCTCTTCTGGTTTGAAGCCGGTATAGTTCTTATTCTTCACCGGGTCGTGTATATCTATCGGCTTGTGGCAGATATTGTAATCTCCGCAAACAATAATGTTAGGTCGTGTTTTGCGCAGGTCATTGATATACACAAAAAACTCATCTAGCCACTGATATTTGTAGTCCTGCCTTTCATCCCCACTCGTACCACTAGGGAAGTAGGCATTGATGAGCGTTGTATCGCCAAAGTCCGCACGGATCACGCGGCCTTCGGCATCGCTTTGCATAATACCGTTGCCATACTGCACATTGTCGGGCTTTATTTTGGTAAGTATCGCCACGCCGCTATAGCCTTTTTTCTGGGCAGAAAAGGAATACACCTCGTAGCCTGCGTCTTTTATTGCCTCTTCGGGCACGTCTTCTTTATGCGCTTTTATTTCCTGCAGGCATATCACATCTGCCGGGTCAGTTTTCAGCCAGTCAGCAAAGCCTTTTTTCACAGCAGCACGTATGCCGTTAACATTATAGGAGATGATCCTCATTTTTATGATTTTTGGAGTGTTTTTTGTTACCACAATATATTTACAAAACCATCGTACAGGCCAAAGTTTTTATCCACAGTAAGTATAGTGGCATTTTCTTCATAAGCCGTAGCTATTAATGCTCTGTCGAAAGGATCACGATGCTGCGCAAATAACGGCACTTGAATATAACGATTAAGATGATGGTTTTGGAGCGGTAAGAAAGTAAAGTCATCCTTTATTGGCTGATGATATATTTCATCAATATTTGAGATAAACTCTGGCAACTTATTTAATGATTGCTTGATGACAATTTCGAATAAACTTAACTGGCTAAAGAAAATAGTATTAGCGGGATTTTGAATGACGTCAATCACTTTTGCAGATATCTTTGCGTCGTTATTCTGGAACCAGAGAAGACAATGAGTATCTAAAAGAAATCTAGTTGTTGCCATTACATGTAATCCTTGAAGTCTTCTAATGTTTCATTAAAATCATCAGGGATAGTTACCCGACCCTTCAATCCTCCAGGCACACGTTTCCCTGTGGTATCTAATTCCTGATCTTGGGTAAGAAAAGTTATAAAGACCTCAGTTTTTGTATTAACCGGCGGCTCTTCTTTCATAAAGATATGCCCCTGTTCATAGACCCCCTTAATCGTTGTCAGCATAGTAATAATCTATATTACAAAGTTAATTAAAATCTATGAGCATTGTCTATTACTAAATAATCCCTTCATCAGACATGCTCACATATTCATGCCCGGCAATAATAATGTGGTCGAGCAGCTTAATATCCATAAGCGCAGCTGCTTCTTTGAGTTTGAGGGTCAGTTGTATATCTGCGGCGCTTGCATTTTTGCTTCCCGAAGGGTGGTTGTGCGCTACTATTAACTGGCTGGCATTATACAGCAGGCAGTTTTTCAGTATCATGCGGTTGTCGGCTATGCTGGCACTTATGCCTCCGCTGCTTAATGTTTCTTCTTTTAGTAGCTTGCTAGCGTGATTCAGGTAAAGCACATAAAATACTTCATGGCGCAGGTCTTGCAAGTGTGGCATTATTAGTTTTGCTGCTGCTGCACTGCTATCTACTGCTGTACGGTCTGGCCCTTCACTGGCCTGCCTGCGCCGCCCCAACTCCATGGCTGCACATATAGTGATGGCCCTCGCCTCGCCTATTCCCTTTATCTTTTGCAGCTCAATAACATTCAGGCGGCCCATTTCGCGCAGGTTGTTGCCGGCAAGCGCCAGGGTATCGCGCGCAAGGTCTAGCGCAGAGCGTTCCCTTGTGCCGCTGGATATAAGAATGGCTAAAAGCTCAGCATCGGTAAGCGCGGCAGATCCTTTTTGCAGCATCTTTTCCCGCGGGCGCTCATCTTCCGACCAGTTCTTTATACTCTTAGACTCATTCATACGGATCTGAAAATACAGTAATTTTTTGCTTTTGAATATGGTTTCATAAAAAATTACTGTACGCCTATCACCATACAATATGAGACTGGCAATGTATTTGTGATGCCATACGATTACCTTCGCCAGTAAAATAATATGCTGTGGCTAATATTTTTAGTTATGTTCCTTACCCGGAAACGGGTTATTTCTCCCTTCTTGTCAATGATTATGTTTCCGACAGTCAAAATATCAAACCATTTTATGGCTATGCACCGTCTGCTGAAGGCATAGACATATCTATTGCAGAGCGCAGCAAGTACCCCATAAACCGCAAGGTGCTGGTTGATGCACTTAACCGTCAATATAAAGGGGTAACAATACACCCTAAAACAGCAGAAAATATAGACTTCCTATTAAAGGACAGCACATTTACCATCTGCACAGCCCACCAGCCCAACCTGTTAACAGGCTATCTTTACTTTATCTACAAAATACTGCATGCCATAAAACTGGCAGAACAGCTCAATAAAAAACATCCGGATAAACACTTTGTGCCCGTATACTACATGGGCAGCGAGGATAACGACATTGAGGAGTTGGGGGCCTTCCGGTTTCGTAACGAAAAATATGTGTGGGATGGTAACGGGCAAATGGGTGCGGTAGGCCGTATGGACACAGCGAGCCTCAAAGGCCTGCTCAATAAACTATTTAAAGTATTCGGGCCACCGGGAGAAA
>JABDHF010000015.1 GCA_013285595.1 Bacteroidota bacterium
GTCAGTGTGGTTGTTGATCCTGGGCAAACAGCTGCTGCTCCGTTGATAGTTCCCAGTGGATTTACCGTAACAATAGTGCTTACAGAGCAACCGCCATTCAGCATATAACTCACAGTCGCCATGCCCGGTACTAAACCGGTTACCACGCCAGACATTGCATCTGTCAATGCAACACCCGTATTGCTGCTGCTCCATGTTCCGCCAGTAATGGCATCATTCAGCGCACCCGGTACTCCGGGACAGAATACTGTTGTCCCTGTTATCGCGGCAGGCTGCTGATTCACAGTAACTGTAACAATTGCCGAACATCCTGCCGGCAATGTATAATTAATATTTGTCAAACCCGGGGCTGCGGGAGTAACAGCGCCTGATGCGTCTACAGTAGCCACAGAAGTATTGCTGCTGTTCCACACACCGCCTGTGGTTCCTTCATTCAGTAAGATTGTTGAACCCGTGCACACGGCGCTAGCTCCAGTTATTGCCGCCGGAGATGGATTAACGGTTATCGGCAAAGTGGCAATGCAGCCCGCTACCGTATAAGTAATAGTAGGTGTACTTGCAAGAAAACCGGTAACAACACCTGTTGCAGGGTCTATGCCGGCAAGCAGCGAGCTGCTGCTCCACGTACCACCCGTAAGTGCATTGCCAAGTGTTGTTGTAAAACCTGTACATACTACAGGCACACCTGTTATCGATGGTGGTATTGGGTTAACCACCACATTTGCGCTGCCTGCCATGCTATTGGTACAGAGGTTGCTGGTATTGGTGGCTATCACTGTATAAACGCCTGCATCGGTTCTTAGCCCGAATGACATGGCAGGTGCCGTTATCGGTAAGCCACTGGTGCCGCCATTAAATAGCTGGTAAGAAACACCGCTTTGCGAATTGTCCAGCCCGATGTTTACGCCAATACCACCTTCACAGTATCCGCCGCCGCCAGTTACATTATATATATCCGGCGATGCGTTAACTACTACATTTACGGTACCCATCATACTCACGGCACAGGTAGCGCCCGGGTTGGCAATTACGGTATAGTTACCCGCAGCTGTTTGAAGGCCCAGGTCTATCGGATGTCCGGTGCCTGTTATCGTGCTTCCCGTGGCCACTGTGCCCACATACACCTGGTAGCTGGCGCCGGCATCAGAGCTGTCAAGCCCTACATGAATAGTGGGGTTGCTGCTGCAGTAAGTGCCGCCGCCGGTTACGTTGTATATATTAGGTATCGGGTTTACTATTATAGGTGTAGCTGTTAGGCAGCCCGTAGGTAATGTATAAGTGATTGTGGTTGTCCCTACAGTCACACCGGTTATTATTCCTGTTGTAGGGTTTACGGTAGCGGTAGCCGTGCTCGCACTCGCCCATATTCCTCCTGTGTTGGCATCTGTTAATGTCGTGGTTGCCATCAGGCATGCGCTTGTTACGCCCTCTATAGCCGCCGGGTTCGGGTTCACTGTCACCACTATTGTATTCCCTGCAGATAGTGTGCTGTTGCACCCATGTACGTCCTCTATTGAAGTAACAGTTAACGTAGTATTACCCGCATTTGCAAGATCAGCGCCCGGAATAATAAATCCTCCTGTACCAGATACTATCGCAAGCGGCGACGTATGTCCCACAGCATCATTTGCACCGCTGAGGTTATAGGTAAGCGTATAAGTAGAGCCAAGCCCGGGCGCATTTACTTGCACCGTCGAAGCCATCGCCGGGCAAGGTGCAGTCGCAGAGATGAGGCTAAATGTGCTTATATCAGGCAATGCATTTACTGTAACAGATCCTGTAGTTGCCGGTGCCGATGTACATCCATTATCGTCAGTTACAGTCACACTATATATTCCTCCGCCAGCTGTCGTGATGCCGGCATTTGTTGTATTTCCTGTGGTTGCTGTAAAGCTGCCTGGTCCTGTCCATGAGTAGGATGGATACGTACCGCTGCCATCTGCTGGTGTTGCACTCAAAGTTATAGTACCTCCCGCGCACAAGGTGGTAGGCGTTACAGACGCAGTAATTGTAGGCAGTGCATTCAGGCTTACAGCCGCTGTTGTCCCCGCCGCTGCCGAAGTACAGCCGTTATTATCAGTCACGGAAACACTATACACACCTGCTCCGCTTACAGACATTCTTGGGTTGGTTGCAGTTTGTGTTGAAGCCGTAAACCCATTTGGCCCAGACCACGTAAAGGTCGGGTAGGGGCCTGTGCCACCTGCCGGTGTTGCATTAAGTGTAAGTGTGTTTCCTGCGCATACTGCCGTTGGTACTGCCATTGCTGATACTGTAGGCAACGGTGCTACTGTCACAGAGGCGGTCATTCCTGCCGCCACTGCTGAGCATCCGTTGTTGTCGGTTACCGTTACGCTATATACACCGGCGCCCGCCGCAGTAATATTTGTTCGGCTGGTATTTTGTGTCGTCGCGCTAAACCCGGCTGGCCCGCTCCACGAGTAGGTAGAGTAAATGTTACTGCCGCCTGCAGGTGTCGCATTCAAGGTAAGTGTGCTGCCCGCGCATATTGTGGCTGGCAGTGCGGTAGCAGTTATAGTTGGTAATGGATTTACGGTTACGGTAAGCGTAGTACCCACAGTAGATATGCAGCCGCTGTTATCCGTCACGGTCACACTGTAAATACCGGTGCCAGCTGTCGTTACTCCGGTATTTGTTGCGTCCCGGGTCGTTGCACTAAAGCTTCCCGGCCCTATCCATGTGTAGGAGTTGTAAACGCCGCTACCACCCGCAGGCGTAGCATTCAGAAACACAGTTCCACCTGCGCACAATGCTGTCGGTGTCGCAGATGCAGTTATTGTAGGTTGGGGATTCAGCCCTACAGGCGCTGTAGTCCCTGGCGATGCAGATGTACACCCGTTATTATCGGTTACAGACACACTGTATACGCCCACGTTGCTTAGCAACATGTTTGTCTTAAATGCCTGTTGCGTAGATGCACTGTAGCTGCCCGGTCCCGACCAGCTATAAGTATAAGGCGCTGCACCGCCGGCTGGTGTAGCATTTAGGGTTAGCGTATTGCCCACGCATACTAATGTAGGGGCTGCTGTCGCTGATACCGTAGGTATCTGTACCACCGTTACCGATGGAGTAGTTGCCGTTGCCGATGCACATCCATTGTTGTCCGTTACCGATACGCTGTATATGCCTGTAGCTGCCATTGTAGCGTTGGTAACAGCTGCTCCCTGTGTAGATGCGCTAAAGCTGTTCGGCCCAACCCACGAGTAAGTAGAATAAGTGCCGCTCCCTCCCGCAGGTGTTACATTAAGCGAAAGCGTGCTGCCCGCACAAACCGGGTTTGGTGTTGCCGTAGGAGTAAAAGTTATTGGCGACTCAAGATTCACGCTGACAATATTAGACACCGGGCAGCTATTATAGGTAGCTGTCACCGTATATGCATTTATACCCGTAGCTGTTGGTGTTAATACAGAAGTATAGCAGCCGCTGGTGCACGAGATTCCAGAAGGGCCGGCCCATGTAAAAGCAGATGCCGGTAATGGTGATATGTCTGCCGTAACCACTATGTTATCCACGGCCCAGAACCATCCGTCATTGCTGCTGTAGTACCAGCGCAGCAGCACATTAGGCTGCCCGAGTGCTCCCGCTGGCAGCGCGATCGTTTGTTGTGGTGTGCCTGCAATCCAGTTTTTAGCGCCCGTAGGGTTGGTGCCGGATCCTACATAGTTAAAAACAGTTGACCAGGAAGTTCCGCCATTAGTAGAGTAGTCGATCTCTGCCGCATCACCAATTGCATACCGCATAAATCCGTTTAAGTTGATCGTGCTTGACGTATATCCTATTGTAGAAAAGCTTGGGGAGATGATGGACGTGGTAATGAGGCCCGCGCCATTAAAATCGGCGTCAACCTCCATATACGGGCTGCCATCGCCAGCTATCACTACGTCCGTCCATCCCGGCGGATTTTGAACAGACCAGTTTTG
Source organism: Bacteroidota bacterium (assembly GCA_013285595.1). GTDB lineage: Bacteria > Bacteroidota > Bacteroidia > Chitinophagales > Chitinophagaceae > Nemorincola. The sequence continues at coordinate 3,942 of JABDHF010000015.1, forward strand.
AGGGGTGGTAACACCTGTGCTTACTACGTTCCAGGTACCACCTACCTGTCCCGTCATACCGCTATTAAAGTTTTGTGATAATACAGTAATTGCCGACACATTTGCCGCGGCTGTTACGGTAGCGCTGTTGCCTGGGCATAGAGTATACGATGTTACCGGGGTTATCGTTATAGCAGGCGTTGGGTTTATAGTGATCCCGGCGGTTGCGGTGCAGCCGCCCGGTGCAGTATAAGTGATCGTTGCCGCAGACGCCGATAAACCTGTTACCGAGCCAGATGAGGGATCTATTGTTGCAGCCGCGCTTGCCGTGCTCCAGGTCCCTCCCGTTGTTGTCTCTGTATAAGTTACTGCCTGGCCGGCGCATATAGCGGTCGGGCCACCTATAGCAGCTGGCAATGTAAGAGCCGTCACCTTCACCCCGTTCGAGTTGGCAGAGGCCGTACTGTATAAGCACGAGACGGTACAATAATACCAGCTGGTCGCTGCTACTGTGGCTGTATAGGTCGCCGTGGTTGCGCCACCTATAGCGCTATAGGTTCCCGGCGTCCCGCTAACGTCGGGCGCTGAAAACCATTGGTAGCCAATACCAACATTAGGAGTGGAATTTTGCAGGCTAAGGTTTGTCGTGCTGCCTGAGCAAATGCTCGTTGCAGAGCTCAGCGTATTGCCCGGCGCCGGCGTGCCTGCACATTCAGCAAGGGAAACCGTATAGTTGTCTATCGACATCGTCTTGCCTGCGCCTGCTGTAAATGAATAGACAGCCCCAAAATTAGTAGTCGATATGCTGGTATAAGTGTTATCTGTTACTGTTCCTTGCAATGCCGTAACACCGCTCGATGGATCTGCAAATCCCCCGCTGCCATCATCTCTTGTGTACAACGACCACAGGTTGGTCAGCGGGTCATAAGTAACTCTTACACTATAATAGTCTGTTTTACTCATCGTCGTTACACCGGCAATAATTGTAGTATTACTGGTCAGCCCTCCGCTGAATTTTACAAGGTTTACTCCTCCCGCTGTCGAACTAAATACAACTCCGTACCCCGTGGGTTGGCCACCAAATATGTTAGCCCCCGCATCGCCACAAAGGTCTATGCCCCCAGCTATAGTTCCGGCTGCAGGTGCGGTCGCTGTTGCCGCGTTGCTCATCCTCATGTTCAGCGTCCATGTGATCACGCTGGGGTTAGCGTTTAATACCGGGCTGAATTGTGAACGATAGTTACCTAATGAGGCCACAAAGTAGGTTTTGTTAGCAGCAGATCCACTGCTGATATTCACCATATAGTTAGCGCCGCTTACCAGTGATGTTGAAACAGTGCTCGTACTGCCAGTAACAAAGTTATAAGTAGTAGCAGGGCTTCCTCCCATACTGCCACTCAGAAACGATGCCCTGTTAAAGCTGTCAGCGAAAACAATAAACTGAGCTTTCGCAGGCATAGTTATTTGTGTCAGCAGCAAGAGCAACAGACCCATTGTCTGCACTGCAGCTCGTTGCGAAAAGCCTGGTCTTGCTTTTGCTATTGTCTTTCTATTAACGAAATAAGTCTTTGCTCGTAGAGCACACGGTGTAAAGCATTTCATAGGGAAGCCGATTTAGACTATTAATATAGCCTTAACACAGTAAACCGGCGAAAGCACTGGGGCGAAATTCAATTTTATAGTGGTAAATTTTTGTAATTATTAAATTAAGTTATACAGATATGCCCCATTAACAAAAAATAGTTAGTTTTTCGGCAAGTATAGAGTTAAAGCTCACGCAACATTTCGAGGCGCGATATACCATTCCTGCAATACAATCTCCGGCCACTTTACCGAAGTAAGAAACCACTGATCCGCACGCCTGTTTCAACCACACCATTCTAATCGAAGTTGGGCGGTAGTCTCTGACTACGCCCTCGTGGCAGCCAATCTCCAGATTGGCGAAGCGAAGAAGCCACAAGCCCAGGAGTCAGTTTCAATCGCGCAATTCTAACTCCGATTCAACCATCGTAATTCTCCGTTCGAATATTCCTCTATGATTAGTGCCAGTATTTTCGGAACAGTTCTGCAACAATTTCATAACAGCTAAATGCGCCCAATCCGGGTTTTTACTGGCAAGTGGTATCGAAATTATTGATCCGATTGAAGAATAAATAATAAATACAGGTTTACTGATGATTATGTAAAGTGAAATCGCTAAATTCAAGTTCCATCAGTCTTCCTGTTTTAACTTATAAAATAGTTATGAGTATACTTAATGATTACTTAAATGTTCTTATAGTCGATGACGAGGAGAATGCATGTACTAACCTGCAAAATATTCTAAAAGAATTTGTTGATGCTGCAATAAACGTAGTAGGCGTAGCCTATGATACCGAAGAGGCGGAAAAGTTGATCGCTAAATTAAATCCGGATGCAATATTTCTTGATATTGAAATGGCCGACGAAAATGCATTTAGTTTTCTAACCCGGTTAATGCCTTTTACCTTCGAGGTAGTCTTTGTAACAGCATATGATGAATATGCGGTGAAAGCCTTCAGGCTTAACGCCGTTGACTACATACTGAAACCGATAAGTATTTATGAATTAAGAACTGCAATTCAACGGCTGAGGGATAAAATAAAATACAAAAGTATTATTACTCAAAATACGCCCTACACAGATCTGGCCGACCAGGTGACGAACAAAATTAAGTCTACTAAAATAACAATAAAAGATCCACATAATAAGCTGGTGGTTGATTTTAACGATATTCATTTTATTGAAGCGCATGGGAGCTATGCCAGGATATTATTTACGCAAAATATAGAAGTGAAAGAAATAACAGTGAGTAGTCCTCTTTCTGACTATGAAGAACTCCTGCCCGCAAATTTGTTTTTCAGGATACACCGGTCGTACTTGATCAATTGCACGCACATAAAAAAAATTGTAAACGATGGCACAAGCCAGGTAATTATGAGAGGCGACGAGCACTTGCCTATCAGCCGCAGGCGATATCTTGAATTGCGGGAGTTTTTAAAAGAGAACAATCTATAATGGCCAGGAGAGCCTTCTATATTTTTACCGTTATCGTACTTAGGTTGGCATTGCATGCATCTGGCCAGGATTTTCCCATGCTGCATTATACGGTGCGCGATGGTTTGCCCAGCAATACTGTTTACTCAGTTTGCAAAGATAGTAAGGGGTTTATGTGGATAGCCACAGACAAAGGAATAGCAAGGTACAATGGCATCAAATTTGAAACCTTTACAACGGCAAATGGCCTGCCTGATAATGAAGTATTTTTTTTTAAAGAAGATTACGAAGGCCGCCTTTGGCTTGCTACTTACAGTGGTGCATTGTGCTATTGGCAAAACGATACTTTCCACACAGCTGCCAATACGCCGCTTTTAAATCTGCCTCTTAAAGCATCTTTTATCCGAGATATTCACATGGAGCATGATAGTAGTATCACCTTCATCTTCTTTTCAGGGTATAAATTTCTTAATATAAAAAAACAAGTCGCAAAAATAATTGACCTGTCAAGGGTAGAGGACAAAATATTCATGAGAGGTGTTTTTTATATTCAGAAATATGCTCGCGATGGATTTAAAATTTGGTACAATTCTAGTTTTCTGTTTATAGATTCTAATTATCACATTTATAAGAGGCTGTCCTTTGACGATGGACGTCGTAAAAATTATAATAACAGTATAAAAATAACATGTTTTCAAGATAATGTATATGAATACAATCACTATTTTTTATTTGATTCAAATGCTTGCATCATAAAGATTTTAGACACAAACATTACGCATAAGTACTTTATAAATAAAATTTATAAAAATCAACTTGACTGGTTTATTTGCACTGACCATGGACTATTTATTAATGATACAGTAAATATCCTTGCAAGTTCAAATGTGTCTTTTCTTGGCCGCGATATTGATAAATCGTATTGGATAACGACTTTGGATAATGGAATTTTTGTACTGGACGAAAACTTCATGCAATCAAGAATTTATCAACATTCATACCTGGGCAAAGTGTTATATACTACCTCGTTTAAAAAAAATGTTTTTTTTGTAGCCTCAGATAGTATTAATAGAATTTATCGTTTAAATAACTCACACGTTAAGGATGTATATAACTATAAAACTTCCAATAATAATAACAATAAATTTACCTCCGCATTTTTAATAGACAGCAATTATCATTTTTGTAGTGTCGACAATAGCGGAATAGTAACTATTAAAAGCTTACTAGCAAAACCCAAGGCAGTAAAGAAATATCCGTGGGACATTTCAAATTCATATGTTATGAAATCTATTCTTCAGATAGATAGCTTGTTATATATCAATTCGAAATTTTGCATTTTATCTATAAATACTAACAAAATTGGCGCTGAGAATGCGCTCAGATATAGGAGCGATACTATGGCGAATGAGCGTGTGTTTGATATGGCCAAGTCGCCAAATAATGACATCTGGTATTCTAATATTAAGAGCGTATTTAAAATAACTAATGGAATTGGCGTTGCGCAAACTCAATTCAAAAATATTTCCTTTAAATCATTCATATTTTTACAGAACCATCTTATCGGCTACACGCACACAAATCAACTGCTAGTGTGCAATGATGTAAATGGCAATATCGCTATAGACAGTGTACTGCACCAAAATTGTGTTTGGGAAAATTTCTATATACTCGATTCCGCGCATCTTTTGATCAGCACCAATAATCAGTACCGGCTTATTACACTTTCTGAAAACGGCGACAATAGTTATTCGATCAGGCCGGTAGAAAATCCGTATATACCCCAGTCGCCTGAGGCCATGTCGTCGGATGGAGAAAACTGCTATTTTTTCAAAGATGGTGCTATTACGTCCATTAACATAAAAAGCATCTTATGGAAGCCGCAGCCCCCTATTCTTTTTTTTACAACATGGGCGGCAGGCAACCGCATCTTTCCAGTACAAAGTGAGGTGCAAATTCCTTATGAGGCATCGAAAAGCCTGGATATCCGCTTTTCTATACTTTCCCTGGGTAGTAAAGATATTTCAACCCAGTTTGCTATTGTTTCAGCTGGCGATAGCGATAATTGGAAAAGCACAGCCGGCGACGTGATCAGTTTGTATAATTTAGGCTACGGACATTTTACCGTAAAGCTGAGAGCTAAAACAATTTCGAGTGGTTATGGCAAGCCTATCGTTTTTTCCTTAATTATTCTCAGGCCATTCTGGGCCACATGGTGGTTTATTGTGTTAGTTACAGCAGCCTTTTTAAGCGCCATGGCCCTGATCACAAAAGTACGCATTGCGCAGGCTATGCGAAAAAATAAAAAGGAGCATGAAGCCCAGGTGAAATTCATGAGGTCTGAATATAAGGCGCTTAATGCTCTTATGAATCCACATTTCATTTTTAACACGCTCAATAATGTACAAAGCCTGGTAAATGGAAATGACAAACTGGCTGCCAATGAATACCTGCGTGTATTTGCCGATATTATCCGTCAGAATATGCACAATGTGTCAAAGGAACTGATACCGTTACAGAAAGAAATAGACCTGGTCCGGAATTATCTCGCGCTCGAACAACTAAGATTTCGGAGCAAACTGGCGTATTCTATACATATTGATGAAAACATTGACACCACCGAGATAATGGTGCCGCCACTGCTCATACAGCCGCTGGTGGAAAACTCAATAAAGCACGGGATATTGCCACGGAAAGGCACTAAAGGAACGATCAGTATCAACATTTATGAGCGTCAGCACATATTGCATATAGAAGTAAAAGACGATGGCCAGGGTATAAGCAATAGTAAAAGAGATGCGGGCCACGAATCCTTCGGGCTCGAAAACATCAGGCAGCGCCTGCAGCAGCTAAGTATTATACAAGGCAAGGATATTTCGCTTACCATCAAAGAAATGGAAGGTACTATAGTTATTATTACCATGCCTCTTGAGTATTAACCTCTTTATTTTCTTACCGTTTAGAAACTTTTTCTACCATTCAGAAACCTTTTTCTGCCTCTTAGAAAGTTTCCCTGCCACTCAGAAGGTTATTTTGGAAACGGCTTGTGCGCAATAGTACATTGCGTATGTTATCATCAATTAACTGTTCCCGGTTTCACACGCTTTGCAAATAGTATTGCACCGCTGTGAACCACTAAATACAAAGGTTATGGCGGTAGTTTCCCTTTACCATATCTATCCTGTTTCAGCATCCATTTCGCATGTTACTGCACCTGGAATATATGTCTCTATAAGAGCGCCGGGCATACAGTTTTACAAGCATATATGAACGATTGAAAAGCGATAAGCAAACAATTTGACAACTTAATATCACTCCATACATCTCAATACATATCTATGAAATACACAAAACTATATGCGGCATTTTTAATGATAATATGCCTTGCAAACTTAAAAGCGCTCGGCCAGTCGTGCGGGCCATTTGCCGGGTCTACCGACAATTGCACCAGTGCATCACAGGTCGTTTTACCCGGGCCATTTACCATATGCGCCGGTGGTAGTGTAAACGTCGCTCCGGTGTTAAATTTGCCGCCCCTCTTTACCGTGCAAAGCTATACATGGACACCCACTACAGGCGTTGCACCATCAGCCACAGGCTTAGGCGCGCCGTCCACAGTATCCATTACACCTTCGCCGGTCAGCCCTCCATCGTGCGGGCTCGCTCCTGTTACTTATGGGCTTAATGTAACCACCCTGGGGCCTAATGCTATTGTAAACGGCGATCTCAGTTTGGGCAATGTTGATTTTTGCACAAATTTTGTATATTCAGCTCCGGGCACTGTTACCGCCCCGACCACTATCTTTGACATGGGATATTCCGTATGCTCCAATACAAATCAATTGGCGATATTCGGAGCCCCGACGACTTCTTTTACTCCATACGGGTCATGCCCCAATATGATCGTCTATGATCTTGATAACAATGAAAGTGAATACTGGACTCAGAAAGTTGTTGTTTGCCCTGGCGCTACCTACCAGTTCTCATGCGAAATGGCAAACCTGCTGGGTTCACCTATCTTGCCCGGTGCTTCGGCAATGCTCTTCGTAACCATTACAGATGCCATGGGCGGTATTACCTCATACCCTACGCTGGCAGGCCTCACAGCCAGCTATTCGCCCGCAGGCGTGTGGACCAATAACACTATGACATGGACCAATCCTTCAACTACCGCTTACACCACAGCTACTATTTCCATCACCTCTAACAATGCAATAAATCCATGGGCCACACTTGTTGCGCTCGATGATATGAAGATGCAAAGGGTATCTACAGCCAGCGCTACTACAACGGTCAATGTAGATTATGTGTCCATCACACCGCCTCCAGGGCCATACTGCATTGGCAACACATACGCATTCTCCAGCTGCACAACAGGCGGTAACTGGAGCAGCAGCAACACCGCGGTAGCGGCAATAGATGCATCGGGCAATGTAACTGCAAATGCTACGGGTTCGTCCACCATTTCGTACACTGACATATATGGCTGCACAGCAACCACTACAATCAACATTGCTGCGCCACCGCACGTAACGGGAACACCAAACGTAGTTTGCTTTAATTACACCGGTATTATTTCTCTTTCAGCTACACCATCTGGTGGCGCCTGGACTCCGGGGTATCCATTTTTATCTGCCGGTTCACCGGGTACATTTAAATTACAGAGCGGCCTGCCACCGTACTTCTCTGGTGTCTACGATATTTATTATACCGCAGGCCCGGGTAGCTGCATGGCCACATTCCCCATAACCGTTAATCCGGCTCCCAAAATAGGCACTACGATCAGCTATATGTGCATCGGTGACTACATATCCCTAAGCGCTTCGCCGGCAGGTGGCACATGGTCTACAACAGACCCAACTGTAGTACATGTAGATCCTGTAACCGGGGTTATTACCGGGCTTTCGGGCACAACATCGGGTACGCTTGCAACTATTGTTTATACTACACCATGTGGTGTGGCACTAAGCACAGTATGGGTGTATGACTGCTCAAGCGGCGTTGTGGTAGGCGGTGGAGGCAAAATGTGCTGCACCGGCTACCGCACCTTAACAGGGCTGCCAGCCGGCGGCACCTGGACAAGCAGCGATGCACCTATTGTAAATATAGACCCACACTCGGGCTACATTTTTAGCGTTTGCGAGGGGCTGACCGCGCCTACACCGGTAACGTTTACCTATACTTCCGGGTCTACCGTTATCACCACTACCATCACTGTATACCCGCTACCGGTTGTGGCAGCAATCACAGGCCCAACCACAACATGCGGAACCGGGACAACAGCGCTCAGCGATGCTACCACGGGTGGTGTGTGGGCGCTTACCCCCACAACTACGGCTACTATTGATCCCGCCACAGGAGTAATAACACCGGTCAGCAGCACCTCTTGCGGCCCTGTAGATGTTTCCTACACTGTCACAAACGACGGCGGTTGTGCTACCGCTGTTTATTATAACGTAAATATTTGTCCTCCGGCGTCTGCATGCCTTATGCTGGATATGTCGCTGGATGAAATTTACATGACAAGTGTTACCGGCTGTGCCACATCAGTAACATTTCAGTGCTTTACACCGCTCGGCGTTCTTTTGTACGACCCAACCTCTGGAAGCTCATACTTTACAGCAACGGTGGGCTCGTATATTTCCCAGGCCACATTGCCGGTAGGCACTTACTACATATGCCTGGTATCCGTTTATAACGGATGCACATGGCCTGCAAATTGCTGCATGAAATTCATGTCGCCTTCTTCCCGTGAATCTCATCCTGCTACCGCAGCTACTACCATCAGCGGCCCTATGGCAGTTATCCCTAACCCGAATAAAGGCGTGTTTACCTTAAAAGGAGATGTGCCTGGTTCAGTTGTTTCAAAAGACCTCGGCTTTGAAATTGTAGACATGCTCGGCCGTGTGGTATATGAAGACGTAGCAACAATAGACAATGGCGCTATCAATAAGAATATTGCGCTTGACGAAAATGTTGCCAATGGCCTTTACCTGGTAAAGATCAAAGACGATCATATAAACCAGGTGATCAGGTTTAGCCTCAACCGGTAATGCTCAACAACCAGTAAGAGAGGCGTTGCAAAATAGCGCCTCTCTTACTTCCTTTCCTGTTTTAATACTGAGCTTACACCACACCACTTTTCGTGACCGTAAAAAGCACGAACAGCCCATTCTTTGCCCTTTTAAAATTTTGCCGAACCATCTGGCTAACCTTTATAAAACGGGAGTAGAATAGTACGGCCCAAAACATAAGCAACAGATATTGATCACCCTCAAAACACAAACCTATGAAACATGTATTGATCCCCCCACACCAGGCCATTGCTATCAGGGGGCCTGCACAGAAGGCATAAGCCCGCTACACAACTGAATAACTTCATTTCACTAAAAAACAACTTCTATGAAGAACAAAATTGTATTGATATTCCTGCTTTCCCTGGGCCTCATCAACATAAAGGCAGCAGGGCAATGTACATCACCGTCAGATGACTGTCACCCGGTAAATATTCATTTACCTAACCCTGCATGCACAGGCGGATTCCCTATAAATACAGACGCCGGCACCTCAATGCAGTGTCAGAGTTATACCTGGACAAACCTTTCAGGAACGGTTATAGCATCCGGCACCAGCATGCCCTCCTCGGCATATTTTAGTGTAGCCAGTACTTACACGTTAACTACATCGTGGTTAGGACCCGAGATCGTTCAAAATGGCAATTTTAACGAAGGTACTAGCTGCTTCAGTACCGATTACGGTCCAGAGACGCCAGGCTCCCTTACATCGCCCACCGAAGAAGGTGTTACTGCACATCCCAGCAGTTATGGCGGTATATGGCCAGATCCCCCGCTCCCTGCTGGGTCGGCAAATATGCTGGCAGTAGATGGACATACCACTGCCGGTAAAACGGTCTGGAAGGAAACGCTCGACGTTTGCCCAAATCAAACATATAAATTTTCGTTTATGGTAGCTACCCTTCTTTCCCCGGCGGCGGCTAGCATACAGGTGAAGATCCCCTCATCCGTTAGCCCAACTACGCTTACTGGCTTCGGTAGCACCCCGGGAGCATGGAACTCCTATTCGTTTACCTGGACCAGTGGTCCTGCCCAAACATCAGCGACTATAACAATAACCGACCTCAACATTACTCCCGGGGGAAATGATTTTGCTATCGACAACATCTCTTTCCGCCGCAGTGCCAACACTAGCCAGGTTGTTACCGTAGGCCCGGCCGCGGGCCCTATCGCCAGCAGTTCCGGATCATTGGTATTATGCGGCTCAGGCACCACTGCCACCCTCACCGATCCCGTTGCCGGTGGCACATGGAGTTCCAGTAACTCACACGTCAGTATCACCACCGGTGGCCTTATAACCGGCGTATCAACCGGCATGTCAACTATCTCTTATACTATGCCAGGTGGCTGCTTCGTAACCCAGACGGTGAATGTAACACCTAGCCTTTCGCCCACTATTTCTGCTCCGTCTGTAAGCATATGCCAGCACGATATAATACCGTTAACTGTAAACCCCGATGGTGGCACATCGTATTCCTGGTCATTTTCCTTCCCACCCTTGGTGGTATCCGCAGAAACGCTCACATCAGCTATGCTGCAGGGCGCTACCGCAGGCGTAGGAACGGTGACTTATACGGCTATTGCCGGAACCTGCTCCGGAACCACAACCTTGACCATAACTGTAAATGCACTGCCGCCAGCGCTCTATCCCGAAACCATATGTACCGGCAGCAATTATGAATACTTCGAGGGTGGTCCATCCATCGGCGGTTGGTACATTTCCAACACCGCTGTTGCCACTAAGGCGGATGGATCAGGAGGCGGGGAATATATCTACGGGGCTGCCCCAGGTACCGCTACGATCTATTTCCAGGTTTCTGCAAGCGGGTGCATGGCACAAACCACAATAAATGTACTACCCACACTTACCCCTACAGTTACTCCTACCCCCATCCATTTATGCATAGGCGACCCTCCGCTATCCTTGACCGCAGACCCTGATGGCGGCACATCGGCCACCTGGAGCACTTCAAGCGGCTGCGCAGCCTTGTCTGGCTACAGCATTAGTGGGGGCACCCTTACCGCCAGCTCTGCCGGCACCACTACGATCCTTTACACGGCCACCTCTGCCGGTGCTTGCCCCGGCACTGCCACCGTTAATGCTATTGTAGATGCGCCGCCACTGCCCATTACGGGCCCTACTACACTATGCCTGGGCAGCACTATCTCTTTAAGCGACCCTTCCGGCGGAGGAGGATGGTATTCTACCGTACCGGCAAATGCACCTATAGATATGTCTTCAGGCGTAGTTACCGGTGTTATGGCAGGCACTTCACTTATCTATTATTACAATCTCAGCACTCAATGCCATGCAACAACAACGGTAACCGTAGAGCCCAAGCCTAACATCGGCATCATGCCCGTACCTTCAAATATATGCGTGGGAGATGTGATACCCATTACCGGCATCCCCGGTGTTGGCGTGTCGGCAACATGGAGTGTTGTCGGGTCAGCAGTTACCCTAAGCGCTCCTGGCCTCTCCGGCGTCACCCTCACAGCAGTCGGCACAGGTGTAGCCACCATCGTCTACAGTGTCGCCGGGCCGGGTGGGTGTCCTCCTGTTACCACCAGCATTACTGTAACTGTAAACGCTTCGCCCGCCCCTATTGGCGGCAGCCCCTATATATGCGGCACAGGCACTACTTACCTCACCGATGCCACAGTCGGTGGCACATGGAGCAGCAGTAATTCAGCAATAGTTGCTATAGATTGGACGGGTTGGACAACCGGGCTGGATTACGGTTCGGCAATTATTTCCTATGCCCTGCCCGATGGTTGCTCTGCTCTCAAAACTGTTTACGTAACCCCTGAGCCTACCCCGTCAGTAGTCGGGAACGTGTCCTCCAGTATTTGTGTAAACGGATCATTTCACGTCGATGTTAACCCCGGTACCACCTACGCATATACACCATTATGGACCTCCGCCCCTCCTGGTATAGTGAGCATAACTGGTACAGGCACATCAGCTTTAATTACTGGTTCGGTTCCCGGTTCAGCTGTCATTACTTATTCTGTCACAACCATTCCCTATGGCTGCACGGGTAGCACGTCGTTTGGTGTCGTTGTAAACCCGCTGCCGGTGGTATTACCTATAACAGGGATGCCTACCGCCTGCGCAGGATCAACACTTACACTAAGCGATGCTACACCGGGTGGGGTATGGAGCAGTAGCGCAACATCCATCGTGCCTATTGACCCAACAGGTGAAATAGACCTGCCAGGCACCGACCCGGGAGGGTCTGCAGTTATATCATACACCGTTATAGACGGGAACGGCTGCAAAAATGCTGCTACTTATAATGTTACTGTAGACGCGACAGGCTCAGCATGTGTATGGCCAGATCCTTCCATGACGTTTGATGGTATTGATATAACAAGTATAACCGGCAGTGTTGCCTACGTCACATTCCAGTGCTACTACGTATATGGCGGCAGCCTTTCGTCGCCCGATACATATATCTATACCATACCCACCTCCGGCACACCAATGATAACCACTACGGGCACTTACCCTACCACCTCCAGCCCTACGCCTGTACCTATGCCATCTCATACCGCAGCCATTTGCCTGGTAAATGCTTACAGCAGCAATGGATGTCCCTGGCCTCTGAATTGTTGCACTAAATTCCATAATCCTGTGCCACGTCATGCAAACACTACAGGTACGGTTATGGTGAATAACGATGAAGATATAATAGCCATTGTCCCTAACCCCAACAAAGGTGAATTCACCATCCAGGGACTGTTGACAGGCATAACCGACGCAAAAGAGCTCAGCTTCGAAATAGTAAACATGTTGGGCCAGGTAGTGTACAAAGACGTTGCGACAATAGAAAATGGCGCGATCAATAAGAACATAGCGCTGGGAGAAAATGTTGCTAATGGCCTTTACCTCGTCAAGATCAAGGACGATTATATAAACCAGGTCATCAGGTTTACCCTCGACAGGTAATACTAAATAAAGACCAGTAAGAGAGGCGTTACAGATAGGAGGGCACTGAAAAAGTCTCATCTCTTGAAAATAAGTTTTTAAAAGCGACCAAGTGAAAGCATGATTTTCACCTGGTCGCTTTCTTTGTACCCATATCTTCTATAAGAGTTGGTGTTCAGTAGTGGTTTTTAAATCAGCAAGTTGACGGAGCCAGGTGATCTTGGGCCGGCTGGCAGAGGTAGTATTTATCCTAATTATACGCGCCTATATAGAGGAGGCCGAAGTAGGCCAGGGTTTGCTCAGGGCAATGAAAGATCCCAGGACAAGTGCTTCGTTAAATTGTATGCATACCGCGCCTGAAAAAGGGTGGACATTAGATCAACTGGCCGCAGCAGCAGGCATGTCGCGATCCTTGTATTGCAAAGAATTTAAAACGCTGCTGGCAGAAACGCCGCTTGCCTACCTCACCGGCTGGCGCATTTTAACGTCAAAAGAATTGTTACTGGAGAACAAAGAAAACATCAGCGAAATAGCAGAAAAAATAGGTTATCAGTCCGAGGCAGCATTTAACAGGCTATTCAAATCAAAAGTCGGAGAAACCCCGGCTGTCTATCGCAAGCAGATGCTTGCTGCTCAAAATACATAGGCCTGGCCAGGTTCAAAGCCGTTATCGGTGAAGAGCAGCAACATTACGGTTTTACCGCTTCCAGGCCGTAGCGTCTCATAATACCCAATACACGTTGCATATCTGGTGGGCCACCCGCATTTATTACATCGGCTATTTCCCTGAAATAGGCTGGCCCTATGCTGGCAGGCGACAATGCGCAAAGTATACGTGCAGTCTCGCTTCCCGTATTGGTAAACCCATGAACAATACCTCGTTGTATAAACGATTTTTCGCCAGTTTTAAGTTCACGTGTTTCTGCACCATAGAGCTGGGTAAGTGTGCCTTCCATTACATAAAGTGTCTCGTCTACATCTGTATGAAAATGAGGCGCCGGCACCTTGGCGTTAGGCGGCACCAGCATTTCGAACATTACCAACGTATCATTAGTGTCCTGCCCATCCAATAGAAAATTTAATTGTAGCTCACCAATCGCTATCTGTTCTTTAAAGGCAGGAAACATATTTATCCGTTTAATTGGGTTAAAAATAACCATTATCCCTGAAAAATGGAACAGGTCTGTCACGGTCAGCAGTACAAACTAATGGACAGCCGAACCCGTTGCTTAAGATGTTCTGCAGGGCTCTGGTGTTAAAGATAAGTAATCGTTTTGCAAACGGTGTTGGCTTAATACCGGCATATCCAGGTACGATAAGTGATCGCTACTTCAATACCACAACTCCCACTCCATTCCCCATGCCATAACTTGCAGTATGGCTTATCTAAATATAAATACGACCCGCGAATGTGACGCTCATCACTGCTACGAAGATCCATGCGCAATGCCATCTTTCCTCCCCAACGATGGAATACCGCAACACACCCGTCTGGGACAAATACAGAGCAAGAAAAATATGCCACCTCCTCCCCGAAAAGTGCCGCCAAACCCGCCACAGGCAAGCCTTTGTATCATCCCACCACTGCTACGGAAATCTATGCAAAACACCATCTTTCCTCCCCAACTATCGAGTCCAGCAGCACACCTGTCCAGAGCAAATGCAGAGCAAGAAAAATATGCCAGCTCCTCCCCGGAAAGTGCCACCAAACCCGCCACAGGCAAGCGTTTTGTGTTTCACTGCCACCGCTACTGAATCTACGCATAATGCACCTTTCCTCTCTCGAAAGTCGAATGACATAACCCACCCATCCCAAGCCAGAGCCAAGCATGAAAATAGCCCGTAGCCCTCCCCGGAAAATAGCCTGAAATCCACTGCCAGCTTGATTTCGTATTTGAATAATAAATAAAAATATATAAATAATAACTTTAGGAATAAATACTGTATAACACTTTTGCGACCTTGAAACGTCACCCGGAGACTGCACCTTAGCGTGAAATACACTTGAACCCAAGACCCTCCCAATAAAATCGGGATGCTTTATCGTTTAGCTATAAGTTGCTCAACATAAATGCGGGATTTCTTATTCTTTATTTCCCGTTCCCTCTTTTTTGCTTCTGGTAGGTTGTCGAATTGCTCAGTATATATTAGCTCCCACCGTAAACCCGTCGATGTGAATTTTGAATGGGCAATATTATGTTCATACAACCTTCTTCCAATATTGCCTCAAGCGCCAACGTAATACTTATTTATCTTGACAGAATAAATTATATAGACAAATGCCATAAAAACAAAAACCCCCTAAATATAGGAGGTTTTTGTCATAAAGTGATTCCGTTGGGACTCGAACCCAAGACCCATACATTAAAAGTGTATTGCTCTACCAACTGAGCTACGAAATCATTATTGTTAAGAACTATTTCCACAAACCTATCCGGTTTGGGAGCGCAAAGATAAGAATCTACTCATTTCTGCAAAATGTTTTTGAAATAAAGTTGTCCACACTGCCGAAAGGCTTTGTGAGTAAGCTTCTTAAAGAATAGAAACATCCCTTATTTAAAAGTTAAACAGCAATTTCAGGTTCAGCAGCCTCGATGTCAGGCGGTTGGGCACCGCAAATGTTTTCTGGCTGGTATCATCCTGTATCCAGGTATAAGACAACGTATTTTGTATGCTCAGCAGGTTAAATACCTCCAGGCTTGCCCAGATGCTCTTTAGGTTATTAAAGAAGCTGTGCGCCGGGTGTTCCCTTCGTGCAGCGTCCAGCAGCAGTGCAGAGAAGCCAATATCCACCCGTTTGTAAGACGGCAGGCGCAGTACATCCTGGTACAAGTGCCCGCTTGGTGGCCCCACCGGCAGCCCATCAGCATAGATCAGGTTTATGTGCACCTTAAAATTCTTATTCCTTGGCAAGTAGTCTTCAAAATACATACCCAGCATAAAACGCTGGTCAGAGGGTAGGGGGAAGTAGTTTGCATAGCCCGGTATGCCGGCGCTGTCTGTTATCTTTTGCATACCCTTCATCAGCCCTATACTTATGAACGAGGTCGCATCTTTTACCAGGTCGCCATACAGCCGCACTTCTCCGCCATACACATAGCCTATTGCATCATTTTTACCCGTGTATTTTACCTGCACGTTGTCGTAGATGTATGGGTCCAGGTCCCACAGGTCTTTATAATAAACCTCAGCCTTCAGCTTAAACGGCCGGCCATACATCTTAAAGTTATAATCGCCACCCAGCACCACCTGGTAAGACTTTTGCGCTTTCAGCTGCATATTCACATTGCCCTGCAGGTCGCGCATCTCCCGGTAGAAGGGGGGCTGTTCATACAGCCCGGTCGACAGGTTAAAGACCACATCTTTTTCCCATTCCGGCTTATATGCCATTTGCACGCGTGGGCTAATGAGTGTCTCCCCATTCAGCTGGCTATAGTTAAACCGCACACCAGCAGAAGCCGTAAACCTGCCCGACGAGTCAAAATTTATATTATCCTGCACAAACCCACTGATGCGCGTATAATTAAAGCTGGCCGCAGAGTTAAAGAAGTAAGCCATCCTCAACTGGTTGGGGTCGTATGGCTGCGCAAAGGCTGCGGAGTCTCTCAGTTCCCACTCGTGCAGGTTGTCATTAATGCTGGTAACGGTGCCATTCGCCCCAAACTGTATGAAATGCTTATTGGCATTGTACGAACCACGGAAACCCACATCACCCACATTCACCGTAAGATAGTCGCGGGCAAAATCCTCAATAGCGCCAGAGCCCAGGTAGCTCTTTATCTGCCCGAAGTTAGCCTTGCTCATATCCGTCTGCAACTCGCCAAAGTTGTATTGCCCGGTAATGTCGTACGTCTGAAATTCATTGGTCTGGAAACCCGATGCAAGGAACTTTATTTTGAAACGGGAGTTCTCAGGATGATAAGTTGCAGATATGCCCCCAAAGCGCGAATCGAACTGGTCATACTCGCTGCCGTTATAGAACACATCCAGCTGGTAAGCCTGGTTCAGCACACCAAAGCTCGATGTCATGGTCTCGGGTACAAACGTAAACCGGTTACGGGCATAGTTACCTATAGCTTCTATTTCCCATTTACCGTTGATCCGGTAGTTCACCAGCGCCTGTATATCTGAGAACGAGGGGTTATATACCCCCTTGGTCGGTTGCGATTGCAGCAGGTATTGGTTGCTCTTCTGCCTTGCGCCTATCAGGTAGGTAAGCTTTTGGTTTTTAGATGCACCCTCCAGGTGCAGGCTGGCGCCCAACAGACTCATAGATACAGACCCTGCAAAATGTGTAGGCCGCTTGTAGGTCACATCAAGCACACTGCTCATCTTGTCGCCATACTTCGCCTGGAAACCGCCTACCGAAAAGTTGACATTAGAAACTAGGTCAGAGTTAATAAAGCTCAAACCTTCCTGCTGCCCGCTGCGCACTAGGAATGGCCTGTATATCTCAAAGTCATTTACATATACCAGGTTCTCATCGTAGCTGCCACCCCGCACACTGTATTGCGATGTAAGCTCGTCGTGAGAGCCCACAGCCAGTTTTATCAATCCTTCTACACCGCCTATAGTGCTTGGCATTACGTCCACCTTGGTAAGGTCCAGGTACACGCTGCCGGCTTCAACACGCCTATGGTCGCTTCTTTTGGTAAACTCCTTTAGCTCGTTTATATTTTCTTTTAATACTACATCAATAGTCCTCGTCTCTCCCGATGCTAGCAGTATCCTTTTGCGTTGCAATTCATGTCCGGCATAGCCAAATATGATGGTAAAACTCTTATCAGGTGTCAGTTCCAGCATGTAATAGCCCTTGTTGTTGGTGTAGGTGCCTATGCCGGTCACCTCATCTGCCACCACAGCCTGATCTAGCGGTTTGCCCTTCTCGTCACGTACTATGCCGCTAATGGCTCCATGCTGGGCATAAGCGCAGGTAAGTGAAAAAAAGAATATAATAAATAACGAAAAGCTCCTTTGAAGCATACCTGCCTTTAAACGCTGTTAAGATAATTTTATTTCCCCGCCTGCTTCAATCTTTTGATCGCATCCTTAGGGTCTTGTGCCGAAAATACGGTATTTCCCGCCACCAGCACATCTGCACCAGCAGCTAATATATCACCCGCATTTTCCAGCGTCACACCGCCATCTATTTCTATCAGGGTACTGGCCCCCGCTTTGTTGATCAGTTCTTTTGCCTGCCTTATTTTATTAAAGGTTAGCGGCAGGAACTTCTGGCCGCCAAACCCAGGGTTGATGCTCATTACCAGCAGCAAGTCTATGTCCTGTATAATATCCTGCACCATCTCCACCGGGGTATGCGGATTAATGGATAACCCTGCTTTCATTCCTAAAGCCCGAATGGAGGTAAGCGTACGGTGTATGTGATATCCCGTTTCATAATGCACGGTCAGGTAGTCGGCGCCAGCTTTCTTAAAATCTTCCAGGTAGCGTTCCGGGTCTACCACCATCAGGTGCACATCAAACGTCTTGGTAGCCCGTTTTTTCATCTGGGCAATGATGGGCATACCATAGCTGATATTAGGCACAAACCGGCCATCCATTACATCCAGGTGAAACCAGTCTGCATCACTTTCATTGATCATATCTATCTCTTCACCCAATTTCAAAAAATCGGCGGAGAGCATGGAGGGAGCTATTATGGGCATTTTATTTAGGAATTTGGAATTTGCGGTTTGGAATTTGGATTGTTAACTATCGGATTTTACTTAGGTTTGTTTGATTGATCGGTCAAGTTAGGCAATATAGCCATTTATTAATTTGAATACTTTCTCACATTGTATTTCATATCTTGCTAAAGCTTCTTCATCAATATATTGTTCATCTAGTGCCACGTAAAGGTGCTCTAAAGTTTCAGTAAGTGAACCTCGCGATTGTATGAAAAAGTGCCTCGTGTCAGTATAGGTAAATCTGCCATAACCCTCCGCTATATTCGCTGTAATTGACGTCGATGATCGCGTGATTTGAGACACTAAGCTATATTTTTCAGCAGGTGGGAATGTCTTTATGAGTTGCGCTATTTGATTTCTCAACTCACGGCCTTCCTTCCAGCAGTTTAAATCCTTAAAACCTCTGAATGAATTTTGTTGTTCCATAGCTCAAAGCTGATATATAAGTAATACCTCAAATTCCACAAAACAATCCTAATTCCAAACTACTAATTCCTTAAATTCGAAACAATCCCAATTCCCAATTACTAATTCCTAATTCCGTTTTTTCAGCCTTGCCAAGGCTTCCTTCGGACTCCTATAAGTCGAATCTAGCGCCGCCGCCAACTGATAATCATCTACAGCCTTCTTAATACTATCCAGCCTTTCATTACACAGTCCACGGTTATAATAAGCCGTCGGGTTACCGGGGTCTATTTTGGTCACTATGTCATATTGCCTATACGCCTTTGCTACCGAATCTTGTTGCATATACACATACCCCATATTAAAATAGGCATCGGCATAATGGCGGTTGCGAACAATGCACTGCTTATACTCTTCCTTAGCCATTTCATAATTCTTCTTATCCTGGTAAAATACCCCCTTTGCAAAAAGAGGGAAAACATCGGTACTGTCTATTTTAAAAGCCTTATCAAAATACTTGAGTGCTATAGAGTCTTTCTTAGCGCTATACAAAACCCCCAGCTGCAATATAGCATCCCGGTATTCAGGAGCCACCTGCTCGGCTGTGAGAAAGGTGGAAATAGCTTTAGCTGTATCTTTTATATCTTTGTATATCATGCCTTTAAGAAAGTAGGCCTCTGGGTCATATACGTCGCGGCGAAGCACGATATTTATCTCTCCAAATGCCTCTGGGTACTTTCTTATATACAAAAACAGCTTGGCTATTTTCAGGTGTGCTTTACGGTCGGTAGGGTTTTTAGCAATAGCTTTTTGCAGCCACTCCACAGAGCTGGAAATATCCCTGTTCTCAAATAGTAATTCACCCACCGCACTCAGGTATTCAGCTTTATTGGTATCCAGCGATGCCGCAGTTTTGTAGTCTTTAATAGCCAGGGTATCTATCTGCATCTTATGAAGCAAGGTGCCTCTCTGAAAATATAGGGTAGCGTCTTTAGGCGTCTTATTGATCTGGTCCGTAATACTCTTCAGGTTGGGGTCACTTTGAAAAACAGGATTTGCATTGTCTGCATTAGCCGGAGCATGATCTTTGCAGCTATATATAAACAATACACTAAGTATTATAACAAGGTATCTCACACGCACTTTTTTGATTTGAATAAAACAGAATGCCGCAACTGCCGGTTCGTTCCGCAAACTTATTAAAAACTATAAAGAAACGGAGAAATAGTTATTCGTACGTAGGGGACACTGTTACCTTTTTTTCTTATGAAAATTTAAATAACGTTGCACTCCGAAATTATAAACAGGATAAAAATGGACATACGACCTGTTAACAACAGGAATGCCAACGGAGAAATCTATCCTCAGGTCAGATAACAAGATGCATTGCAACCCGGGATAAGCTTCAAGGTATTGCCTGCCCTGTAGCGCCTTATTACCAGCAACGCTTATAGGATATTTTGGCAAGTTCGGATTTACATTGCCCACCTCCATCTGTACAGCATTATAGCTCTTACCCAGGAACTCCATATATATATTCCAATTGGTCTGTTTATAACTTTTATAAGCGTCCGGAAATAGAAGATAACCAAATGACAAGCTATAGTTATATCCATCGCTATAAGTGATAGTTGCGGGTATGCTGGGCAGTCCCGGTATGACGTCAGGTATTTCTCCGTTATATTTAGATGGATGTATATAACCGACTGTAAATGAAACGGAAAAGTGATTTTTTAAATAAGTGGCAATTAATCCTGCTCCCCATCCGCTATTATCATCCAGCAGGGTAGGCTCTGCTTCATCATGCGCCACGTTTAGGGCCGAATACTCTCCATAAACGGCCAGCCTGAAATGGCTGTTCTTACCGTCAACTGATAGAAAACGATACTTAGCATAAAAGTCCACCCCATTAAAAAGGTATGGGTGGTCTACGCCTATCTGCGGGGTATTATGGGTGGGAAATTCAGGGGGCAATTCTTTGTTATGATGGTTGGATATATTGGGTATAGCTTCTATAGTAAGCTTTGAAGTAAGCCCATACATTACCTTCAATGCGAATAAATTGCGAATTCTATTTACTTCATTATAAGTATTTCCGAAAAAACGGATGCCTAACGTATTTTTAGGTATAGTACTCGCCGGCTCGGTCATAGGATAAAGCTCCTGGGCCTTCACTTGTTGCGAAAGAAATAGTAGAAATAGTAAATAAAATACTTGTTTCTGCATCTGCTAAAATCTGTAGCCTACTTTTAAGCCACCTTGTATTAAAAATTTATTTCCCAAGTCTGAATTTCCTGATCTATTAACGAAGCTACTCCCAACTCCCACTTCTGCTCCCATATAAACATTCTTGCCTGTATTCACATTCACGGAATTTTGCAACATACCGCCTGCTATAAAATGAGGGCTTACCTTTTCGGTCACATTTAGTCCATGTAAATTGGTAAGGTCAGTCGACATCTTCCCATTTGCCACTACAGCCGATAAGCCCACCGCATATTTTATTATCCCATGGCTACCTGTGGGATAAAATTTGATTCCAGGCATGGCGTAGTACATCGCATCAGCTTTTCCCGTGCTATAATTCCCTGTATTATAATCATAGATCCTGTTCGAATTGGCAACATTGAACGTCGCCATCACAGGTATATAAACAGCAATCATTCCCTTTTTATCAACGATCCGCTCATAGCTTGCGCCAAATCCAAGCCCGTTTTCTGTGAATTGAAATGGTATAACAGAAATGATGTTTGGTAAATTGCCCGACACATTTGGCTTTTCCTGTGCGTAGCATTGAATACAAAAGCAGGTAAAAAGAAAGAAGAAAAGTTGCTTTTGTGATGTCATGAGATGATCTGATTTTTCTAAATATAAAGATACAACCAATTACTTCACGCTAACGTGTTGTCCATCAGTTCTATTGTATTCGTTACTCTGTAAAATAGTACATATAGCTTATTGCCAGCCACTCGCCGGCAAATTAGTTTTACCATCAAAGCAAAACAAATGAGATCGCTAAGAAATATAATAGTACTGTTTGCTATATTAATGAATGTGGGCTTTACCGCCACTGCCCAATGGGGCACTGAAGATACTACGGAAGGCCACATTAGTAACATAGTGATGAGCGGTGGCAAAATGATCGCAGGCACATTGAACAACCGTCTTTACTTATCTACCGATAGCGGCAAATTATGGAAACTTGTATACAAAGATGCGCCCGGTAAATACGACTATATATCTACCCTTTTGGTGAGCGGGGATAAGGTATTCGCGCTATCCCGCGGCACATTATTATTGTCAACAGACCATGGTGCAACGTGGAAACCTATTCGCATTGTTCCCGACAACCCTGGGGCGAGCTACTTTGCAAAATTTAGGGATAAGCTATATGCCGTATCAAACTATAAATTGTATCAGTCCGCAGATGAAGGCAATACGTGGGCAATGATTCCAGCGATAGGCGACACTGATGTGCGAAAAATGGCAGCAAATGAAGAGTATATAATGATAATGGTCTACGACAAAAAGACGTATAGGTACAATTACTGTACCTCCACAGATGGTATAAAATGGAACAGCATAAAAGATGTGGAAGAAATGGAGCTTGTGGAAGAGCGCGGCAACTATATGACTTGTCAGTCTTTAGGCAACACGCTCAACGTAGGGGAGGATTTGACCTTAATACGTGGCGCATCATTATACGTGCTAACCAAAAACGGGAAAAAGCTGCAAAGGGTGGGGGCAGACGACATGGAGGAAGAACTTGGTGCCCCAAGATACTTCACCATTG
This sequence comes from Bacteroidota bacterium, assembly GCA_013285595.1. Taxonomy (GTDB): domain Bacteria; phylum Bacteroidota; class Bacteroidia; order Chitinophagales; family Chitinophagaceae; genus Nemorincola. The sequence goes on from JABDHF010000015.1 coordinate 26,826, forward strand.
ATAAGGATAAAATTTACGCACTTACGGTAAGTGTAAAGATGGTAAAAATCAAAAAGACAAAACAATATGAATGTGAATATAAAAGGCGTGTAATAATGACCGAAGACCTGGGCAAAAACTGGACTGAAGTAAACGATACTACCGAGCCTTTCTTATTGTCGGATTATTGGCTGCAGCAAAAAAAAATGGAAATGGAAGCATGGAAAAAAGAAGAAATGCATGAAGCATTTCTGGATCTCCAGGGGGCTGAAATTAACAAGGAACTGGCTGCACAAGCGAAAGCAGAAATAAAACGATCTCATAAATATGGGGGCTACCAATCTTATGGGACCTTGCCGGCCCCAAGTTCTGGCCCTAATTATCAGCAACTATCGAACGACCGTTTCAAAGAGAAAAACAACCACCGCGATAGCTGGATAGACAGCAAAGGGCAGATACACAGTAACTGATGGGTGGTACCACCACGTAATTGCACAGTCAAAAATGTGGATATCTTATAGCCTCATATATAGGTCATGTTCTTAATTTGCACTCATAATTTACTTAAAAGTGCTGAATGGAAAACTTATACATGTTCGCAATAATGCCACCCGAAAAGCTGGCAATTCGAATAGACGATGAACGAAAGAATTTTGCGGAGAAGTACAAAGCTATCAAGGCTTTAAAGCCACCTGTGCATATTACCCTTTATGAACCTTTTAAAGAAGATATAGAATTTGAAGAGCATATCATGGGCATAAACCCATGGGTAGAACGGCAAAAGCCTTTCCCGGTAGAGCTTAAGAACTATAACTTTTTCAGGCATTCTACCAGTCCGGTAATTTATATAGATGTGGTGAAGAATGAGGCATTAGGTGTACTACACCGCACATTTATCGAGCAGCTAAAGAAATACCTGCCCATAGAGCGGAACGCCACCAAATATACGCCCCACATCACTATTGGCTACCGGGATATACCCGCAGCCATATTTCCGGAGATAATGCACGAATACTCCCCAAAGCGGTTCAGCGCATCTTTTGAGGTCAGTAGCATCTATCTATGGAAACACAATACCAAAAACTGGGAAATAAGGCAGGAGTTCAAAATGGGCGTAACACCACAACCTGTGCAGAATTCATTATTCTGATAACTAAAAAAGAGCGGGCGCAGCAATAGAAGCAAGCTCCTGCCAGCTGTCAGCCGTAGCATCTGCATGTATCAACCTGGCGATCATTGTATAAATATCGGCTGGCTTTTTATGTTGCTTGCGTAGTTCCTGCACAGGCGTATCGTGGTCCGACTTCGATAGCTTTTTACCCTCCGCATTTACAAGCAGCGGATGATGGTAAAAAGTTGCATCCATAAAAGACCCTAACCCAAGAGCCCTTGCCAAATACAACTGAGCCAGCGAAGAAGGCCACAGGTCTTCCCCACGAACCACGAGGTCTACGCCATAATACACATCATCAAGAACCGAGGTTAACTGATAGGCAGGCAGCCCGTCTTTTTTCCGCACCATAAAGTCATGCATAGGGGCGGGGAGTGCAGTCGTTACAGTCCCCGTCAGTGTTTTAACCTCAATTTCCTGAGCTTGCGCAGTATTTATCCGCCAGCTGGTATGCGGCGCGTCAAGCGATATGTGCTTATCCCTACAAGTGCCCTGGTACACACTATCAGCGCCCGCCGTCACCACTTGAGTCCGCGTACAAGCGCAGGCAAACACTGCCCCTTTATCCCTGAGCTCTTGCAGTGCGTTCTTATATATATCCGTCCGGTGTACCTGTGAATATTCCGTCTCGTACTCGTGCATATTCTTCGGTCCCTCATGCCAGGGTATCTGCAGGAAATTAAGTGTATCAAAAATATCCTGTATATACAGCCTATTAGTGCGCTCCCTATCAAAGTCATCAATGCGCAGTAATATCTTAGCCTGTGTTTTTGCCGCAAGCGCAGCAGTCATGGCAAAGGAGAAAATGTTCCCCAGGTGCAGGAACCCACTCGGGGTAGGCGCTATTCGGGTCTTTTTAAAAACAGGCAGTTGATCCATTTGCTCTTGCTACTCGTGTTATCTGTCTGTAAATTTATTGTTTTCTCTATTCCATTCTAATATTCCATACTTTTATTTGCATATTTGCTGCATGGAAGCCGTTACCAATCATATTCCTAAAGTACAGTCGTCAAAGTCAGTGCATCGTGCATGGTCCATGTACGATTGGGCTAACTCTGCTTATAACCTCGTCATCACCTCTACTATTTTCCCTGCATATTATAATGCGGTAACTACAGTAAGTAAGAATGGAGAGGTTGTTTCAGACAAGGTATCGTTCTTCGGCCTTACTTTTAAAAATAGTACCCTGTTCGATTATTCTATCGCCACAGCCTACCTTATCATCGCCATCATTTCTCCTATTCTTTCGTCTATTGCAGATTATAAGGGCAATAAGAAAAGATTTATGCAGCTGTTTTGCTACATAGGTTCTATATCCTGCTGCTGCCTTTACTTTTTCACCGGCAAAACACTGGAATTAGGTATCATTTTCTCGGCACTGGCAGCGCTTGGTTACTGCGGCAGCCTTGTATTCTACAATGCCTACCTCCCCGAAATTGCTATAGAAGAAGACCGCGACCGCGTAAGCGCCCAGGGCTTTGCCTACGGCTACATTGGCAGTGTTATATTGCAGCTTATTTGCTTTGTGTTCGTGCTCAAGCCAGCATGGTTTGGCATTACAGATAGTTCATTTGCTCCACGGCTGTCTTTCTTTTTGGTAGGTATATGGTGGGCAGCATTTGCACAAGTTACCTTCCTCAAGCTACCCAAAGGCAAGCCCCTGGCCCAAAACCTGGAACACAGCCTGTTAGCTAATGGCTTTTTTGAACTTAAAAAAGTATGGAGCCAGATAAAGGCCCTGACGGTATTACGAACTTATCTCGTATCATTCTTTTTTTATAGTATGGGTGTGCAAACGGTAATGCTTGCAGCCGCGCTTTTTGGCAGCAAAGAGCTGAAGCTGGAAACCAGTCAATTGATAACGGTCATATTGGTAATACAAGTGGTAGCCATAGCCGGCGCCTACATAATGGCAAAACTGTCCGACAGGTTTGGCAACCTGCAGGTGCTGTTATTCGTGGTTTTCATCTGGATACTTGTTTGCATAGCTGCCTATTTTACCCATACAGCCCTGCAATTTTATGGGGTAGCCGCAGTGGTAGGCCTAATCATGGGTGGCATACAATCGCTAAGCCGCTCCACCTATTCTAAACTAATGCCGCCCACCCACGACACCGCCTCCTTTTTTAGCTTTTACGATGTTACGGAGAAAGTCGCCATCGTCATAGGCATGATCTCATTCGGTTTTATCGACAGTATTATGAATATGCGTAGCGCCATTATAGCGCTTATCACTTTCTTTATATTAGGGGCATTGATTTTGTACATAGCAATAAGAAGACAGAAAGCAGAATTGGCGATGAGCAATTAACTCAGGACTATCTACTATCTACCAAAGACTTTCTATTTTTGATTAAATAATTCGTGATGAGGCTATACACAGTAAACGCAGGATATTTTAAGCTCGATGGTGGCGCCATGCATGGCGTAGTGCCTAAATCTATGTGGAACAAAGCAAACCCTGCCGATGAGAACAATATGTGCAACTGGGCCATGCGCTGCCTGCTGATAGAGCATGGCAATTATAAAATACTGGTAGATAACGGCATGGGCAATAAACAGGACGAAAAGTTTTTCGGACATTACTATCCACATGGCGACGATACCATAGAAAAAGGACTGGCAAAGCACGGCTTTACCATGGATGATATTACCGACGTATTTCTCACACATCTGCATTTCGATCATTGCGGCGGCTCCATAGTGCGCGAAGGGGATAAACTGGTACCCGCATTTAAAAAAGCGCTGTATTGGAGCAATCACAAACACTGGCAGGCTGCCATTCAGCCTAACGAACGTGAAAAAGCATCGTTCCTTAAGGAAAATATTTTACCCATAGAGCAGAGCGGCCAACTGCGGTTATTGGAAACAATGGAGAACGATGAGTGGCTGCAGGATATACGCATCCGGTACGTGAATGGCCATACAGAGTGCATGATGCTGCCACAGATAAAATATAATGGCGCCACCATCCTCTATTGTGCCGACCTCTTGCCAAGCGTAGCGCATATATCACTGCCATGGGTTATGGCCTACGACATGCGCCCTATGGATACACTACGCGAAAAAAACAAGCTGCTTACCGAAGCCGTGGCCAATAATTGGGTGCTGTTCTTCGAGCACGATCCTAAAAACGAATGTTGCACCTTGCAGCAAACCGATAAAGGGATCAAGGTAAAAGAAACATTCCCCCTTAGCGAACTCGATAATAAGATTGCGCAGGCAAAGGCATGAATGTCAGATAATATTACTGAGATAGCATCATCATAGAGCCGCCATGCTTTAGGTCTAACATTCCCTACGAATGTCATGGTATAATATGATATGCCCCGTAGGGGCTACCGCTTTGTAGAAATGACATTATCCTGGATATGCCCCGTAGGGGCTAACCCAAACGCGACCCTAAACGTCAGACGAGAACTAGCCTTAGCACCTTAATGTGAAATTTTCTTGTGGCGGTTTTCAATGTGCAATAACTACAAATGCACTACAAAAGCCTTCTGGCTTTTGTTTTTGTATACCAGCGTCACAAAGTACATTTCACCCTTTGGCAGCCGGTGCAGATCCATACTGTTATCGGCAGGGGTAACTCTTTTTTGGGTCATTACATTACCTGCGCCATCTGTAATTATCGCCCATGTAGCTTTTTTAAGGTCAGGCAACTCAGAAAATGCCACTCGTCGGTGTTCCACATTTATTTCAGTATTGGCAAATTCATTATCTTGCTGTATAGTATTATGCGCGCTATTATCCTCCCAGTTAGCCGCACTCGCAGTTGCCTGTGCTTTAACACCTGTAGCGCCTGCTAACAATAAGCAAGCTATTATGATCTTTTTCATGATATTTTTATTTAATACCCAAATGTATTTGAGCTAATATTGACGGGTGTAACGCCAAAAGCGGGATTTACCCATTATCACTCCATATCCAAGGGTGAAAAAAGGGGTAGATGACAATCTTAACTGCTAAAATTTATATGTATTAAAAACAGGCAGAACAAGTAATTTTACATCGGACAACGATCGTTATTTTGCCCTGGATACCCGACATTTTGTCTAAAAAGATCGGTTGGCAAAATAATTGCGTCTATTATAAACACTATGTTTTTCAAAAAAAAGAAGATTATGGATAATAATACAAACCTGGAGAATGAAAATGCCGACAACATGGCACAAAATGAAGAAATGGATGAAGCTTTGTCAAATGTATTAAACGCTGACGATAGCCGTAATGGTGGTGAGCTTTCTGAAAGTAATGACGAGGAAGTAGAAAAGTTGCAGGCAGAGGTTGCCGAGCTGAAAGATAAATACCTGAGGCAGGCGGCAGAGTTTGATAATTTCAGGCGGCGAAATGCGAAAGAGCGTGTAGAGCTGATACAAACCGCAGGCAAAGATACCATAGAGTCGTTACTTGTGGTGCTCGATGATGTAGACCGCGCGAGCAAGACGCTGGAAAACATTACCGACCTCACCGTACTAAAAGAAGGTATTTCATTAGTATTCAATAAATTTAGAAATATTATGCAGCAAAAAGGCCTCCGCGCCATGGATGCTGTGAACGAAGAGTTTAACCCGGATCTGCACGAAGCCATCACAGAAATACCAGCGCCTACAGAAAAGATGAAGGGAAAAGTGATAGACGTAGTAGAAGCAGGTTACTATCTGAATGACAAGCTCATCAGGCATGCAAAAGTTGTTGTGGGTAAGTAGCAATTAATTTGTTAAAGTTATATGTAGCCTTAAAGGCAATGTCATTGAGTGGAAAAGTCCGAAGGACTTTAATATGAATAGCCACCGGTGAAACCGGTGGTAGGATAAAATTAAAAACACCAACCCTGGATGGGGTTGAACATAGTTTGGGTGGGTTAGTTTTAAATGATGACGTTGTCTGAAAGGGTGATATAGTTTGTCTTGAACGATTTGGTTATTTGTGGGTCATAGGTTATTAATAAAATTAAATAGCCCCATTGAGGGTTTAAGGAATATATGTCAAAACGAGATTATTACGAAATACTGAGTGTTACCAAAACCTCGGCAGCAGATGAGATAAAAAAATCCTATCGCAAAATTGCCTTACAGTTCCATCCCGACCGTAACCCGGGAAATAAAGATGCCGAAGAGAAATTTAAAGAAGCCGCAGAGGCCTATGAGGTATTGAGCAACCCCGATAAGCGCGCGCAATACGACCGTTTTGGCCATGCAGGCGTGGGTGGCAATAGCGGCTTTGGCGGTGGCGGCCCAGGCGGCATGCGCATGGAAGATATTTTTCAGAACTTCGGAGATATTTTTGGCAACGACATGTTTGGCAGTGTGTTTGGCGGCGCTGGTGGTGGCGGCCGCAGGCAGGGTACACGTGGCGCTAACCTTAGGATAAAGCTGAAAATGGACTATGGCGAAATAGCCAATGGCGCCAATAAAAAGATAAAAGTAAAAAAGCATATCACATGCGTACAGTGCTCGGGCAATGGCGCTAAAGATAAAGGCTCTATACAAACCTGTGGCAGTTGCGGCGGCTCTGGCCAGGTGCGCAGGGTTACCAATACCTTCCTCGGCCAGATGCAAACAGTGACTACTTGCCCTACATGTAGCGGAGAGGGTAGCACAATAACCCAGAAATGCAGCAACTGTAAAGGCGAAGGCCGCGTATATGGCGAAGAAACACTAAGCCTGGACATACCTGCAGGCGTGCAGGACGGTATGCAGCTCAGCATGAGCGGTAGGGGCAATGCCGGAGAGCGTGGCGGCCCTCCGGGAGATCTTTTACTGCTCGTGGAAGAGGAAAAACACGAATCCCTTTCCCGCCACGATCTCGATGTTATTTACCAGCTGCATATCTCGTTCCCTGAGGCTGTATTAGGCATGCAAACAGAAGTGCCTACCATCGATGGCAAAGCAAAAATAAAGGTACCCGCAGGCACACAAAGCGGCAAGATATTCAGGCTGAAAGGCAAAGGTTTCCCTGCATTTCAGTCATATGAAAAAGGCGATGAACTGGTAGAAGTAAACGTATGGTCGCCCCAAAACCTGACCAACGAAGAAAAGGACCTGCTGGAAAAACTAAAAAACTCCCCCAACTTCAAGCCAGGCCCTGAAGCCAAACAGGAGCGCGAAGAAAGAGGATTCTTTGACAAGATAAAAGACGTATTTGGGAGTTGAGCAATCAACTCCTTTTTTTGTGAAAACATGCCATCTCCTCCCCGGTTTTGCATGTATACTATATTGTGAAACATGTTGTTGTAAAGATATTTGGCACTCAGGCAGAGTAGGAGCTGGGGTGCTATTGGGATAATAGACAGAATGGTTAATAAGCGCTAAGCCGTGGGTATGTGAATAGCTATGAATGTACCCTTACCGGCATCGGAAATTATGTCTACCGTGCCATTATGAAACTGCACGCGGGAATAGATGTTTTTCAGCCCCATGCCTTTATTTTTTAACCGCGTCATGTCAAAACCCTTACCATTATCTTCAATGGTTACAGATATGCCGTCTTCGTCCTTCAGTATCTGCACATCCATTTTCTTGGCTTTGGCGTGCTTTATAACATTACTGATGCTTTCCTGTATCACGCGATAAATAACCGACTCTATTTCGGGATTGATGCGCTCATCAAACCCCGTTATTTCCAGGTTTACAGCAAGCACATCATTGCTTGTTTTCAATGCCAGTTCTTCCACGGCAGCAGCCAGGCCGGTTTTCAGCAAAGCATTAGGCATCATCTGGTGCGATATAGAGCGCAGCTCATCATAGCTCTCTGCCATCAGCGATGCTATTTGTCCCGCTTGCACATCTGTCTGTTTATTGATACTTCTCGTAGTGAAATAGTTATTGAGGTTTAGCAGCGCCGCAGACAGCAACTGCCCCACGCCATCATGCAGGTCTGCAGCAATCCGTTTCCGTTCATTTTCCTCAGCATTAAATACCTCCCGCGCTATTTCCGATTGCTGCCTGTTGATCTCCACTTGCCGGGCAGACTGCGCCTTTAGCTTTCGCCAGTTATATACCAGGTAGACAATAATACCTGAAGCAACGAATAGGCCTATCACTATGAACAGGAGAAAACTACGTTGTTTCAGCTGCATTTGTTGAATAGTGGTTTGCTGGGCCAGGCCTCTTATTTGCTCCTCTTTCTTTTCGGTCTCGTATTTGGCATTTACTTCGGCCAACTGTTTTGTTTTCGTCTCATTATATATGCTGTCATTCAGCGCAGTAAACTTTTTGTAGTACAGGAGCGCACGGACATGATCCCTACGGCCTTCATATATGGTTGCCAGCAACTGGTAGGCATATTTCGTTAGGTCTTTATAGTCTATCTCGGCAGTGATGCTCAGCGTTTTCCCTATGTAGTTGATGGCGCTGTCATATTGTTTTAAGCTATCGTAAGTCTCGGCTACATTTATGTACGCCATCGCAATATCTATTTTTTTGCCTACCCGCATTTTATATCCCAGCGCTTCTTCCTGGTAGCGTAGCGCTTTGCGCAGGTCATTTTTCCTGGCATACAGGCCGGCAATATTTTCCAGACTGTAAGCCTTGCCTAATAGAAAATTAGCTTTATCGTTATAATGCAGCGCTTGCTGATAAAAGTACATGGCCGAGTCGAATGATGCTCCACGCTCATACATTATTCCCAGCCGGTTATAGCCGTCGGCAAGAGCTGTGTCATCTTTTAGCATCAACGCTATGCCCATCCCCTTTGTTAAATATTGCTTGCTTATACCGCCATATTTATTTGTGCCATACACTTGTGCTATTGCATAATCCAGGTATGCCGATTGTATTGTCGCAGGGTATTTCGCGGCATCTCGCGCCGCTTCCAGCAACACCTTTACCGCAGTATCTGCCTGGCCGTTGAGGTAGTATTTTATTCCCAGGTATTTGCTCGCTTTTATCTCAGCATCAATATTCCCCTGCTTCACCGCCATTGCATAAACAGTATTGGCATAATATTCAAAGGAGTCGGAATTACTGTCGTAGGCGTTTTGCATAGCTGTCAGCAGGTGGCCGAGGTTGTTTTGTTCCTGTGCAAAACCTCGTTGCAGGCAGCAGATAAATAATATGCAAAATACCTTTCTCAGCATTGCAGTTAAAATAGATAATAACAATTAAAAAAATAAATTATTAGCGCAAATAATATCTATACAGGGTGCTGTTTACGTAAGTTTTAATACCGTAATAGCGTATTTTTATTAGCTCAAAGATCATATGCAAACCCACAATAAAAGTATCAGCCAGGTAAACGTATTGTTGGTAGATGATCATGCTATAGTTATGGATGGTATAGCATCCCTGTTATCTGCAAATCCCCGCTTTAATATCATTGGAAAAACAGGTAACGGCAAAGAGGCGCTGGACATTATTAATGGTGTCAAAACAGATGTGGTGATCACAGATTACTCCATGAAAGAAATGGATGGCTGCACACTCACCCGCAATATCAAAAGCCTGCACCCGGAAATAAAGGTCATCATGCTCAGCATGCACGATGAGCAGGCAATGGTATACAGCGTACTGCAGAGTGGGGTAGACAGCTACATTCTAAAAAAATACACCCACAACGAGCTGGAGACAGCTATAGATGTGGTAATGGAAGACGGCCAGTTCTGGAGCCCCGAAATAAACAAGATAATGCTAGGCAAAATACTCCCCACCACCGCCAGCCAGATCACCACCAGGGAAATGGAAGTACTAAAGCTCCTTATCAATGAAATGAACAGCCGCGAGATAGCCGAAAAGCTTTTCATCAGTGAACGTACCGTAGAAACCCACCGCAAAAACCTCTTCCGAAAAACCAATTCCACCAATATAGTAGGCTTGGTGAAATATGCGCATGCGCATGGATTGGTATAAAAACAGGCGGGCTTCGTCATGTAAGGGGCAGTTTTTTCGGTTAAATTTGCCCGTTATAATTTGGGTCAAATTCCACAATCCATTCAATACCATATTTGTCTCTAAACATTCCAGCGTATGTACCCCAGGGACTGTCGCCAATGGGCCCTTCAACATCGCCACCTGCCGAAAGGCCGTTAAATATTTGGTCTGCCTCTTCCTTACTTTCTGCACTAACGGCTATTTTCGACCTGTTTTCATTTTCGCTTACCCGTCCCATAAATTCCGGAACATCATTGGCGATTAACACATTGTGTTTACCGATAGGCAAAGCAATGATCATTATTTTATTGGCTTCATTTTCAGCTACCGGAAATTCAGCGCTAGCCAGGTCGCCGAAACGAGTGATCTTTGTGAACTCACCACCAAAAACCGATTTGTAAAAAGTGAATGCTTCTTCAGCATTTCCATTGAAGTTGATCCAGGGGTTAATTGATCTCATGATTTTCATTTTTAAATGTCACTGTAAGTTTTCCTTTTATAATTTCTACGATAAAGTGGTTATTTATTTAGAACCGAAGATAGTTCAAAAAAGAAATAGCCTGCTAAAGATCAATCTTTAGCAGGCTATTGTATAACAATGCGGAGGGATAGGGATTCGAACCCTAGATACCCTTTGACAGGTATACACACTTTCCAGGCGTGCCTCTTCAACCACTCGAGCATCTCTCCGGTTTCCAATCTTAGCTATAGCCAGAATTGAAGGGCTGCAAAGGTAATCAATCTATTCAGATGGGGAAAATTTTTTCAGCGTTGGCTGTAGTCACCGTTGCAACTTCTTCAATGGATATGTTCTTTATATCAGCTATTTTCTGTGCTATCACAGGTATGTAGCTGCTTTCATTACGCTTGCCGCGGTAGGGCGCTGGCGCCAGGTAAGGTGCATCTGTTTCCAGCACCAGGCTGGTGAGGAGCATTTCTTGTATGATGGCGGGCGGTATACCATTTTTGTAAGTAACTACACCACCAATACCTAAGTAAAACCCAAGTTCAACAATCTGCCTCGCTTCTTCCATAGTGCCCCCGAAACAATGGAATATCCCTTTCAACTGGCCATTCTGTTTCTTTCGCACTATATCAATACAGTCCTGTGTCGATTCCCGGCTATGTATCACTATCGCCAGGTTGTATTGCAGCGCCAGGTCTATTTGCGTCTCAAAGGCCTCTTTTTGCTGCTCTTTATAAGTCACATCCCAGTAGTAATCCAGCCCTATTTCACCCACCGCATAGAACTTTCTTTTCGCCAGCCAGTCCGCCACAATAGCCAGTTCCTCCTTGTAATTTTCCTTTACATAACAGGGGTGCAGGCCCATCATCGGCATACAGTGGGCTGGCCATTTATCGGCCAGGTACAGCATACCATCTATAGTGTTGCGGTCGCAGTTAGGCATATACATTCTGGTAACACCGGCATCTATAGCTCGCGGTATCTGCGTATCATCAGCTATCAGTCTTTCGTCGTATAAGTGAGTATGGGTATCTGTAAACAACATAAGGCAAAGGTCACATTTTCGCGCTATAATTTCGCTTTTTGTCTACATCGGCAGGCTCTTCATCTCCCAGCCCTGCTTTTGGCAATATTCCAGCACCCGTGGCAGCGCATAACTCATGCGTTCCCACGCCTTAATGCTGTCGTGAAAGATAATAATAGAACCCGGGGCTATGTTCGTCAGCACATTGTCAAGGCATTGTTCCGGGGTAATGTTCACATCAAAATCACCGCACAGTATATCCCACATATATATCTTCCAGCCCGGGTTGCTTTGTTTTAGCTTCCTTACCTGCGAAAACTTGATCCTGCCATAAGGTGGCCTGAAAGCATTGCTGGCTATATATTTTCGCGCCCGTTCTATATTTTTCAGGTAATGGTCATTGCTGGCTTTCCAGCCATTTACATGATTGTAGGTATGATTGCCTACGGAGTGTCCGGCCTTTAAGATATCCTCATATATTTCAGGGTGGCAGCGTACATTGTTACCTACGCAAAAAAAAGTACCACCAGCATTATATTTACCTAACTGTTCCAGCACAAAGGGCGTAGCGGTAGGGTGGGGGCCATCATCAAAAGTCAGGTACACTGTAGATTCTCTATCACCTGGTATATCCCATATAATGCCCTTTGGGAATATTTTTTTAAACCATAAAGGTGTTTTAACCCAGTATCCGGTCATTAATTAGTACATAATGTATTGTGGGATATTCGGATGGGCAGGATTTGCAGTCACCTTTTGTAAAGATGGCTGTACTATCAGGTCCATTTCTTCCATAGGCGCCGCTCCTAACAAAGCTCCATTGCCAGGAATGAATGCCCCGGTAAAACAAAAGCGGTTCTCAAAATCGATACGGCCTGCAAAAGGCGCCTGCCTTATGCTGCTATCTGCAATAGTTACAGAGGGCCTTTCCAACTCATGCAGTTGCAACTGTATTACCATTGTTTCTGTAATGTTCATCATTAACGCGCCCGTATCTGCAAGGCATCTTACTTCCAGGGGCTTTAACTCAGGTTTGCGTGTATTACTCATCAAAATAGTAGCATAAGTAAGTCCCATCTTTGTGAATCTTAATAATGGTAAAATTAGATTTTTTCAGTTAACGCCCTACATTGCTTGTACCGGATATAGAAATCATTAGGTTCATCACCAATTATTATACTGCAGTCATTTATCAGCTTTCTGGCCCCAGTATCTATTCCAATTCATTTCTTCCATTCCGAGGTGCCGGTAGCTGGAGATGCATAGCCAAAATCGTCTACATGCCCGGTAATACTGTCTGTCACCATATATCGCATAGTAATAGCGCCATATTGTCCAAACGTAGGATCGGAATGTATATAGCCTGCACCCACAAATATTTTGCCCTCAAGATGCTGTAAAGGGACGTATATACTGTCGCCTGATACCGTGGCATTGATAAAATAATTAAAACTATAAAAATCGTAAAAATTCGAGAGTTGCACTGTATTGATCCCCGTAGCGAAATTAGAGTTTATCTGCACTGAATATTGCCTCTGGGCGCTAAGCGTTCCTTTTTCTGTTACGGTCCAGCTGCTTATAAATTTATTACGCGTCATCGTTTCACAGGCTGCCCCTTCATACCCTGCGGGGCAGTGGCAGCTATCATCAATGCACGATCCGCCATTGGCGCAGGTCACGCATTTTATTTTAGTGGTAGCATGGGTATTGCTATCCTTGTTGCATGATATTGCACAAACAAATAGTGTAGTTAATGCAGAAATAATTAACGTAGGTAGGTGCTTCATAGGTAAAAAATAAGTATAAATTTACTATTAAAACGAAAATAATGAGAAAGATATTGTAAAAAATATTCTGTTATAAAAACGCCGGCGCTATTATTTATTCCACGAAGACGGATCGCTGAGATCACTGGAGTAAACACCGTAGTCGTCCACCCGTAGTGTTGCAGTATCTATCACTTCATAACTAAGCGATAGTGCGCCAAATTGCCCGAAGGTCGCATTTGTATAGATGTACCCATGGCCAAAGGTTACTTTGCCATTATGCTGCTGATTTTGGATAACAATGGTATCGCCATGCACATCTGCAACTATGGGGCTTATAAAGAAGTTATTGAAATTGATAATGGTAATTTGAGAAAGGTTGGCCGATGTGGTGATGCTCACCTCATACTGTGCTGCATTTGATGTGCTCCCCTTTTCAAAAACGGTCCAGTTACCTAAAAATTTCGTTCTGGAAAGCGTTTCACAAAATGTTCCCTCATATCCCACCGGACAGCTGCATGTGTCATGTATACAGGCTCCGCCATTTGCACAGCTCACGCATTTGGTTTTGGTTGTGGTTTGTGAATCGTTATTCTTGTTGCAGGATACAAGAGGCATTATACACACAAGCAATGCAGAAAAGAATATCGTAGGCAGGTGTTTCATAGGCTGGTAAGATCAGTATAAATTTATAATTTAAACGAAAATATACGAAAAATATTGTTTAATGCCCTGCGGGTACCGATAATTCGGGCTCAATTTCATTCACTATTTTTGTTCTGCCGATCAACAATACCACAAGGCCCACAGTCGATGATATAGCCACAATTACGGCCATAGGCGTTGCCGACGGGCTGTTTAAAAAGCCAATGCAAAACGAGGCTGCAGCGCCCAGGCTCAGTTGCATAGTGCCCATCAATGCCGATGCCACGCCTGCATTTTTAGCGAAAGGCGCCATAGATAGTGCTGCCGAATTAGGATTGATAAGCCCCACGCAGCACAAGATCATAAAGATCATAGCTATCGTGCCCCATAGGTTATACCAGTTGTTCATCGCACCCACTAAAAATACAACACCAATAATCACCTGGGCTATCAAAGCAGCCCTCACTACCTGCTCACTTTTGAAAGATCTGATAAGTAGGCTATTGACCTGGCTCGACCCAATAAACCCGACAGATAGCCCCGCAAATACCCATCCATATTCCTTCTTGCCCAAATGAAATACGTCCATGAAAACAAGCGGCGAACAGGCTACATAAGCAAACAAACCGCAAAATGATATAGCGCCAGAGATAGCATAAGTATAAAACTGCGGATGCTTCATCACTAATAAAAAATGTCCTATGATAGGTCCCGGCTTCAATGAATATGATGTATCAGGTTTATAGCTCTCAGGTAGTGTAAATATGACTGCAAGCAATACAATAACTGCAATGCTCAGTAAAGCTATAAATACAGATTGCCAGCCAAAAGCGTCGGCAAGATAGCCACCCACTGTAGGCGCCACTAATGGCGACGCGCCCAGCACTAGTACCAATAGTGCAAACACCTTAGCGCTATCCTCCACCGGGAACAGGTCGCGCACCATAGCCATAGATGCCACACCTGCAGCGCAGCTGCCTATTGCCTGTAGCAGCCGCACAGCTATCAGCATTTCAACAGAGTGAGACATTGCACAACCCACAGAAGCAAGTATATACAGTCCCATACCAAAATATAGCGGCCGTTTTCTGCCATACCTGTCCATCAACGGCCCATAAAGAAGTTGCCCAAAAGCAAGCCCGATAAAAAAACTGGAAAGCGACAGGTCAACCTTAGCCGTAGTAGTACCAAACGACTTTGCTATATCCTGGAATGCAGGCAGGTACATATCAATGGAAAACGGGCTTAAGGCCGTCAATAAGCCTAATATAATGATCAAAAATACATACCGCTGCTTTGTCATGGGCGCAAAAGTACGTGCGTTGCCTGAAGCTGCAGATTATTTATTTGCCCTACTTTTACCTATGCAACATATTGATCCGCTCCTTCATCTCTATAAGCAAAATAGCAAACTTCCCATCCGTATCATCTCTCCTGCCTTCGGCCATCTTTCCACGGAGATCATGAATAAATACGGCCTTACCCACCGGAAGACCCACTACTTTTTTCTCTTCATGCTGGAGGGTAGCACCCGCCACGGTGTAGACCTGCGGCAATTCGATGTCAACGAAAACGAACTGCTCTTCATTCTTCCGCACCAGATACACCAGCTGCCATCTACTAAGCACGGCACTGACTATTTTAAACTTGGGTTCGACGAAAACTGCCTTTCCCTGCTGCCAAAACAATACCCATTTCTCATCAACCCCTTCAACAATCAAAAGATACAATTCGCCCCACAAGCCGCAGCCAGGCTAAAGTCTATCTTCAATATATTGCAGGAGCTATTAAAAGAAATGGGCACCAATCCCGATCTCATCCTCGCGCACCTCAACAGCCTGCTGGCAGAGATCAATGTGGCTTATTTCTCCTCACACAAAAGCCCTGTAGATGACAAACTGTCCAAGTATATTAGTTTCAAGCTCTTTGTAGAGAACAATCTCAGCGATCAGCCCACAGTTATAGATATTGCCGAAAAACTCGCCATCAATACCAATAGTTTATACAACATTGTAAAACATTACTCCGGACAATCCCCAAAGGAATTCATCACCAATCGCCTGGTATTAGAAGCAAAACGCCGGCTATACTATGCTGAAAATTCGTCGGTCAAGGAGTTGGCCTACGAGCTTGGCTTCAACGATCCCGAATATTTCTCGCGCTTATTTAAAAAAGTAACCGGCAAAACCATCACTACGTTCGTTCAGGATTTGTCAGGAAACTAATGCGTTTTGTCGCTCAATAGTCGACACCTACAGCGTCCACTTCGGCCTTTCAAAGTGGCACGTATACCCATACGGGTGCTTTTGCAGGTAGTTCTGGTGTTCCTCTTCCGCATTCCAGAAGTCAGTAGCGGGTACTACCTCCGTCACTATTTTCCCCGGCCACTTCCCCGATGCCTCCATCTCCGCGATCAGCTCTTTTGCGGTTTTCTGCTGTTCTTCGCTCAGGTAAAAAATTGCCGATCGGTAAGACATACCCACATCATTTCCCTGCCTGTTCTTTGTAGTAGGGTCATGTATCTGGAAGAAATATTCAAGCAGTTTACGGTAAGATAATTGTGCCGGGTCAAACGTTACTTCTATACCCTCTGCATGTGTTCCATGATTCCGGTAGGTAGCATTGCGCACATCACCACCCGTGTAGCCCACTACTGTAGAAATAACTCCCGGATAGTGCCTTACAAGCTCTTCTACACCCCAGAAACATCCGCCCGCCAGTATCGCCTTTTCTGTATTCATAGTTTGGTTTTATTATTAGAATAAAGATAGGGGAAGTTACTTAAATGACAACAATAAGCAGCTATCCAAAAACATTCATGGAAACTCACGATTTGTCCGGCAATAAATAAGATTTGTCAGCCATCACCACACATTCACCATCTACCTTTGTTCTATGAAAACAGCATTAATAACAGGCGCCAACAAAAGCATTGGCTTTGAAGTTGCCAGGCAGCTATTGCAGCAGGGAGTATTCGTTTACCTAGGCAGCCGCAATCTGCATAGTGGCCACCAGGCCGTAGAAAAGCTGAAAGCAGAAGGGCTCATCCAGGTGGAAGCCGTAGCAATAGACGTAACCAGCGACGAATCAGTAAAAGCAGCCTGGGAGCATATCGAAAAGCAGGCAAGAGGATTAGACATACTCATCAACAATGCAGGCATCACTGGTGGTATGCCCCAGTCAGCTCTTACTGCCACTATCAGCCAGTTCAGGGATGCGTACGAAACCAATGTATTTGGCGTAGTCCGGGTAACGCAGGCTTTCATGGAGCTATTAAAAAAGTCACCAGAGCCGCGTATCGTCAACGTAAGTTCCAGCCAAGGCTCAATTACCCTCCACAGCGACCCTAACTACAAATACTACAATCACAAAGGCTCCGTTTACCTGTCCTCTAAGTCGGCCTTAAATATGTACACCGTCGTGCTGGCGTATGAGTTGCGCGATACTCCCTTCAGGATAAACGCCGTAAGCCCCGGCTTTACAAAAACCGATTTCAACCAGCACCGCGGCACCGGCACCGTAGAAGATGCAGGCACAAGGGTGGTCAAATACGCGCTCATAGGCCAGGATGGCCCCACAGGCAAGTTCTTTTGCGAAGACACAAACCCTGAAACGGGCGAGATTCCTTGGTAAGTAATATTAAGGTTCGATGAATTTCCCCTTTTGGCTACAAGAAATGTCAAACCGGCTACAGGCAAGTTGTTAGAATAGGTCACCTTTGTGCTCCTAAAACAATTAGCTATTATGACTTCAGCAAAGGGCTATGCAGCCCAGACAAACACTTCAGACCTCGCCCCATGGAACTTTGAACGTCGCGAAGTAGGCCCGAATGATGTACAATTCGACATATTATTTTGCGGTGTATGCCACTCCGACCTGCACCAGATACGCGACGATTGGTTCCCCGGTATTTTTCCTATGGTTCCCGGCCACGAGATCGTTGGCCGTGTAGTAAGGGTAGGGGATAGTGTCACCAAATTTAAAGTAGGCGACCTCGCAGCCACAGGTTGCCTGGTAGATTCTTGTGGCCATTGCGATAATTGCCGCCACGATCTCGAGCAATATTGCGCCGAAGGCGCCACCGGCACTTACAACGCCATGGGCCGCGATGGCAAAACACCTACCTACGGCGGCTACTCCAACACCATAGTTGTAAAAGAGGAATTCGTACTGCACCTTTCCGCCAAAGCAGACCTCGCAGCCACTGCGCCACTATTGTGTGCAGGCATTACCACCTACTCGCCCCTCCGCCACTGGAAAGTAGGAGCAGGCCACAAACTGGCAGTGCTGGGTCTCGGCGGTCTGGGCCACATGGCAGTAAAGTTTGGCGTAGCTTTCGGTGCAGATGTTAC
>JABDHF010000016.1 GCA_013285595.1 Bacteroidota bacterium
GTTTGCGGCCACTATAATTGCGGTGGCGTAAAAGCCGCTATGATACCAAAGGACATGGGCCTGCTCAACCCCTGGCTGCGCACCATACGCGATGTATACCGTATGCACCACGCTGAGCTTGATGCCATAGAAGATGAAAAACTGCGCTACAACCGTCTTGTGGAACTTAACGTAATAGAGCAGGCTACCAACGTGATAAAAACGGCAGGTGTGCAAAAACGCTATCAGCAAAAGGGATTTCCCATAGTACACGGTTGGGTATTCGACCTTCATTCAGGCATTCTTATAGACCTGAATATCGATTTTAAGGCTATTCTTAAAGAGATACAAAAGATATACGACCTTACAGGCCTGGCCTCTGCTTACAATGAAGATGAGGACGATTGATCCGGTACTCACAGTTGCTTTCATTTCCTCATATAGTCACGCAGGTAAGAGCAGGTATTATAGGCAACATCGTAGAAGCCTGTCTTGCCGTATTTGCCCGTAAGCTCTTTAAAATAAGGGTTCTTCAAAGAGTTCTGGTAATAAGGATTGTTTGATGAGTAGTCATAATAACTGTCTTTGGAATAAGGACATCTTTTCTGCCAGCATTTAGCCGCCATAAACAAACATTTTGCCTTAAGCCCCTTGCTTTGGGTTACTTTATACGCGGCCACAAAGTAAGCCTCAGGCTCAACCGCATCATAATAAGCCTTGCGAAATGATGGCAGCTTCTTCCTGTCCGGTGATGCATACCACCCACATTCATCAGTAGACCTACGGTAATATTCACAAGCAGACCATGCCTTACCATAATAAGCAATGTTATACAAGCCTGTTGCATATTTATACATAGCATCAGCATCCTTAGGGTGCGCGGCTATAGTCTTTTGCAATTCATTCATTTTTTTGGCAAACAGGTATTTGTTGCTGCCTTTTTTAGGCTCTTCCCATCCCATAGTGTCCAACAAGCATTCTGCAAATGGATCGGGCAAACCTTTTTCATTTAATATCTGCTTAGGCACTTTTGCCAATACTGCCGCTGCTTTTCCAAATTCATGCTGGCGGATATATTTTGTGCCATCCAGCTCATTTAGCTCATCGACAGTATAATAGGAAGACTGCGTAAGCCACTGCTCATACGCCGTTTTGTTCTTCTTTAGAATGAATGTCTTTATGGTATCAAGGCGCATGTGCTGCAAAAGATGCCCCGGCGCATCATCAAACCCATGGTCCACATCAAGCCCGCTATACCAGTCGTCTGTCTTCTTTCCATTTTCTGTGCAAAAGTTTTTTTGTGACCTCGACAAACAATAGATAGCCTTCACCGTATCTTTTTGATGCAGGTATGCTGCGGCCAGGATGGCTTCCATCATGTCATGATGCACCTCATTGAAAGGGCCAGAAGTCAGCGCCCTATGTTCAATATATTTTAGATAAGGCAGCAGTTCCTCTTCTGTTCTTTCCGTTATCAGCTGATTGCTGTTAGCTATTCGCAAAGCCTCAATTACATTGTATTCATCAGTTTCTGCGGTGGTCATTTTATATTTTGTAGCCAGCCTTAGTTGCTTTTCAGCATCAGCAGTATTCAGCAGCATCATATTCAGGTACGCGCTAGTCATACACCAATATGCCTTATGAACATTTTTATCATCGCTGATCACTTTCCTGGCAAATTCGTCGAGTCCTCTCATGTATTTTTCATACTGTTCTTTTGCCGTATCCAAGCCGGCAAAAAATTCCGGGTACCGCATAAATATTGCGGCATCAAGCTTTTCTTTTTTCAGCAACTTTTTGGGGTACACACGTTCTTCAAGTTTGTTTAGCTCGCGTGTCATCACTACATCAAGCCCCCTTAGGTTCGGGTCCAGCTTATATGCCTTTTGCATTAGTGCCAGCCCTTCCCTTTCTTCACCTGCATGCTCATACAAAGCATTCATCAGGTATACCACCGCTTTTTCATGGTCGTTTTTGCAAAACTTCAGCGCGCCGTTTATGCTTTTCTCTCCGCACCATTCAAAGCTTATATACGCTTTCTCCTTCATCTCGTCGCTCCTTTCAAACACACGGCTATACAGGTATGCGGCATATCCTATTTGCGAGCTATCACCAGATCTGAATATTGCACCAGCCTTTAACCCCAGGCACCTGTTATACATAATGCCGTCATACACTTTGTTGCCAATAAGCTGATCGAACATGCGTATTGTCTGCTGCCCGCGGCCGTTATACAACGTGAGCCGTAACAGCTGATAAGTGTACCTGAGTTTTAAAAATGAGCTCCCTGTTTTCGATCGCAATTGCAGCCCTTCATTTACCAATTCATCAAACTTGCTGGTATCGCGCTTTACCGATCTCCAGCCTCCATTTTCGATGCTATAGTAGTCATTGTCTGTAACCAGCGGCTCACATTTCTTAGCATATACAAGATAGTTTATTGCACCCACCTCTTTATTTTTTATCAGCCATTTGGTAAACTGGTTTTGTTTTACTCTAAGAGTGGCGGGTGATGAAGACTCATCTTTTAAATGAAAAATACAAGCGGCGATCTCTTTATTAGAAAATTTGTAAACAAAGGAGTCAATATCTGCCCTGCTTACCTTTTGCTTTGTATACGCAAACCATTCACTAATGTTCGGATCTTCAACATAGTCTTCAGTCTTGCAGTTGAGATATTGGCCCATCCATTTACCACCATACGCAGACCCCATACCCCAGCCGGCATAGTCGTAGTAAGGCGCCGAGCTTGTAAAGTAAAAGCTGCTAAATGCAGGATCGTTATTAATATCATTCAAAAAGAATGAAGTAGAATAATCGTAAGGCTCAAAAAAATCTCCGCATGCATGCAGTATCTTCCGTCCATACAGCAGCATGAGCAGGCTAATTGAATATATCGTAAACCTTTTCCAGCTCACTGTAGGAGAATTTATTTAAAGTTAGGCTGTCGCAATGAAAAAAGACAACGCTCATCGCTGAATTTTTAATTAACGATGAGGTGTAAGAGGCTATTGCGCTAAGGTCCTTTACAGAGGGGCCTTCTACGCGAATGATATCATTTGCCTTTAAATGATAACCGTCCCATAAAGTATCTTTCAGGCAGCCATATAAGTTACCTTTTGTGTGCCTGAAAGCCGTGGAGTGCATGATGCTTTCAGGCGGTACATTTCTCAATATCCCTTTAAACTGTTCACCTTCAAATATCAAACACCAGTTAAAAAGAGGTAGTGCGATATCCAGGGGTAATGGATAGCTATTTAAGTTCCCAAAGTATTCTTCTGCTTCGTCCACGTCTAATATAGAATTACTCACCCCGGCCTTTTTCAGGTTGCCCATGTTATAGCACATCAGCAGGCCCTTATCTACTGGTGGTATACCGTTCGATACGGTATACTTCACCTGGTGCAGCCGTATAGTGCAGGAGATGGCTTTGCCTTTAAAAAATAGCTGCTGCCTCAGATTCCTGAGCAATTGAAAGTAGACATCCCTGCTGCCTGCTGCCCAGTCGCAGTCTATCTGTATCTCTGCCGGCACAATACCCGCATTCAGGCACATATCATTTAATAGGGATGCAATGTTATTTCCGGCCTTTGCTATTGCAGGTGTGTCTGTGATATTTGCCAGTACTTTTTGAGTAATAAAAACAACGGGTATATAACTGAAACTGGTGTCCATACACGATGGCAAGGCCGCAGGAGCTATAGGCATCAGCTGTTTATTGGCATTGTCCCAGTCCACATCAAACATGCGGATATACATATTACGCACCTGTAGCTGGCCAAGTCTTTTTATTTCGTAGCCGGTAGGTTTGTAAGCGGTCTTCCAGTAATAAAAGCCCCTGGTTACGGTATGGTGAGCTTTGCTGCAGGAAATATATAAGCACCATACGCAAATCAAACAGCCGATCGCATATGCTTTCCCTAAATGCATGATAGGGCTAAGGTACATAACTTTTATACCAGGCCCCTTTTTAAGCATTTTTAAGCGTTAATTATGTTTTTGATAAGAATAATAAATAATAATTAGCGTTACATTTGAATCTTTAATATTACACGATAAAAGAATGAACAATGTGAAGCGGGGTTTACTGGCAACTCTATTAATATTCATTACCTATATTGGTTTTGCGCAAAGTACTATCATATCCCCCCAGTTTACTGAGGATAAAAAAAATGATAAGTCTGAAACTGGCCCTGCACCCAAAACTATAGCGACCGCCAGGCAATATGTAGTAGATAAAAACTATGACAAAGCCCTCGACATATACAGCGATCTATACAATACTTCACCTGATTCCGTATATGCGGAATACCTTGCTTCCCTCTTAGCTGCCAAAAAATATAAGGTCGCGGAAAAAGTGGTGACTAAGCAAATGTCTGTTAAAGAAAATACGTTCCTGCATATCGACATGGGAAGGGTGTATGAAGCAGAAGGGAAGCAGGATAAAGCCAAAGAAGAATATGACCTTGTACTAAAGCTGGTGAATGGCGATGATATGCTTACTCAGCGCATTGCTACCGCATTCACTGAGGCTGGCAAAGACAACTATGCCATACTGGTGTATGAAAAAGCAATACAGCTTTTAGGCAACTCATATATGTATAGCAGCCCGCTAGCTTTGCTGTATGCCAAAACAGGCGCGCTGGATAAGGCGCTGGAGCTGCTTGTAGGTGGCGCGCCAGGGCAATACGTGAATGTAGAAAATGCGAAAACATTGCTCCTGGAACTTTTGGGTACCGATGCCGACAAACTGCAACAAGCACAGAAGGCGCTAGTAAAGAAGATAAACGACCAGCCAGATAATATTTATTATGCAGAGCTGCTCACCTGGATATACACACAAAAAAACGACTGGGATGGCGCACTGATACAGATAGAAGCTATTGACGAACGCAGCAAGGAAAATGGGCATCGCCTCATGGATCTGGCTCGCCTGGCAACAAACGCAAAGCAATATGAGACAGCCGTAAAGGCTTATGATGATGTGATAGCAAAAGGCAAAGAGAATGCAAACTATGTCCCCGCTAAAAGCGAAAAACTAAGTACTTCGCTCAATCATTTAAAAAACAATTTCGCTTACACCCCTGAAGAAGTAAGCAGCCTGGAAAATCAATATGATAGCTTCCTCGTAGAGTTTCCCGCGTATTACGGCACACCCACGGCTGCAGACTTTGCTTTGCTCGAGGCGCAATACGGCAATAACGTACCTAAGGCTATCGAAATATTAAAAAAGGGGCTTGACGAATCTAATACACGCCGCAGTATGAACGGCATTTTCAAATTACAGCTTGCAGATTATTATGTGCTGATAGGGCAACTATGGGAAGCATCTCTTTCCTATAGCCAGGTAGATAAAGAATTTAAGCAGGATGCGCTGGGCGAGGAGGCACGTTTTAAAAATGCGAAGTTGGCTTATTACCGTGGAGATTTTGAGTGGGCGCAACGCCAGCTTACCGTGTTGAAATCTGCAACATCTGAGCTTATTGCCAATGACGCAATAGACCTTTCTGTACAGATCACCGAAAATGTGGAAGACACTGTTATCCTGCCTTTGCAACGCTTTGCATATGCCGGCTTACTACTGTTCCAGAACAAAGATAAAGAAGCCGAAGACCTGCTGGATAGCATTAATAAAGCATTTCCTAAACACCCGCTCAATGACGATATAATAATGATGCGGGCAGAAGTAGCTATAAAGCACCGCGATTATAATAAAGCGCTTGGCTACCTGGAAAAGATCTATAAAGAATATGGCACCGATGTATTAGGAGACGATGCCGTATATAAAATGGCAGAGATATATCTCGACGACCTGCACCAGAACGACCAGGCAAAACACTACTATGAGCAGCTGATCATAGACTATCCCGGCAGCACTTATGTGCAAACAGCAAGAAGAAAACTTGCAGCATTGAACAATGGTACAATGCCTTAGTTTTCTTTGCCTATTTTTACCCTAGAAGAAATTTTATGCAGTCACTAGTCATATTCGCATCGGGCGCGGGCTCTAATGCCGCCGCTATCATATCTCATTTCAAAAATAATGGCAAGGCCAAAGTAGCGCTGATAGTAAGCAATAAAGCAGATGCTGGTGTGCTGGAAATTGCCAAAAAAGAAGAGATCCCATTCCTGATCATCGATAAAAAAACTTTCCAGGAAACATTACTGCTCGAACAGCTAAAAGACACTAAGCCATCGCTCATTGTGCTTGCCGGTTTCCTGTGGAAGATACCAGCTGCTATCATACATGAATTCGGTCGGCGCATTATTAATATTCATCCGGCATTGCTGCCTTCTTATGGTGGTAAGGGCATGTATGGGCATCACGTGCATCATGCCGTACTTGTCGCAAAAGATGGCGAGTCAGGCATTACTATACACTATGTAAACGAAGTGTATGACGAGGGTAATATTATCTTACAGGCAAGGTGCAAGGTAGATGCAAATGACAGCGCCGATGAGCTGGCAAAACGCATCCACAAGCTCGAGCACTTTTATTACCCAAGGGTGATAGAACATTTACTATCAGACCAGGGTTAGTAGCCTTACAAATGCCGGATAACCATTTTTTGCCATAAAAAAAGAGACTGTGTGATACAGTCTCTTTTTTTAAGATCGCTAAAATAAGTCTTATTTTTTAGCGGCTGTCTTCTTAGGACCAGCATTCTTCTTAGCGGGAGCTGCCTTTTTAGGCGCTGCTGCCTTTTTAGGGGCTGCAGCTTTTTTCGGAGCTGCCGCTTTTTTCGGAGCTGCCTTTTTCGGAGCAGCTGCTTTTTTTGCAGGCGCTGCTTTCTTCGCAGGCGCTGCCTTCTTTACTGGTGCAGCCTTCTTAGGTGCTGCTTTTTTTGCAGGTGCTGCTTTTTTCGCAGGAGCTGCCTTCTTTGCTGTTGCCATAACTGTGAATTTAAGGGTTAAACAAAAATCTTTATGGCAAAATCGCCGTGGGGGTTAGGCCTCGGCGATTGCGGTATTAACTGCTTTTATAGATACTAACGTTTTTGTTCTTGTCTTTCTGAATTCTACAAGGCCATCTGCCAAAGCGAAGATGGTAAAATCCTTGCCAAGGCCTACATTATCACCCGGGTGATAAACAGTGCCACGCTGACGAATTATAATATTTCCCGAGATAGCTGGCTGCCCTCCGAATATTTTTACTCCAAGCCTTTTGCTATGTGAGTCGCGGCCGTTCCTTACACTGCCTTCTCCTTTTTTATGTGCCATTTTATATTGTAATTACTATTTACGAATTAAGATTATGCGATCGCATTTATTTTGATCTTTGTCAGGCTCTGGCGATGGCCATTTTTCTTCTGGTAGCCTTTACGACGATTTTTCTTGAAGATGATAACTTTATCACCCTTCAAATGATCTACGATCTCAGCCTGAACTTTTTTAGAATTGCTACCTACGGTAATGCTGCCTTCATTGCTTACCATAAGGATATCAGAAAATTCAACCTTGTCTCCGGCATTGCCACCCAGGCGATGCACAAACAATTCATCATTCTGTTTTACCTTGAATTGTTGCCCTGCTATTGTTACTATTGCAAACATGATATACCTAAAATATTTTCGCAAAGATAATACAGTTTTTTATTTAAAACAATAAAAATTTATTACCCCTGTTATTTTTTTCTGCAAGCTATTTCTTCATTGTGAAATTTGCCCTGGTAATATGTTATTATCAGAATGGCGTTAGTGGCTGGTAGCAGCCAGAATATCCGGTTCTGAAACCTGTTTATCACCGTAGAAAATGTAGCGGTAACAAATGCATTGATCAAAAAAAATAAAAAAATACAGCCGTAAATAAAAAAGTATTTTCTATCTATTGATCTCGCATGAAACAATAACCATAAAGTAGATAGCACAAAAAACAGGTAGTAAAAATAATTGTTGTCTATCGCAGATACACCCACGTTGCATTGCCTTGAGTTGCAGTATTCATTAAGCTCATCAGGAAAATAAATGCCAATGCGCTTTCCCGGGGAAGACCATATGCCCTGGAACGAAGTATGCTCTGAAGCCTGCACCTGGCATAGCTCTCTGAGCGTGGAAGTAGCGGCATTTACAGCAAACATCTTTATATACTTAGGAGTAGTGAATACACCATGAATAATATGATCGTACTCTACCTTGTTACTATCCCATCCGCCGGTCTTATACAATGGGCTGGCATCGCCCCATAAAAAATCCCAGGAATAATAGGGTATCTGGTCGGCATACTTACAGAGCTTCAGTTCTTCCTTGCCGCAGTTATCATTGAGATATGTTTTGAGGATACCTGTTTCTGCAAGTTTGGTTACCATAAATACATGCCTTCCGCGCGAGAAAGTAAAACCATTGCCATTTGCGAAGTTTATCATGCTGATTAAAAACCATCCTACCCCTGAAAGTAAGAGTAAGGCCACACCTCGTCTTAAAATAACTTTATCTCTTTTCACTAAAGAACGGATGATCAGCGCAAATGCAAAAATACCCGTAATAAGAAAATGGGAGTTATGTATGATGATAGCCAAAAAGATGATCAACGTATAGGCAATGAGTGGCACTAAATTACCTGGCCTTTCTTCCAGGTAAAGCAATATAGCCAGCAATAATATACCACCAAAAACATCTGGCATGACGTAGCAAACCACCCAGGGTACACACGTAAAAGATACAATTGTAATAATAGCGAATAGTGAAAGAACAAACTGTCGTGGCCCACCACTCTGAAAGAAGTGAATATACCTGATCAGTAGCCATGATAATAGTAAGGATTGGGCAAAAAGACTAAGCCATAAAGTAGATTGCAGGCTGGTAAAGCGTATAAACCACCCATAAAAAGGCGATCTGTCGTTTGGAATAATGTTCCGGATCCCGTTTTCTATGTAGGCCCCCGTATCGCTTTCTACAAGGGCATATCCATTATACAGCGCCACCACTAACATAGCAAGTGATGTTATTAACAACAGTAATACCCTTTCACTTCTGCTCATAATTTCCCGTTAGCGGCGATATGGTTTTCTCCACTTTGTGGAGGTAGTATCTTATAATTATAATAAAATTTGTTGCCGGAAATATCCACCATACCCTATACTGCAACCTGTAAGATATACTTGAAAACATAGCGGCAACAAATGCGTTGACAACAAAAAACAAGAAGATACAATAATAAATAAACGCAATATCTTTAGTGATTACCCTATTGTAAAAAAGCAATATCCATAGCAATGACAGTATAAAAAACAGGTTATATACCGTATTACAAGCCTCGGCGCTTAGTTGATTATTATTTTGCTGGGCTGTAGTATATGCAGGCAGCTCCTCTGAAAAATAATTTTTTATAGCAGTCCGGGTTTCTGAAGTTTTATCCTGCACAGGTATTTTGTCTGGTGGGCTTATTTGAGTAAGTTCTTCCAGGGTGCCTGTCATTAATTTTCGTGCAAAC
The DNA here is from genome assembly GCA_013285595.1 of Bacteroidota bacterium. Taxonomy (GTDB): domain Bacteria; phylum Bacteroidota; class Bacteroidia; order Chitinophagales; family Chitinophagaceae; genus Nemorincola. Next base: position 9,409 of record JABDHF010000016.1, read on the forward strand.
ATCATAAAATACCTGGGCGTAGTAACTATGTTTATTACTACATCGTGGTATTCTGCCCTGCCACTATCCCAGCCGCCTGCTTTGTACAAAGGGCTTTGGCTTAGGGTTAAAAAGTCATTCACACTTTGTGGCATGCTGTCTTTATAATTGCATAGCATTGACGGTTGTTTATCGCAGTGTTCTTTCAGGTAAGCTGTGAGTATGCCATCTTCAGCAAGCTTGGCTGTAAGCACTATGTCCCGGCCCCTTGAAAAAGTAAATCCGTGTTTCTTCACTGCATTCATACTGCCCATAAGCACCCACACAGCTACGCAGGTGCAGAGCAGTATAAAGCTTCTTTTTATTAGTAGTTTGCGTTTATGAATGATCCCTGTTATTAACAATATACAAGAGAACAACACAGTGACAGGAAAATGTGAGTTATGTATGGTAATAGCGATAAAAATGATGGCTGTGTAAATGATGTGCATCTTTTTAGAATTATCCTGCTCGGCAATAAAAAGAATAATTGCCAATAGAAGTACACCGGCAAAAATATCAGGAACAATGCTGGAAGCAACCCATGATACACAGGTGAAGGACGTGATCGTAATAACGGATAAGAGCGCAAACCTGAATCCGCCTGCTTGTTTTGGTTGCCGAAACAGCCATATGTACCTCAGTAATAAATAAGCAAGAATACCTGATTGTGCAAAGATGGTAAACCAAAGGGACATAGATAAAGAAGAGACCCGAATGAAGATGCCATAAAAGGGTGTACGACCAGGTGGCAAATATGGATGTATGGCTTGTAGCAAATAACTTCCGGTATCGTGGTCTGCAAGCGGAAAGCCGTTGTATAGTGCCACCGCCACCAGTGATACAGAGGTTAGTAAAAAAAGCGCTATAAGCTTTTTATAGTTCATGAACCGGCAACTAAGAATATTATCAAATTCCCTAAAATAAAACTACAATAATAAGCATCTAATAATTACTAACTTTGGAATTGAATTATTGTAGTGAATGAAAATTAAATCTTTCCTGGCAAAGCCTTATGCATCCATCATACACTCCAGGGTGCGCAAGGGTATGGTTACTGCGGTAGCAGATCAGCAGGCCATCTTGCAGCAGTTCGTTAAGCTGGGTGGGCGCACGCAATTCGGGATAGAACACGGGTTTGTGAATATTAAGACCTATGAAGATTTTAAAAAGGCGGTGCCAATAAGGGACTACGAAGCATTTGCACCCTACATAGAAAAAATAAAAAAAGGCGGCCAGAATATTTTGTGGAAAGGCAAGCCTATATACTTTGCAAAAACATCGGGCACCACTAGCGGCGTAAAATATATACCTATAACTACAGAATCTATATCTAACCACATAAATGGTGCCCGCGATGCACTGCTCTGCTATATGGCAGAGAGTGGCAATACGGCGTTTGCCGATGGCAGGATGATCTTTCTATCGGGCTCGCCAGAGCTGGAGCGTGTAGGTGGTATACCTACCGGGCGCCTCAGTGGCATAGTGAATCACTACATTCCACGCTACCTCAGGGGTAACCAGCTACCATCATACGAAACTAACTGCATAGAAGACTGGGAAGAGAAGCTGGATAAGATAGTGAACGAGACAATGAAAGAAAACATGACGCTGATAAGTGGCATACCGCCATGGATGCAAATGTATTTCGACTGGCTGAGTGAGCGTAACGAAGGGAAGAAGATCAAAGAACTTTTTCCGGAGCTAAAAGTGATAGTGCATGGCGGGGTGAACTTTGAACCATACAAAGCAAGGCTGATGGATAGCCTGGGTGGTGATGTAGACATGATAGAGACCTTCCCGGCATCTGAAGGTTTTTTTGCGTTCCAGGATGTGCCAGGGCAAGAGGGCTTGTTATTGAATACAAACTCAGGCATCTTCTACGAGTTTGTTCCTGCAAATGAAATTGCTAACGAAAATCCCACGCGCCTTTCGCTGGCAGAGGTGAAGACAGGTGAGCAATACGCACTGATAGTAAGCACTAACGCCGGCCTGTGGGCCTACAACATAGGCGACACCGTGCGCTTTGTAAGCACCAACCCATACAGACTGGTAGTTACAGGCCGTACCAAACATTATATCTCCGCGTTTGGCGAGCATGTGATAGGCGAGGAAGTAGAGTATGCAATGCTGCAGGCATCGCGCGACTTTAATGTACACATCACTGAGTTCACCATAGCGCCAGCTATACAGGTGAGCGAAGGATTACCGTATCACGAATGGTTCATAGAATTTGAAGTGCCGCCTACGGATATGGACGCCTTTGCAGCAGCAATAGATGGCTACCTGGCCGGTAAAAATATTTATTACAACGACCTCATAACAGGCCATATTCTGCAGACACTGAAAATAAGGCCTATGAAAAAGAATGCCTTTATAGAATACATGAAGTCTATAGGCAGGCTTGGAGGGCAAAATAAAGTGCCGCGCCTGGGCAACGACCGCAAAGTGGCCGATGCTTTAACTCACTGGATAGCTTAACAACGCAAACTGGCTAGTGTAAATTGTCGTGCATGTGGTCTTCCTGCAAGGTTTTCTGGGTGCTGTCCTCCTTTATCACGCGATATTTTTTATGCTCATCGCTGTGATGCTTTTCAGAAGTGCAGGCCGCAACCCATGCGGATAAAATAAGAAAGGACAAGAAAAATTTGTATTTCATAAGGCTAATGGATGGCCAAATTTATTACAAAATCCCTTCCGCAGAAATTAAACTATTGATGTAAAGGGTTATTATCACGCTCATGGTCCATCTCATTCCGATGATCGGCTGAAGCCTTGTCATTATTAAGGTTGTCTTTGCGATGGTGAGCTGTGCTGCATGCAGTAGCATTTACCAAAAGCACCGTGAGCGTAGCGAACAATATTATTTTCCTTTTCATTGCAGATCGTTTAGTGGCCTACGCCGTTATTATTTAGTGTTTATGCCATTTACCATGTTCCGGGTGGTCGGGGTTTTCCCAGTACTTTTCTTCGTGGCTATCTCGTATTGCCTGCTGGTCGTGCTTGCCTAAATATACGGCATATTTGCTTTTATATTCATCATCATGCAGCCATGGCTCATTCGATTGGTTAAGCACCACCTTGTGCGCCGCAAACAGATCGAAATTTGCATAGCGTGCTGGCAGGGTATTTACAGTCGTCCACTTATTATCTTCCCAGTAGGTGTACTGGTGCGTGGGCACATTGTAATAGGCGCCAATATCGGGCAGGTAATAATAATCCACAAAATCGTAGCCAGTAGGTCCCCACACCGGTTGCTGGCTTACATTAAAGTTTACACTTACCTGCGCATAACTAGCATTGCCGCACATGGAGCATCCGAATATGACGGCTAAAAAGATCAGCTTTTTCATATTAGGATTTATAATAAAAGTGTGCCAGTATAGGTTAAATGGATTAAAAAGGTAAACGGTTTTGTGTTGCCCTTTTTAACTTCATTAATCCTTTACATATTCCTCCTGTACTGCCCACCCACCTCAAACAATGCCTTAGTGATTTGCCCAAGGGAACAATATTTAACCGTCTCCATTAGCTCCGCAAAAATGTTTTGATTGTGAATGGCTTTTTGCTGCAGGTCGTGGAGTATATCTTTGCTTTTATCGGCATTTCTCTTCGAAAGATTCTCCAGCGTTTGTATCTGAAACTCTTTTTCTTCGGTGGTAGAGCGGATTACTTCCGAGGGGATAACAGTAGGTGAGCCTTTTGAACTCAGGAAGGTATTCACGCCAATGATAGGAAATTCGCCCGTGTGCTTCAGTGTTTCATAATACAGGCTTTCTTCCTGTATCTTGCCGCGCTGGTACATAGTTTCCATAGCGCCCAGCACCCCGCCCCGCTCGGTGATCCTGTCGAACTCTGCCAATACAGATTCCTCTACCAGGTCCGTCAATTCTTCGATGATGAAAGAACCTTGTAAAGGGTTCTCATTTTTGGCAAGGCCCAGCTCTTTATTTATGATCAGTTGTATAGCCATCGCGCGGCGCACGCTCTCTTCTGTAGGTGTGGTTATAGCCTCGTCGTAGGCATTTGTATGCAGCGAGTTACAGTTGTCATAGATAGCATAGAGCGCCTGTAGCGTAGTGCGGATGTCGTTAAAGTCAATCTCCTGAGCATGTAGCGAACGGCCCGATGTCTGGATGTGGTATTTGAGCATCTGTGAGCGCTCATTGCCACCATACTTCAGCTTCATAGCCTTGGCCCATATACGGCGTGCCACGCGGCCTATTACGCTGTATTCCGGGTCTATGCCATTGCTGAAAAAGAAAGAAAGGTTTGGCGCAAAGTCATCAATATGCATTCCTCGGCTCAGGTAGTACTCTACAAACGTAAACCCGTTGGAGATTGTAAACGCCAGCTGCGAAATAGGATTAGCTCCAGCCTCAGCAATATGATAACCGCTTATAGATACAGAATAGAAGTTGCGCACTTTATTGTCTATGAAATATTGCTGCACATCGCCCATTACCCGTAGCGAGAATTCAGTAGAGAAGATGCAGGTATTTTGCGCCTGGTCTTCTTTTAGTATATCGGCCTGTACGGTACCGCGCACTGCGCTTAGCGTATCTATTTTGATCTTTTCATACACTTCGCGGGGCAATACCTGGTCACCAGTAACACCGAGCAGCATAAGGCCAAGTCCATCGTTACCTTCGGGAAGGGAAACCTCTCCCCGGCCCTCTCCGAAGGAGAGGGAGGTGTTACCTGCTACTGTGTCTAAAGAAGTGTTATCTGCTGCATTTGAATTATAGTATGGCCTTTGCAGCCCTTTGTCCTTAAATATCGCGTCTATCTTTTTATTTACTTCTTTTTCCAGGCCATTGGCTTTTATGTAAAGCTCGCACTGCTGGTCTATGGCTGCATTCATAAAGAAGGCAGTAATAGTAGGCGCAGGGCCATTAATGGTCATGGATACCGATGTTTTAGGATCGGCAAGATTGAAGCCACTGTATAATTTTTTGGCGTCGTCGAGGCAGCAAACACTTACGCCCGAGTTCCCCACTTTACCATAGATATCCGGACGGTGATCCGGGTCTTGCCCATATAAAGTAACGCTATCGAAAGCCGTGCTTAGCCTTTTTGCAGGCAATCCTCTTGATACGTAATGAAAGCGCTTATTTGTGCGCTCAGGCCCACCCTCGCCGGCAAACATACGTGCCGGGTCTTCTCCCTCACGCTTGAAAGGATAGATGCCAGCGGCATAAGGAAACTCACCGGGGAAGTTCTCCATCAATGCCCATTGCAGTATTTCACCCCACGCTTCATAGCGCGGTATAGCCACCTTAGGTATCTGCAGGTGCGATAGCGATTCGGTATGCGTCTTTATCTTTATTTCCTTATCACGAACTTTAAATATGTAGTAGTCGCCGGTGTATTGCTGTTTCTTTTCTTCCCAATGCTCCAGCAGGTGTTTATTCTTAGGGTCAAGCTCTAACTCTACTTTAGCATAAACCTCCTGCAGTGTTTTTATAAGCCTGTCTTTATCTTCAACTTTCGTGGCTTTAAGCGTAGCGATGGTTTTATTAATGGAGAAGAGTTGCTGAGCAACATCACCCTGGGTTTTTGCCCATTTATCGTACTTGCGGTTGTTCTCGGAGATCTCGCTCAGGTAGCGAACGCGCGATGGCGGAATGATGTATATCTTCTCGCTCATCTCATCTGTTATCTTGTATTCAGAGTGCAGTGGCGCGCCGGTCTTTGTTTCCAGCAGGTCCATCAGCGACTTGTACATGGTATTAGTACCCGGGTCATTGAACTGCGACGCTATAGTACCATATACCGGCATATCGTCCGATTTTTTATCAAACAGTTTATGATTGCGCTGGAATTGTTTTTTCACATCACGCAAGGCATCCATTGCGCCGCGCTTGTCAAATTTGTTGATCACCACGATATCTGCAAAGTCGAGCATGTCTATTTTTTCCAGCTGTGTAGCGGCGCCGTATTCCGGCGTCATCACATACATGTTCATGTCGGCATACTCGGTTATCTGCGTATCGCTCTGGCCAATGCCCGATGTTTCGAGGATGATAATGTCGTATTTGGCTGCCTTCAAAATATTTACCGCGTCGTGTATGTATTTAGATACTGCAAGATTGCTCTGGCGGGTAGCCATAGAGCGCATATATACCCTGTCGTTGCGTATCGCATTCATACGAATACGGTCGCCGAGCAGTGCCCCACCGGTTTTGCGCTTGGTAGGGTCTACAGATATGATGCCTATGTATTTATCCTTAAAGTCAATAAGGAAACGGCGAACCAGCTCATCTACCAGCGAGCTTTTACCTGCACCACCTGTGCCGGTAATGCCCAGTACGGGTGTTTTAGAATTTGCGGCTTGTTCCTTTACTTTTTTTAGCGCTGCCTGTGTTTCCGGCAGGTCGTAATAATTCTCAGCCGCAGATATGAGGCGGGCTATAGACTTCGCATCTTTTTCCACCAGGTGGCCTGGCTCACCATTCAGTTGATTGCCTGTAGGGTAGTCGCTTTGCTCCAGCAGGTCATCTATCATGCCTTGCAATCCTAAAGAACGGCCATCATCGGGTGAATAGATACGGGTAATTCCGTAGTCTTCCAGTTCCTTAATTTCAGACGGCAGTATAACACCACCACCTCCGCCAAATATCTTTATATGCCCGCACCCTGCCTGTTGCAGCAGGTCGTACATGTACTTGAAATACTCCACATGGCCGCCCTGGTAACTGGTAATGGCTATAGCATTAGCATCTTCCTGTATAGCACAGTCTACCACTTCCTGCACACTGCGGTCGTGGCCCAGGTGTATCACCTCGGCACCGCTTGCCTGCATAATGCGCCGCATGATGTTAATAGAAGCATCGTGGCCATCAAACAAAGAAGCCGCCGTAACAAGACGTACTTTATTCTTTAAAGAATAAGACATATATAGCGTATTGAATGTTTCGCGAAGTTACGAAAATGTGAGGCTATAAAGAATAGAAGAGATATCGATAACTATTTCTCTCTTCGGAAAAACCTGCAGGCAAAGCCAATATTGAATATAGTATGCTGGTCGTACCCTATATCTCCAAAAATGCTGTAGACAGATGAGATATAATAGCTGGCGCCTACTTTCAGGTATGGTGTGATGGTATGGTCTATTTTAGTTACAGTGCTATCACCCTGTGGAAAGGCGCCGTAACGGATATTATTTAGCGAAAGCCCAACACCTATAACCGGATCGAGATGCTTAATGTGAATGGTTTTGCCTAAATGGTAAAAAGCAGTCAGGCCACCGCTAAGTATGCGGGTGTTATTGGCTATATAACGGGTAAACGGGCCGTTGTTCCCTGTGTAATCCTGCTTTACATTATATAGGAAGGCATCGTACCCAAAGGCTGCTGCAAGGCTTATGGAGTTAGAAAGCCCATACTCCAGCTTAAAGAAAACCGGAGCAAAGCCGGTAGTATTATTTTTCTCAAAACCGGTAGCTAGCGGGTAGCTATGGCGATAGGCGTCAATAAACCCGACGGAAACACCGAGTGTAAGAGAATGCCGCTCGTAGGTAGCGTGTTTTACATAATTAGCAGCTGTATCTTTCTGTGCAAAGGCGCAGGAAGAGATCAATAGACATAAAATGGTAAAACACTGCTTCATAAACGATTGCCAGGCTTGATAACGGTAAATTTCGGATAATATTACTATTGTTAGGTCAAAACTTAAAAGTTAAGCCCAAAAAGTTTGCCGTTAAATAAAAACGTCCCGCTATTGCGGGACGTTTTTATTTATTTTTAGAGGACAGGATGATATCACTCGTCATCATCTCTGCTCCTTTGTTTTTTCTTTGGCTTTGGAGCTGCATCATCTTCGTCATCCATGCGGTCAGCTTTACGGCGGTGTACTTCGTCACCTGGCTCGTGGTTGCTGTGCATTTTATGACCACAGTTAAAATTACGGCTTACACCTACGTTAAACTGTGTACCCCATGTAAAGTTAAAAGTGTTAGTGCTGTTAGGAGCGCCCTGGATCTTATCAGTCATGTAGTTGATACCACCTACGTTGAAGTTAAGCGCCATGCCATGACCCACATTGATACCAATAGCAGGATAAAGACCTACGTAGATACCAGTGTGCTTGTTAGTAGCCGGGTTACCTTCGTTTGTATGATAGCCGCCCATATAGTCGAAATCCAACTGGTCATACCAGAAGAAAGTTTCGCTCTTGCCGATGTAGTGTGACCAACGCGCGAATGGACCTACAGAGTAGTTATTCTCCGTGTTCTTATCGCCGGTGATAGATTTAAAAGCATCCTGGCCCCACATAAGCTTTACGCCTAAAGTCCAGTTGTGATTAAATTGGTAACCAACGCCAATGTTAGCATGCCAGTCGGTAGTCTTAGCGAGGGTGTCGCTTCTTACTGTTTGTAAGCCCAGGTCTCCGTATAGCAGAATGCTATGAGGCTGCTGAGCGTTCGCTGTTGCTATACTTCCTGCTGCAATAAATGCGAGGATAAGTTTTTTCATACAGAGTGTGTTTTTATTTAGAGAACAAATATAATCGGCTTTTCCAAAAAACCATAACTTTAAAAAAGAATTATTTTTATTATTTTATAGGCCGCATAGTCTTTTGCGAGGATTTTCAGGAACAAAAATGCCTGGATTCCGTCTTTTAGCCACATTATTTAAACCATGAGCTATACATCAGGTAATTGTTGGCTATCCGCTCTACCTCGCCTTTTTGCAGTTCCGGGCTTATATCTTTCACTTTTTTAGCGGGCACACCGGCATATATGCTACCCGCGGGCACCTGCGTACCTTCCAGCACCACAGCGCCGGCGGCTATAATACAGTTCTCACCTATTACGGCATTATCCATTACTATAGCGCCCATGCCTATCAGCACATTGTCGGCTACCGTGCAGCCGTGTACTAATGCATTGTGCCCTATAGATACATTGTTACCAATAATCGTCTTGGTTTTCTGATAGGTGCAATGGATGCAGGCGCCATCCTGTATGTTTACCTTATTGCCTATTCTTATACTGTTCACATCGCCACGAACAACAGCATTGAACCATATGCTGCAATCTTCTCCCATTATCACATCGCCTACTACTGTGGCATTAGGAGCAATAAAGCAGCTATCTGGTATCTGGGGTGAAATTCCTTTTACTGGTAAAATGACTGGCATGGTATAAAGTTAAAAGTCAAAAGTGAGGCCTTTGGGTAAATTGTGTGTAAAAGTAAAGGCTTTGGGCGAGCTGTGATAGCGAGGCGTGCCGATAAATTCTTTAATTTTGGTAAATATTCCAGTTCATGCAGGCTTATTTAGATCTTCTTCAGCATATTATAGATACAGGCGTAAAAAAGAACGACCGCACCGGCACCGGCACTACAAGCTGCTTTGGTTACCAGATGCGCTTCGACCTGCAGAAGGGTTTTCCGCTTGTGACTACCAAGAAGCTGCACGTGAAGTCTATTATTTACGAGTTGCTGTGGTTCCTTAAAGGTGATACTAATATAGCTTACCTCAAAGAACATGGCGTGCGCATATGGGATGAATGGGCAGATGAAAACGGCGACCTGGGCCCAATATACGGCCACCAGTGGCGCAGCTGGACGGGCGCTGATGGCAAAACCTATGACCAGGTAAAAGATGTGCTGCACCAGATAAAAACAAATCCCGACAGCCGCCGCATGATCATCAATGCCTGGAATGTAGCTGACCTGCCAAAGATGAAGCTTAGCCCCTGCCATGCACTGTTCCAGTTTTATGTGGCGAATGGCAAACTAAGCTGCCAGCTATACCAGCGCAGCGCTGATGTATTTCTTGGTGTGCCTTTTAACATTGCATCATACGCGTTGCTTACTATGATGATGGCACAGGTATGCGGTCTTGAATCCGGAGAGTTTGTTCATACATTTGGAGATGTACACTTGTACAACAACCATATAGAGCAGGCCAGGCTGCAGCTTACCCGCACACCGTACCCATTGCCTACTATGCGGATAAACCCAGAGGTAAAAGACCTGTTTTCATTTACCTACGAAGATTTTACCCTGGAGCATTACGAGCATCATCCGGCAATAAGTGCGCCGGTAGCTGTTTAAGTTAAAGCCTGAAAGTTTCCCGGTTTCATAAAGCCACATACCAAAAGAATTATGATACTATCTTTTATAGTTGCGGTTTCAGATAACAATGCTATTGGCAAACACAATAAGCTGCCGTGGCATTTGCCTGAAGACCTGAAGTTCTTTAAACGTACCACTATGGGCAAGCCGGTAATCATGGGCAGGAAAACATTTGAGTCGCTCGGCAAGCACTTGCCGGGCCGGCTGAATATCATATTGTCTGCCAGGAAGGATATGGTGTTGCCCGAAGGTGTTTTGTTGTATGACAATATAAACAGCGCCATAGAGCGCATGCAACAGGAAAATGTGAACGAGGGATTTATAATAGGCGGCGGACAAATATTTGAGGCTACAATGCCACTGGCAGACCGCATGTATATTACCAGGGTACACACCATAATTGAGGGTGCTGATGCGTTCTTCCCCGCTATAGACCATACCCATTGGAAACTTACCGGCAAAGAAATTCATCATGTAGATGACCACCATAAATATTCATTCGCCTTTGAACAATACGACCGGATGGAAATGTAGACTCATTAAACGCTTTCATACCCGCAGCTAATAATGACCCTACATGCTTTTGCAGAATACCTGAAATACAAATGGCGCGCTAAAAACCGACATGGCATCCACTCACCATTTGTTTATGATCTTATAGACCATGTGCTGCTGGATAAAGGTGGGATAGCTGCTGCCAGTATCATTAAATCTCCTGGCCTTGCGCTGGCTTATGAAAACCTGGTAAGCCGCATAGCCGCTTATTATCACTATAAAAGGATAGTAGTATTACCGGTAGCAGATGAACAGCCCATGCCTCAACAAGCGGATCTTATATTGCTGGGCGAGGTTGCACCTGCTCAATGGCTGCAATTGATGGATAAGTACTGCGAGGTACTAACAAATGACGGTGCTGTAATAGTATCGCACATTCATAAAACTAAAGAACATTCCCTTGCGTGGAAAAAAATATGTGCACATAATAATGTGCGCATGAGTATTGACCTGTACGGGATAGGATTGTTGTTCTTTAAAAAGGAATTTAAAGAACAACAACATTTTATCCTAAAGTATTATTAAGGCATGAATGAGTTGCTGCTATCACTGTTGCCGCCGGAGAAGAAATTATCTACAAAGCCGCTGAACATTGGCGGCACCTTGGCAGAAATGAACTCTTTCATTACAGCTATTGCTTTTGTGGCCTGCTCATCTGTAAGGCCAGCTCTTTCTTTTAGTTGTGCTATGATCTCTTCCATATAATAAAGTTTTAAGTATTTTATGCAGCTTTCATGTGCTCCAGCTTGGCGTGCTCTACCATTTGCTGTGCATAATCGAGCGTTAAGTGGAAAGTACCGTCGTGTTTTTCAGATGGCAGGTCGAACATGGCATCTGTGAGTATCATTTCACAGATCGCCCGTAGGCCTCTGCCGCCTAGTTTATACTGCACCGCTTTTTGCACCATATAATTGAGCGCTTCGTCTTCAACGGTTAACTTAATACCTTCGAATTCAAACAGCCTGGTGTACTGCTTTATAAGCGCATTCTTTGGCTCCGTGAGTATCAGTTTCAGTGAGGCTTCGTCGAGTGGGTTCAGGTAAGTAACCACTGGCAAACGGCCCAGCAATTCAGGTATCAGGCCAAAGGTGCGCAAGTCCTGTGCATTTACATATTGCAGCAGGTTAGCCCTATCGAGGTCTTTGGTAGCTTTAATAGCATTGTAACCTATGGATGATGTTTGTATCCTGCGGGCTATCATTTTGTCTATTCCTTCAAAGGCGCCGCCACAGATAAACAGTATATTCTGGGTGTTTACTTTTATCATCTTTTGCTCCGGATGCTTTCTGCCGCCTTGTGGTGGCACCATTACCTCAGAGCCTTCCAGTAGCTTCAGCATAGCCTGCTGCACGCCTTCGCCACTTACATCGCGGGTTATAGATGGGTTGTCGCTTTTACGGCCTATTTTATCCAGCTCGTCTATGTATACGATACCACGCTCAGCAGCCGGCACATCGTAATTGCTAGCCTGCAATAAGCGCGATAATATGCTCTCCACATCTTCACCTACATAGCCAGCTTCGGTAAACACGGTAGCATCAACAATAGCAAATGGAACCTGCAATAAGCGGGCGATGGTCTTAGCCAGCAGGGTCTTGCCCGTACCGGTTTCGCCCACCATCATTATGTTCGATTTTTCGATCTCCACATCGTCTTGCGGCGGCATGGTAAGGCGCTTGTAGTGGTTGTATATGGCTACAGACAGTACCTTCTTAGCATCGTTCTGGCCTATTACGTACTGATCGAGAAATGCCTTGATCTCGCGCGGTTTGTAGTTCTTGTTTTTCTGAAGTTCAGGTTTGGGCTCTTCCTTTTTTTGCTTTTCTCCGCTCGTTGCTTCGGTAAGCAGCGAATGGGCATTTTCTATGCATTGGTCGCAAATATTACCTTTTATGCCTGTGAAAAGGATATTTACCTCACTCTCACTGCGGTCGCAAAAGGAACACTTCTTTTCAGATATTTTTGCCATTACTTTATTCCAAATATTATTTGAGCTGCAAAGGTACGGAAAACAAGCCGACCATTGCGTGAGCAAGGAGTAACCTAGAATACGAAATTTCTACTGGCCCATAGCCATAGTGCGCTGGCCTTCAGCGTGCCTGAAGAAGTAACCGGCCTGCAAGCCAACGCTGGTAGAGGTTATTTTACTGTTGTTGCTGTTGTCGGGGCTGAGGTTGGCCAGGCCTAGCTGGTACCTTGCCCTGAAAAACAAGCCATTTTTAAGCTGGTAGCCCACGTTTGCGCCCACGCCATAGTCTAGTGGCGCTATAAAGTCGTTTTTGTTTGTTCCCACCTTTATATCTGTAGGATAGATGGATGATGTAGTATTGCTGTTACTGCCCGCGAAATTATACCCCAGGAAGCCGCCTAAACCAAAGAAGAACCTGTTGCCGCGTGCATTACCAAGTTTATACAGGATATTGATGGGTAGCTCGCCGGAATATACGTATACGTGCTCGGGGATGTAATTATTGTAAGTAAGATTAGTACCATTAACTACAGCAAAGAGGCCTGGCTCAAGAAACAAATGCCGTGATAGAGCTATATCCAGAACGCCACCAAACCTGCCCGCCACGGTAAACGTATTATCATAATTATAGCCAGGTTGAGAGAAATAATAGTTAGCGGCATTAGCGCCTATCTCCAGTGCAAAAAGGCAACCAGGGCCTTTATCGTTAGGCGACTTAGGCGTAGACTTTGTGCTGTCATCATCATAGTCGTCAGAGAAAATAGCCAAAGAGGTACTTTCCTGATCTGTGTGTTTATGCTTTTGCGCCATTGCAACATGCGAACAACCCAGGATCATTAACATAACCATTAGGCTACTTTTGCCATAAATTATTAACTTCTTCATAACGATTGCAATAATATTGCTTTTTATTTAGTTTATCTAATTTATAGCTTAAAAACTGCTCTAAAAATGAAGAGGCCGCCTTATAAAAGGCAGCCTCTCTATAAGAGAAACACACAAAATGCTATGGCCTGATGAACGGTGTAACTATCGTTACGATCTGATCTTTGGTCAATGGCTCGTCAAATGCTTCGGTAGCTGCATTTGTAGAAACATTACCGCTAACACCGCTAAGCGTAGTTATTACCACGCCGCCCTGGGTAGTGTTATCTTCCCCATTGTAGCTGCCTTGTGCCGGTGCAGCAGGCGCTGTGTTGCCGGTTATCCATGGCTTATTAGCCGTGGCTCCCGCCAGCCTGCGGATATTCCGCACATGAGCTGCGTGGCGTGCCTCAACAGAGTGTATCTGTAAGGCATCGGTAAGCACATCAAGGTTGCTTTGCAGGTTTGCCGCCTGGCCTTTGTATGCCCTGACGCCGGTATCTTCAAATGTTTGTGATACAGCGAGGAATGTGGCATAGTTACTGGCAATATCAGCAAAAGTGCCGCCAGCCGTGAAGTCGTAAGACGCAGGGCTTATGGGACTGCCGGTAACAGGGTCTCCACCCGAGTAATGCGTTGGCGTATAAACAGTACCGCCTGAAGCCTGTATGGCTTTACGCAGGAAGTTTACGTGCGCCAGCTCGTGCGCTTCAATAGTAGCAAATGCAGCGGCATCGCCGCCTGCTATAAGGCCTGATACAAGATTGTACTGGTGGTAGAAATTGAATTCGATATACTCCAACTCTAACGCAAAGTTGAGCGTATCCAGTACTACGTCGGTTACCTTACCGTATGCTTTTTTGAACATAGAGCCCAGCGCCAGTGGCAGAGCAGCTACGGCAACCTTTGCACCAAAGCTTTTAAGTATCTCGCGGCGCGGGCTGAGCTTTTCATAAACTTCAGGGTCGGCCTTTTGTATTTCGTCTATTATGAATTTAAGATCCATGGTTTTTTAGTTTTTTAATAGTGAGGATTATTTAGGCAGGTTGCTGGCGTCGATCTTGGTAGAAATGTAAGTGCCTGCAGTAGCCAGTACGGTAGCAGGGGATTTTTCCACATCGAGTCCGTCGTTATTGATAACATCGGAGCCTGCAAATGAATTACCTGTAAGCAAGTCCCGGATATAAGCAGCATGGCGGGCTTCTACCGAAACTATCTTACCGGCAAGCAGCAAATAATCAGGGCTTTTAATAAGGCGGCCTGCACCATTGTATGCAGCTACGCCCAGGTCTTCAAAAGCTTTAGCCGTGCCTAGTACACTTGCCCGGCTGCTGAAATCTATTGAGGAGAAGTTTACAGTGAGCGCACCTATAGCGCTTGTTCCCAGCGCTGTTTTAAAGAATTCGCGATGCGCTACTTCATGGTCGCGGATGTCGGTAAGCAATGCTATTTCATCGCTGGTAATTCCGGTGTATTGCGAACTGATAACGTGCGTATAGAACGCAGCTTCCAGCTGCTCAAGCGCATAAGCATAGTTAAGAATGCCTATATCGCCACTGCCCAGGTTTACACCAGCACTGGTATTATTGTTGTTATCTTTGTGGCAGGCCGAAAGTATCATACCTACGCCGGCAACACCACCCGCAAGCTTGAAAAACCGCCTGCGCGAAAGATTAGATACCGTTCCCTCCTCTGCTAAAAGAGAAGGCCCTGTTGCATTCTGTGTTTTCATAATGATTGTTTTAAGTTTTAAAAAAAGAGCCTCGGTGCTTTGTACAAAAGCATGTACGAGCCTCTTTTGTAAAAAGATTGCCATTCAGGAAAATAAATTGAGGCGGGATTGGATTCCTTTTTTTAATAAATCAGGTACCATCTTTTACAGGATGGGTAATAGAATCACGCTCAGCAGGTTACGGCCAAACGGTGACAAATGATGCGGGCTCTAAAAATATTTTTCGATAGAAAAAAATATTTGGATGATAGCCGGTAACCCAGCTTTACGTATGAAGATGAGGTGTAATTATCCCCTGAACGACCCCTGCCTCGTAAACAGCAGCAGGTAAACGATGATGAACAGCATGGAGGTAACAGCTGATGCGGCTACCTTTAAGAGCAGGAACCCAATGTTGGACACGCTCCACAACTCTATAGAGAAGTACATGAGATGGTGCAGCAAGATCAGGAACAGGCTGTAGACGAGGAACGGCATCCAACCCATATTTTTAATAGAAGGGTTTTGCCCTGCATACTCTGATAAGTTGCGGGGCAGCAACGCGTTAAGCACGTTTGTGCGCAGGTAGGCTATAAGCACCGTGGCAAAAGCATGCATGCCAGCGGTATTCATAAATGAGTCGACAGTAAGGCCGGTGATGAACCCGAGAAAGAGGAGTGCCCACACCGGAGTTTCGAATGGCAAAAGCAGCACAAACAGCGGGTAAACATAAGGTATGAATATAGGGAAGCCGTTAGGCTCATTCCACCAGCGGAGCGTGATCTTATTTAAGATCAGCACCTGCAGCATGATAATGATACAGAACCGTAAGATATTTTTTATATAAACGTTCATTGCTCTCTATAAATCTACTTCTTCAACTTTATTTTTTTGCTGATGAATCTTCAAGTTGCTTTTTTTCGCCGGCCATTTTGTTTTCTACCACATATACATACTGCAGGCTATGAAAATTTGTTGACGACCGCAGCAATATCAGCTGCATGGCATTCTTCTTTATTATCTCTGTTTTTATCACAGTGCCTATCATCACATCTGGCGGAAAGTAAAGGGAATAGTTATTGGTATACACGGTGTCACCTTTCTTCACGGTCACCTGCTGCGGCACATCTACAAGGGTAAGTATATCGGGGCTCTTTTCGTCCCAGACTACAAAGCCGTTGGTACCGCCTTTCAGTTTTGCGCTTACTTTAAGCTTTGTGCTAAGTATTGACAGCAGGCTTGAGAAATGGGCAGATACATGCTCTATGCGGCCTACTATACCGGTGCCTGATATTACCGCCAGGCCTTTATAAATACCGTCACTTGAACCGCGGTTTATGGTAATATAATTGTCACTGGCGTTGGTAGAGTTATTAATAACGCGGGCGGTACGATAAACGTAGTCCGCATACCTGACTATGTGCGATGTGGTATCAAGCGGGGCTATTTTCGCATGTACCAGGCTATCCTTGAGTGTGTCTACACTACTATGCGCCAGGTCCAGCTTTTTCCGGAGCATTGCATTTTCATCTATCAGGCTGTCGTTCATTCTCCTCAGCCCGAAGTAGTAAACTACATCGCTCTGCTTTTTATAGATAATGCCTGACACGGTGTTTGCTGAGCTGATTATGTCATTGCCCTGCATAGTATTAGTGTGCTCAATAAGTATCACGCACACTATCTCTAACCCAAGAAAAAGGATAAGATTAAAAAAGCGGCGTATGAAAAATATGAAATTGCGCACTTCTCAGGAATTAGTAATTTGGACTTGGTAATTGGGATTATTTTCCAGGAATATAAATCTCAATCATCTCGTGGTTCTCCATAATGGTTTTAAATAGGATTAACAATTTTTCGATTGGATCTGTTAACTTCCAATCCTAATTCCCAATTCCTAATCCCAAATTCCAACTACTTCATCAAAAACGGCATCCTGGCAATGTTTTTCAGTGCCATGCCAGTACCTCTTACCACCGCACGCAGCGGATCGTCTGCTACATGTACCGGTAATTTTATCTTGTGCGAAATACGCTTGTCCAGCCCGCGCAGCAATGCTCCACCACCGGTGAGGTACAAGCCGCGCCTGTAAATATCGGCAGCAAGCTCAGGTGGCGTGCTCTCCAGGGCTTTCAGTATCGCCTCTTCTATTTTGAAGATAGATTTATCCAGCGCTTCTGCCACTTCCTGGTAAGTAACCATGATCTGCTTAGGTATGCCTGTTACCAGGTCACGGCCGTTTACAGCTATATCATCGGGTGGGTTATCCAGTTCTTTAAGCGCAGAGCCTACATGTATCTTTATCTGCTCGGCAGTACGCTCACCTATCATAAGGCTGTGGTAGCGGCGCATGGCCTCCATAATATCACCGGTAAACTCATCGCCCGCAATACGTATGGACTGGTCGCAAACTATACCTGCCAGCGCTATAACCGAGATGCCCGTGGTACCACCGCCTATATCTATGATCATGTTGCCCGTAGGCTCTTCTACATCTATACCTATACCCAGGGCTGCTGCCATTGGCTCATGTATCATGTACACTTCCTTGGCGCCAGCCTGCTCTGCTGAGTCGCGCACCGCACGTTTTTCCACCTCCGTAATGCTCGATGGTATACATATTACCATGCGCCAGCTTGGCGGGAACATCGGCTTCTTAGGGTAAACGAGCTTTATCATTTCCCTCAGCATACCTTCTGCGGCATTAAAGTCGGCTATTACACCATCTTTCAGTGGGCGAATGGTTTTGAGGTTCTCATGCGTTTTTTCGTGCATCATCATAGCCTTTTTACCTACAGCCACTATCTTATTTGTGGTGCGGTCTATAGCTACTATCGATGGTTCGTCCACTACTACCTGGTCGTTATGTATAATTAATGTATTGGCAGTGCCAAGATCTATTGCGATTTCCTGTGTCAGAAATTTAAAAAACCCTAAAAAACTCATTATGGCAAATTATTTTTTTATAGTAACGCAAAAGTGCGAAAAAAGTAATACAGTTAGGATAAGTTTTACCCTGAGGCGACAAAATTATGTAAATAATTATCCCCAAGCCTTAAATAATAACGCATGCTCATAAAATGTCAATTAACTGACTTTTCTCAAAAACTATTTTTAGCCTCTTTACGTGTGATAGGCACACAGTATCAATCACCTGTGATTTAAAAGGATATAATAAAAACAGATTTGGGCTGTATTGCAGGTATTAAGAATAATTAATGGCGTGGTTAAAATATTTCGTGTGCCCGAATTCCATTTTTCTTTACTTTTGCGCCTCGGGCGCGGAGCCCGATTTTTACATCTGCTCATCGCGCCTCTTTTTTTACTTTTTTATTTCTTTTAGATGCCGCGCGATCTTTCTATTAAAAGTGTTTTAATTATTGGTTCTGGCCCCATCGTTATAGGGCAGGCCTGCGAATTTGACTATTCCGGCTCACAAGCTGCCAGGAGTCTGAGGGAAGAAGGGGTGAAGGTGATCCTCATCAACTCTAATCCTGCTACTATTATGACCGACCCTATAATGGCCGACAGGGTATACCTGCTGCCACTGACAGTGGAAAGCATAGAGCAGGTACTGGAAGAAAATGACATTGATGCCGTATTACCAACCATGGGCGGCCAAACGGCGCTCAACCTTGCCAAAGAAGCCGATGAGCTGGGAGTATGGGAGCGTTTTAACGTGAGGCTTATAGGTGTAGACATCAAAGCTATAGACAAGGCCGAAGACCGCGAGCTGTTCCGTAAATGGATGATACAGCTGGGCGTGCCTGTGGCAAAAGCCAAAACAGCAAACTCTTTGCTGGAAGGTAAAGAATTTGCACAAGAACTACAGACTATAGACACAACTGCACCTGTTGCCGGGGCACATGCTGCACCAAGCTCAAATGTTTCCTACTCGGGTTTTCAGCCGGTGGTTATCCGCCCGTCTTTCACCCTTGGCGGAACCGGTGGAGGTATCGTATTTCATAAAGAAGATCTTGATGCGGCATTAGAACGTGGCCTCCAGGCATCACCAATGCACGAAGTGCTGGTAGAGCAGGCGGTGATGGGCTGGAAAGAATTTGAGCTGGAACTGCTGCGGGATATGAATGATAACGTAGTCATCATTTGTACTGTAGAGAACTTTGACCCGATGGGTATACATACTGGCGACAGCATTACTGTTGCGCCTGCTATGACACTGAGCGATACGGCATTCCAGCTGATGAGGAATACCGCCATTATGATGATGCGCGACCTGGGCAACTTTGCCGGGGGCTGTAATGTCCAGTTTGCTTTAAACCCCGAAACTGAAGAAATTATAGCTATTGAGATAAACCCCCGCGTAAGCCGCTCATCAGCCCTTGCATCTAAGGCTACCGGATACCCTATAGCCAAGATAGCCGCTAAGCTGGCTATAGGCTATGCGCTTGATGAACTGAAGAACCAGATCACCCAAACAACCTCTGCATACTTTGAACCGGCGCTCGACTATGTGATCGTAAAAATGCCACGCTGGAACTTTGATAAATTCAAGGGCGCAGACGATACTTTAGGACTGCAAATGAAATCGGTAGGTGAGGTGATGGCCATAGGCCGTACGTTCCCTGAGGCATTGCAAAAGGCTTGTCAGAGCCTGGAGAATAATGCTACGGGCTTATCCTTCATCAGTACCAGCCGTATGCGGCCTGAGGAGTTGATAGACTCGCTTAAAAGGCCTACCTGGGACCGCATTTTCCGCATTAAGGAAGCTATGGCTGCAGGCGTTTCTATAAAGACCATTCGTGAACTTACACAAATAGACCGTTGGTTCCTGTACCAGATACAGGACATAGTGAACCTGGAAGTAGAGATACGCAAATACAAGCATCTTAATAAAATACCTGCTGAACTGATGAGCCAGGCAAAGCAAATGGGCTTTGGCGATGAGCAGATAGCAGATCTTGTCAATGACTGCACAGGCGAAGAGGTTTATGAATACAGGAAAGCGCTAGGAATAACCCGCGTATTTAAAATGGTGGATACCTGCAGCGCAGAGTTTGCTGCTAAAACGCCGTATTACTACAGCACCTTTGAGCCATCTTCTTCGCAGGCATCAAAAGATGCCGGCGTAATGTCGAACGAAAGCAGCAGATCGGGCAAGAAAAAGATCATTGTACTTGGTTCAGGCCCTAACCGCATCGGGCAGGGTATTGAGTTCGATTACTGCTGCACTCATGGGTTGATCGCAATACGCGAAGCCGGCTATGAATCTATAATGGTGAACTGCAATCCGGAAACAGTATCTACCGACTTTGATATAGCAGACAAGCTGTACTTCGAACCCGTTTACTGGGAGCACCTGTGGGAGATCATAGAGCATGAACAGCCAGATGGCGTGATAGTGCAGCTGGGCGGACAAACCGCGCTGAAGCTTGCAAAGCGCCTGCACGAAAAGGGCATAAAAATAATAGGCACCTCGTTTGACAATATGGATATTGCCGAAGACCGTGGCCGCTTTAGCGATACGCTGAAAGAGCTCGGCATTCCTTATCCTAACTATGGAACTGCTTATACAACTGATGATGCTATAGAAGTGGCTAAACAGGTTGGCTATCCAGTGCTGGTTCGTCCTTCGTATGTACTAGGGGGGCAGCGCATGCGAATAGTGATCAATGACGAAGACCTGGAGAAAAGTGTGATCAGCCTGCTCAAACACCTGCCGGGTAATAAAATACTCATAGACCACTTCCTGGACCGCTGCCAGGAAGCAGAGATAGATGCTATTTGCGATGGTGAAACAGTACACATTATGGGTATTATGGAGCACATAGAGCCGGCAGGTATTCATAGTGGCGACAGCCATGCGCTGCTGCCGGCTTTTAATCTGACTCCGCTGATAGTGGACGAGATGGCCGATATAGCCAAAAAGATAGCACTTCGCCTGAACGTAAGGGGCCTGATAAATATACAGTACGCCATAAAAGATGGCAAAGTGTTTGTGATAGAAGCCAACCCACGCGCCAGCCGCACTACACCGTTTATTGCAAAGGCTTACGGCATACCTTACCTCAACATTGCTACCAAAGTAATGCTGGGCGAATTAAAACTAAAGGACTTGAAACTGGTACAAAAGCTCGATGGCTTTGCGGTGAAAGAACCAATATTCAGCTTCAATAAATTTCCGAATGTAAATAAAGAGCTCGGCCCGGAAATGAAGAGCACCGGCGAAGCCATACGCTTTATAAAAAACCTGCGCGACCCATGGTTCAGGCAGCTTTATAAGGAGCGCAGCATGCACCTGAGCAAGTAAAGGTTAAAATGTATTTTTTGAAGGCTGCCCATACCCGGCAGCCTTTTTTTGCAGTATATTGTAGCAGATCATTTACTTTTACCTATGCTGCCCGTGGATGCTAACCAGCGCCATTTAAAAACGATCGCCTATGTGGCTTTTGCCGGTATGGGCGCTCTATTTATTTTAGGTATTATTTTCTATAAAGAGCGGGTTTTGTTTGCTGACGCCTCTTATGTAGTCTTCAATATCATCAATAGCAAAAGCATGATGATACAGGAGAAAAGGTATGGATCATTCATCACCCAAATGTTTCCCTACCTGGGCCAGAAATTTCATTTGCCTTTAAGGTCTATACTGGTGCTTTATGGTATCAGCTTCCACTTATTTTTCCTGTCTGTTTCCGCGACACTTGTGTTTGGGCTTAAACAATATTATATGGCGATACTCATGTCGCTGTATTATTTCCTGTTCTTTAGCGAATCGTTTATCTGGGTCAATGAAATAGCCCAGGGTACTGCCTGGATGTTTTTATTGCTAGCTGTCCTGCTCTACCTGGGAAAAAAGAAAGTAAACTTCTTCTTGCAGTTGCTGCTGTTGATACCGCTGTCTATTCTTACCATTTTCACTCATTTCATAGTAATAATGCCATTAGGTTTTCTACTGGTATATCTTATCCTGGAAAAGAATATCTGGCCATTTTCTACAACGAAAACAATATTGCTTGGCAGCATTTTGATGCTTGTTATGATAATAAAATTTGCCAGTACAAATACATCATACGATACTGAACGGCTACAGTGGATTACCAATTTTTCGTTGCACGATGTTATCAATTCATTTCAAACACCGGTGGTGCAGACCTTTTTAGGCCGCTGTATTACTAATTACTGGCTGGGTATGTTAGTTTTCATTGTGAGCATTGCATCGCTCTTATTGAATAGAAAGAGAATACAAGCATTATGGACCCTTATATCCACGGTTGGGTACATAGTAATCATGGGGCTTGCTTACAGAGATCTTGATGCCAATGCCCAACTACTCCATATAGAAAGTGAATGGTCTTGCATTGCAATAATTATCGCAACCCCTTTTGTTCTTACATTCTTGCCGGGGCTAAAAGCGCTAATCGCAGCAGGCATCCTTTCTGTGATATTTATTATCCGCCTGGCATACATTATTACATTTATAATGCCCTTTAGGGTCCGCAATATTGTGGAAGAACAAATACTTACACAAATGAAAAATAAGGGGATCACAAAACTGGCTTTGTATAATGATCCGCATCTTATGACGCTCTTCCGGTTACCATGGGCTTTATCTTACGAAACAATAATGGCCTCTGCAATTGATGACTATAAACCGCAGCTTACGTTCTTCTTTATAAATCCTAACGATAAAGATTTAATGGAAAAGACAAAAGCCACAAAGGGGGTTTATGATGCATGGAATATGGTACCGGCCAACAACCTGGATAAGGAATATTTCAGCATTGATACAGGGTCATACAGAATAATGTCCTACACGGATTTTTTGAAATAGACTTTAGTAATTTATCGTTCGCATTGGCCTAAACATAACGATATTTCTTCCTGGTAATATCTATACTTCCATTGACAACATATGAAAAAATAGACGCTTTTTAATTCCTCAACGGCTTCCCCGTAGTCAATATACTCTGCAATCTTTCCAGCGTTTTCTTCTGCCCGCAGAGGCTCAGAAATGCTTCGCGCTCCAGGTCCAGCAGGTATTGCTCACTCACTAAGCTTTCGGCAGTGAGGTCACCGCCACACATTACGTGCGCCAGCTTTTCAGCTATCAGTTTATCATAGTCGGAGATGTAGTTGCCACGCCACATGCCATGTATGCCGGAGAGCAATCCGCCCATGCCGCCACGGCCCTGCACTTTAATATCATTCCGTGCCACGGGTTGTGTGTAGCCTCGTTCTGCCATCATCAGCACATTGCGCTTGGCATCGGCTATGCGCCTGTCGGGATTAATAGAGATATGGTCGTAGCCTTTCCTGAACACAAAATTATCAAACGCCTCATGCGCAGAGGTAGATACCTTTGCCGTGCCTATATTGATAAATAGTTGCTGCAGATAGTTAACCTCAATGTCCTCTTTTATGTTACGGTCACCGGCGCGCAGGGCCATTTCTTTGCTGCCACCGCCGCCGGGTATCAGGCCTACGCCTACTTCTACCAGGCCTATATAAGTTTCTGCTGCCGCCTGTACAGCATCGGCATGCAGGCACATTTCGCAGCCACCACCCAGTGTTAATCCATGTGGCGCTACTATTACCGGTATACTGCTATACCTGAGCCGCATGGTAGTTTGCTGAAACTGGCGCACGGCCATATCCAGCTCATCAAAATCCTGCTCGGCAGCAAACATGAATATCAAACCAACATTTGCCCCTGCGCTGAAGTTAGCGCCACCATTAGCTATCACCAGCCCTTTATATTTTTCCTCTGCTATTGCTACAGACTTTTGTACGCCTTCCAGCACCTCGCCACCTACAGTATTCATTTTGGTATTCCAGCGTAGCGCTACCACATCGTCGCCTATATCATATAGTTTACACGCACTATTTTTCCATACTACCTTTTCGTCCAGGTGCTCCAGTAATATAAATGCGCCCATGCCGGGTATAGGCTGGTATATTTGTGTACGGATGTCGTAATACTTCCGTTGGCCATTCTCTGTTTTATAGAAGGTGGTAAACCCTTTTTCCAGCATCTGCGCTACCCATGGCGCGGCTTCAAAGCCGTCGGCCTTCATTTGCTCCAGCACCTTCTGCACACCCAGTGCATCCCAGCTTTCAAAAGCCCCTATTTCCCAGCCAAAGCCTGCTTTGAGGCCATCGTCTATTTTATACAGTTCGTCAGCTATTTCCGGTATGCGGTGCGATACATACGCAAACAGCATGTGGTGGAAAAGCCTATAAAACTCACCGGCCTTATCGGTGCCGGCATACAATACTTTGAGTCGTTGTGTAAGGTCATCCACCGGTTTAGCAGCATCAATAGTTGCAAACTTAGTTTTGACCTTAGGGCCATACTCCATGGTCTCCAGATTAAGCGTCAGTATGTCCGACTTGCCTTTTTCATCCTTAATTTTTTTATAAAAGCCTTGCCCCGTCTTATCTCCCAGCCATTTATTTTCCACCATCTTCTCGAGGAATGGAGGTAGTTTAAAGATCTCTATAGCCTCATCATCAGTCACATTCGCAGGCAGGTCTTTAGCTACATGTACCAGCGTATCAAGCCCTACCACATCGCCCGTGCGGAAGGTTGCAGACTTGGGCCTGCCGAGTACCGGGCCGGTAAGTGTGTCCACCTCATCGACATTAAGGCCCAGTTGCTGCATGGCTTTGAACACCGCCATAAAGCCAAACACACCAACACGATTTGCTATAAACGCAGGCGTGTCTTTGCACAACACCGTTGTCTTCCCCAGGAACCTGTCGCCATAATCCATCAGGAAATCAATAACCTCAGGTTTCGTTTTAGGATCGGGTATTATTTCGAGTAAACGGAGGTAGCGCGGCGGGTTGAAAAAGTGAGTACCACAAAAGTTTTGCTGAAAATCTTCACTTCTACCTTCACTCATCAGGTGTATAGGTATGCCCGATGTGTTAGTAGTAACCAGTGTCCCCGGCTTGCGGTATTTCTCTACCTGGTCAAATATCTTTTGCTTTATATCCAGCCGCTCTACGACCACTTCTATTATCCAGTCTGCATCTTTTATCTTAGGCAGGTCGTCATCTATGTTGCCGGTCGTTATGTGGCTCACCACAGCCTTGGTGTATACTGCCGATGGTTTGCTTTTCAGGGTTGCCTGCATGGCATCGTTCACTATCCGGTTGCGTACCTGCTTGCTGTCCAGTGTCAGGCCTTTGGCCATTTCTGCATCATTAAGAGCAGGCGGCACAATATCGAGCAGCAATACCTGCACGCCAATGCCTGCAAAATGACACGCAATGCGCGAGCCCATAACACCAGACCCTATAACAGCAACTTTACGGATAGTTCTTTTCATACAAAACAACTTTAGCCACACAATTTATTGAAAAATAAACCAGCAATCTTTATCAGCCGATAAATCTTAACAATAAACACACTGGGCAAAAAACAAAGCCCGGTCTTCGTCAATGCGAAAACCGGGCTTTGTTAAGGTATTAAAACTACTTTTTTGCCACCTCACTCGTTGGGGTAAACTTCACCACAGAATTTTGTATGGGTGGTATGCTGTGAATGTAGGCATATATGGCTATCAGGTCCTGGTCGGTCATATGCGCATAGCTTGTCCAGGGCATTATGGTGTTAAATTGTCCGCTGCTTATAGTGGGCGATTTGTAATTAGAATCCGCATAACTTTTAAAACGTGCCACAAACGCTTCCTGCGTCCAGCTACCGATACCGGTGGTTATATCAGAAGTGATATTTGCCGACCTGAGAATAGAACCATCAGGCATCTGAAACTCCCGCCCGCCGCTGAAAGCAAGCTCCGGAATTATCTGCCCGTGTTTGTCCTTGGTATGACATTCTATACATCCGGTCGCGTTTACCATGTAAGCGCCATACGCGCGGATGTTCGATGGTTCTGGCCGCTTGCCCGGTGTTGCCTTTACTGGTATGGTGTTCATAATAATATTCATGGGGAACTCGGCAATTGACGGCTTTACTTCATTATGAATAGTGGGCAGTGTGCGTATGTAAGCAATGATGCTGTAAATATCTTCGGGATCCATTTTGCCATAGTGGCTATAGATCATAATAGGGAAAATTGCCTTTCCTTCTTTATTCACCCCTGTAGTAATGATACGGTAAAGCTCCCCATCTGTATAGCGGGCTATACCTTCAGGGGTGATGTTTTTGGCATAGAACGCGCCAGGAAAGCCCACTTTCTGATCAAACTCTTCGCCACCTTTACCTAAAGACCCGTTTACTACCGGCCCGGCAAACTTAGTCCAGTCGCGCTCGGAGTGACAATTGAGACATAAAGTGACATTATTGGCCAGGTATTTTCCTCGCTCTATACGCTCAGGGGTGCGCTCCACTTTAAGCTCCGAAGCTGGGCCTACATTTGGTAATGCCGTTTTCACATAGCCTATCAGCCCACCTACTATAACCACCAGGAAAATAACGATGTACCCTACTATCTTTAATGCTTTCTTCATTTTGGGGATGTTTTGGTTAGAACGACTGAAAAATAGAAAAAACCCATATATAAAAATAAGATTCCTGAACATTTTTTCAAGAAGGGACCCTAGCTGCTATGGTCACATACTATTACCCATGCGCCCTTTATTTTTTGCAACAGCAGGGTATAGCTGCCACCCACATCGCCCGCACTGCGTTTCAGAGCCCACGTGCCCACTATAAAATAGTAGTCGCCCGATAGTTTTTGCATGCTGGTTATGATGGATACTAACTCGCCCATATGCGCGGCATCGGGGTAGGCCTCTTTATATCTTTTAAGTGTGGCCTGGTAGCCATAGCGCGGCCCTTTAGAGCCTATGAATAGCAGGCTGTCGTTTTCCCAGTACCCCTTCATATAGCCATCTACGCTGCCTTTGTTCCACTCGGTTACCTGGGCTGCAAGCAAATGCTTTATAGCCTGCTCAT
Source organism: Bacteroidota bacterium (assembly GCA_013285595.1). Classification (GTDB taxonomy): domain Bacteria; phylum Bacteroidota; class Bacteroidia; order Chitinophagales; family Chitinophagaceae; genus Nemorincola. The sequence goes on from JABDHF010000016.1 coordinate 36,492, forward strand.
CTTTATTTTGCGCAGTTACATAACGCGGGGCGAACAGGCTAATTAGCAGGATAAACAACGCCCCTTTCATAATAATAATGGCCTGAAGAGTAAAGAAGAACGGCTATAATAAAGAGCAATACGGCTGCTACAATCATATACCAGCCAGCCATTCTGCCGCTGTGCCTGGATATATAAACAAGTATAAACCCGCTAGTAACAAGTATTAAAGATAAAAAAGCCAAAACAAGTATCAATGCCATGTGATCACAGTTTATAAGCGTATTATACTACCCGCAAGTAACCTGGGTTACAACCGGCATACTCAATACACGAAACGAAGATAATATTTCCACTATAATTTTTACCAAAGTACTATGTCTTTAACACAAATACGGTATATTAACAAATCAAAGCCAGTGGAGATCGCCGTCCCGGTCTTATTGACGCCCAATAGCCTATGAAACGTATGCATGCTTTCTTTCTTCTATGTTTTTTTGCGCTCACTTTTATATTCAGTTTCCTGTTTTCATCGTCTCATTACGCTAAAGCGCTGAGTATCATTGGCCAGGCAGGTTTAGCGCTTAGCCTGCTCTTGTTTTTTATTTTACCAGCCGGGAAAAAGCCACCCAAAAGCATCCGCTAAAAAAAACGGCAAATTGACTACCAAATTAACAAAGGCTATCCCCTTTAAATTCCGTAAATTTGCATTCCTAGTTTTATGTATTGGGGCCGACTGGTTTTGACAGCATAGGGCAGGGTAAGTGTAAGCATGTCGTGCGTTGGATAATTAGCACGTAAATCTGAATACCCAAAATCTATACGGCGAATATTCTTACGCCATGGCTGCCTAATCAGAGATTAGACACCCTTTATAGCCGCCGGGAAGGCTGCCAGTTGCCGTCCCCGCCGCCGAATCAACAAATAACCGGATAGGCCAGTGTTCGTTGCGCGCACAGGATGAAAATCAAAGCAAATAAGGAATGAGTTGGTTTGTTCTCCCCCGGCCCGTTCCCGACAATTAATGAAGAAATAAACATGTAGAAAGCTTATTGGGCATGTGTTTGGACGCGGGTTCGACTCCCGCCGGCTCCACTTAGTTGAGTATCAAAACATGAAAAAAGCCTTGAAATCGTTGATTTCAAGGCTTTTTTCATGTTGGCCATGTATCAAAATTTTCAAATTTGCTCAAATGCCAGGTGCGCCATTCGTTGCTTCAAAAGTTTTTTTAGAAAGGCCTACCTGGCTTATATTTGCCGCCCGCTTTATGAAGACTTTCTCCTCAATACAACAGTTGCTGACCACGCTTACCCGTGAGCAAAAACTGTTGAGTGAACTGTTTGAAAAAAGAAAGATCCTTTCTTTTAACTACGACTATGCGCTGGAACTGGTAGACTACGATGCTGATAAGATAACCGCACTTATCGACTACTCAGTAATAAGGCAAAACGGAAGCAACCTGGAGCTGGATGACTTGTTTCTACAGTTTTTTGAACAGGTGATGGAGGTGAATGAGGAGATCAATGTTTCTTATATCAATGAGCATATTCAAAACATAAAGCAAAGCATCATTTACTACTTGCAGGAAAACAATGAGACGCGGAAGTATGGCTACCTGCGCCAGGTGAAGCAGGCTCTGCGAAAAATAGGTGCCATAGCCCTGCGAAATGTTGTAGACCTAAACAGGAATATTGATAATACTTTTAAGAACGAACCAAACTACAAGATAAAGAAAACAAAGCTGGAGCACCTGGATGAGAAGCGAAATACGATCTACGCGCTCATCAACCATACAGATCATTTGGTTTCGGGAGAAGAGGAGCAAACGTTTTTTAAGGTGGCGTCTGATGAAGAGCTGAACCGGATCATCATCCTGCTAAAACTGCAGCTAAATGAATGCAGACATAATCTTATAGATATACAAAAGCAGATAATAGACTACCTGAACCGGATAAAATACCAGAGTGGTGTAATAGAAAAGTTAAGACAGATAAAATACCTTAAAGACCAGTTTGAACTGAGAAGCAAAACAAGTATCAGAGAGCTATTGGCTGATAACAAAGCGGTTATCTTCGAGTCTAATCCTGTTTACCCGCTCAATATTTCGTTAGATCAACTGCAAACAGATGACGAAGCGAAAACAGTTATTGAGAAGGTGGCAAAAAGAATACGAACCAGCGTAAAGGTAACACAACCACTTGCAGGCAGCATTTCTGACGAATACCTGGAAACGCAGGTGCAGGAAGAAATACAGATAAACCTCGATGAGGTAAAAAACAGTTTCCTTGCCGGTGGGAATAATCTCTTTGATTTCATCTGCGCCTACGACTTTGGTAAGGAAGTAAGCTTTGACGATTGCGTAACTATCTACTGCCAGATGATCTCCCAGTTTGATACTTTATTTAAAATTACCGATGTCTATAACAATAAGCAGGATGTGGAATTCGCTGTGGTTTATCCTAAATAATAAGTAAATGAACGTACCCAAACATACTTCCGATATTTTTGAACTGCTAAGTAAGGGGCAATTCATTTGCTCTAACAGTGGTAAGGACTCTGTGCGGAAGCTATATAATATAATCGACGAGAATTTTGATGACCTGCACGACTATTTCAGCTCTATAAATTTTATATTGGAAAGAGGCGATGAATACTTCATGTTTACGAGGGAAGAAAACAAGGCCGACCTGGAGCGCAAGCTGGAAGCAGCTTTTAAGTGGATAGACATACTTGACTTTTTTAAGACAGTTGATCATTCATTTAGCGCAGGTTACCGTTTCACCCCGTCTGATATCCTGGTAAAGCTAACTGTAGATGTGAACATGAAGAACAAATTAGAAGGCCTGAAAAAGTATTCCGGCGGTAAAGAAAAGCATGCCGAAATACTAGACAAAGTGCTGGACCAGCTGCGCCGCGATAATTTTATAGAGCTTGAAAACGAAATAACAAACAGCTATAAAACACTTGCGTCGTTTCACTACCTGGAACGACTGATATTATCCATAAACATTGCTGAATCCGTGAAAAATGAGATACCTGAATAGAGTTTTTTTTATTAACAGCGCCAATGTGAAGTATGCTGAAGTAGCTATTGATGGCAATGTACATTTTATAGGCACACAGGGAGTAGGTAAAAGCACATTGCTGCGCGCCATTCTTTTCTTTTATAATGCAGATAAATTAAAGCTGGGCATAGAAAAAGGCAAGAAAACATTCGACGAATATTACTTCCCTTTTGCCAACTCTTATCTTATCTACGAAGTAGTTAAAGACTCCGGGCCATATTGTATCATGGCGTTTAAGGCGCAGGGGCGTGTTTGCTTCAGGTTCATCAACAGCGCCTATAACCAGGAAAACTTTATCAGCGATGATGGTAAGGTGCGCACATGGGAAAGTATAAGAGAAACTTTTGGTAAGAAGACAAACTATACCCGTAAGATAGACCGCTACGAAGAATACCGCGATATTCTCTACGGTAATAATATGGGCCTGGATAAAGAGTTTAGAAAGTATGCACTTATAGAAAGCCGGCAGTATCAGAATATACCAAGAACGATACAGAACGTATTTCTTAACTCAAAGCTGGACGCTGAATTTATTAAGCAGACCATTATTATGTCGCTCAATGAAGAGGACGTAAAGATTGAGCTTGAAAAATACGCCCTGCACCTAAAAGATTTTGACGTTCAGCTGGCGGATATCAACAAGTGGACAGAGGTAAACAAATCGGGCGAGATACCCGTGCGCAAGATGGCAGAGAACATAGCCAAAATACATGCGGCCATACAATCGCTCAACAGGGAAAAGCAGGAAACAGCAATCCAGCTTTTCCAGTCATACGATGTGGCAACTAAAGAACTGCCACAGGTAGAGAAAAAGCACGACCAGCGCCTGAGGCACCGCCAGGTGGCACAGGAAAAGTCTAACGACCTGAAAGGGAAATTCCAGGCCAAAAGGGAAGATGTACAGAAACAGATAAACATACTGGATAACGACCTGAAAAGGATAAAAAGCAAAAGCGAATATTACGATGGCATCAACATCAGCGCCATCATTCAAAGAGTAGATAAGAAAGATGATAACGAAGCCATGCGCGACAGGCTGCTCGCCGAAAAAGTACTACTCAATGCAAAATTTACCGAAATAAATAGCCGCTACCAGGCGCTGATACAGCAGCAGCAAAATGCATTTGCAGGGTTTGATAATGCACACCAGGCCCGTAGGAATAAATTGAGAGAAGAGTTCCTGGTGTTTAAGAGCGATACAAACGAACAATACAACCGTGCATTCGCAGAAATAAGAAAGCAGCAGCAATCCGCCCTTGAAGTTGCCCGCAATGGTATAGCTCAGAAGAAAGATAGCATACACGAGCTAAAGCTCAAAAAACAAAAAGGACAGCTGCAGCGCTATTTTGAACAAGACATAGAAGCAGCGAAGTCAGAGATCGCTGTATTGCAGCAAAAAATAAAAAGCGCTGGCATAGAGATAGCAGATTTTAAAAAACAAGTGGAAACCCTGCAAAAGCAATGGGAGCTTGACCAGGAAAAAAGTGCCGCAGTATATGATAGGAAAGTAGAGAAAATGTGGGAAGATGGCAAGCAATACGCCGTAAATGTGACGGCTATTGATGAAAAATTGCAAAAGAATAAAGACTCACTGTATGGGTGGCTAAACGCAAATGTGCCGGGCTGGGAAAATAGTATAGGTAAAGTATTGGATGAAGAACAGGTATTGTTTCACTCGGGCCTCGCGCCGCAATGGACCGAAGGCATAAATGATACTTTGTACGGCTTAAAAATAGATCTGAACGAGATCAATAAAACAGTAAAGACCGTTGCAGATTATGAACGGGAAAAAGGAGAGTGGCTGCAAAAGGCAGATGTGAACCGGGCTAATACTAACAAGCTGATAGAGGAAAAGAACGAAGAAGCAGACAAACTAAAGACTCGTTACCAGGGGAAAATAAAAGAAATAAATAACAACAGGCGGCAGCTGGAATTCGAGCTGCAAAGATCGAACGGGCAATTGCAGGCAAATGAGGTTAAACGCGCAGACCTGGTAAGAAAAGCCGCGGAAGAGCAAGAACAGTTTTTGCAGCAGGTAAGCCGGGAAATTGAAGCAGCATCAGAAGAATTAATAAATGAAGAGAAAAACCTGGATGGCATAGAAGCCGGCATCCAGAAGCAAATAGATAATAAAGAGAAAGAAAAAAACAAGAAAATAAAAGCAGAAGATCAGAGGATAAAAGAATTGATAGCGACTTTTGACCAGGAACTGCAAGCGAGAAAACAAGAAACAGAAAACCGCATAGAGGAAATAAAGCAGCAGCAAACCAAAGATCTGAAAGTAGAAGGCGCTGATGTACTAAGGCTTTCCGGCATTGAAAAGGAGCTTTTGATTATCAGCAAAGAATTGAATTTTATAAATGACAACCGGGATATTGTAGCAGAATACAATAAAGACAAACGAGAGCTCTTTGACCAGGCAGATGCTTTTAAAACAGATAAGCGGCTGAAAGAAAACCTGCTTGAAAATGAGCAGGAAAAATACAATCTGCAAAAGCAAAAGATAAACCAGGAAGTAGAACAGCTTACCGTTGCCATTAACGAACTAAACGCCCAGATAACAAGCATTAGTGAAGGTATAAACGCCTTCGAAAGCTTTAAAAAGGCAGACCACTATAGGCAGATTGCCGAGTACGAAGGGCAACAATCTACCGGTACGGGGAATACAGCCAACCTGAAGTTATTGATCGAGACATTGAATGGTAAGATGTATACCATACAGGAGCGTTATAACGATCTGCAAACGGCCATCAACAAATTTACTGGCAACTTCGACTCAAAAAACATCTTTAATTTTAAATCGAATCTCGTAGAGAAAGAAGAGTTTATAGAGTTTGCAGAAATGCTGTATGAATTCCTGGAAGAAAATAAGATAATGCAGTATGAAAAGCGGGTGAACGAGCGCTTTGCAACCCTCATACGCCAGATAGGCAAAGAAACTACAGAGCTTACCTCGAAAGGTGGCGAGATACAAAAAGTGATTGCCGAGATAAACCGCGACTTTGAGGAGCGTAATTTTGCTGGTGTTATCAAAAGCATCAGGCTGCAACTGTCTGGTAGCCAAAACGCGATAGTGAACCTATTGCAGGAAATAAAGAAATTCAACGACCAGAATAGCATGGGGCTTGGCGCTGTAGACCTCTTCTCGTCTGGCGATAATGAAGGGCAAAACAAAAAGGCAATTTCTTTGCTAAAAGAATTTGCAAAAGAAATTAATGCGAGAAAGGAGAAAGAGATCAGCCTGCCCGATTCATTCGAATTGCAGTTCAGGATTGTAGAAAATGAAAATGATAGCGGCTGGGTAGAAAAACTAACTAATGTAGGCTCAGAGGGCACTGATATACTGGTGAAAGCAATGATCAATATTATGCTGCTCAATGTGTTTAAAGACAGCGCATCTAAACGTTTTAAAGACTTCAGGCTGCACTGCATGATGGATGAAATAGGTAAACTGCACCCTAATAACGTGAAGGGCATACTAAAATTTGCCAACGATAGGAATATACTTTTGATCAACAGCTCGCCTACATCTTATAATGCTACTGATTACCGGTATACTTACCTGCTGTCAAAAGACAGTAAGCATGTGACCACTGTGAAGCGATTAATAAAAAAAGGAGCTGAAGTATTGGTATGATCTCACGTTCTATTTCAGAAAAGTTGCTACAGCTTGCAGCGGGGGAAAACCTTCCCGCAAGCCAGTTGCAACATGAAATTATACGGGAGCTTATCGGCGATGGCATCATTCTGGGGCGTGTATTGGGCCGCACAAAAAGCACTTTGTATATTCAAGATACAGTTGCGCTTAGCAACTGGTTGTTCAATAGGTTTTCCATCCGGGACCTCGCTGAATATGTCAATACGCTTAAGAATGAAGAAGCTACCCGCGCAGATCTCATACATGCCGGCAACGACTCTAAATTAGCGGCCAGGCGTACTTTCAAAGGTTTTTTAATAAACAGTTATGTCCGCATTGAAGCCTTTCTTAATGGCAACCCTTTTACATTTATTCCCGTCGCTGGTACCTTTCAGTTTATTTACGATTTCGAAAGCTTTATACCTGCACCGGATATAGTTATCGTGGGTATAGAGAATGCAGAGAATTTCCGTTGGGTAGAAAAGCTGCAATACCTGTTTAAAGATGTTCATCCACTTTTTGTTTGCCGTTATCCACAAGGTCAGGGGAAGGACCTGCTGAAATGGTTGTATTCTGTTCCAAATCGTTACCTTCATTTTGGCGATTATGACTTTGCTGGTATTAACATATACCAGCAGGAGTATAAAAAGCACTTGGGGGAGCAGGCAACTTTCTTTATCCCCGCAAATATAGAACACCTGATAGAAGAGTACGGAAACCGGAAACTCTATGATCAGCAGCAATTGAATACCGTAGACTTTCCTGAGGATGGTATACAACGCCTAGTATCGCTGCTTCATAAATACAAAAAAGGGCTGGAGCAGGAAGCTTTAATAGGGCCGAAATAAGGTCTCTAAGATCACA
>JABDHF010000017.1 GCA_013285595.1 Bacteroidota bacterium
CAAGGCTACCGGCTCTGCACGCTCGGTATCAGGCTTTAATATTTATGAGGCCATACATGAGTGCCGCGACCTGCTTGACAATTATGGCGGCCACTTTTACGCTGCAGGTATGACGATGAGCGAAGACCGCGTAAACGAATTTATCAGCAGGTTTGAAAACGTTGTAGCATCAACCATCACAGCCGACCAGCAGGTGCCCGAAATAGAAATAGATGCGGAAATACCGCTGTCGCTGGTAAAGCCTGCGGTTAATAACATACTGAAACAACTTGAGCCTTTTGGCCCGGCAAATATGAAACCCGTATTCCTGACACGCAACCTATACGACTACCAGGAAAGCTCGAGCCTGATAAAGGAACAACACCTGAAAATAGTGGCTCATCAAAAAAATGGCGCTATTATAGAGGGTATTGGTTTTGGCATTGGTGATAAGTTCGATATAGTAAAAAGCGGGCCTTTTGATATGCTTTATAACCTGGAAGAAAATGAATATAATGGTAATACCAAACTACAGGTGAAAGTGGTAGACGTAAGAAGAAGTGTGGCATAGCTGTCAGATTTATTGTGGTTTGATTGTAGTTTCTTAATTTTGCTATATCCCTCCCACCACTATGAGCTTACTTTATTGAAGAACATGGCTAACGATACAACCGTTTAATATGAGATGGACCTTTAATCTGCTACTAGCTATCGCAACAATACCTGCCGCTTATAGCGCAGCCCAGGCGCAAGCTTCCGGCTATCATGTGGTAAAATCTTTCCGGATACAGAGCGGTGGTAAATGGGATTATATAGCTGCCAGCCCGGTAACCGATAATATCTATGTATCGCATGGGTCGCAGGTAAACATTCTCAATAAAAATAATGGTGATTCGGTTGGCGTTATCAGTAATATTGAAGGCGTACATGGTATTGCATTTGCCCCGGATTTTAAAAAAGGGTTTACCAGCAACGGCAAACTTAATACAGTAACCGTATTTGACATTAATACCAACGAAGTGCAGGCCCAGGTAAAGACAGGTGTAAACCCTGATGCTATTATGTATGATCCTTACTCAAAAAAGGTATACGTATGCAATGGGCAAAGCAAAGACCTGACTATCATAAACCCTGAAAATAATGAAGTAGTAAAGACGGTAGCGCTAGGAGGAAAACCAGAAACAGCAGTATCTGACGAGGATGGTAAGCTGTACATCAATATAGAAGACAAAAACGAAATAGTGGTAGTAAATACTAAAACCTACACTGTAGAAAAACGCTGGAAAACGGGTAAGGGAAAAGAACCATCTGGACTGGCAATAGATATAAAAACCAAACGACTGTTTGCAGGTTGCAGTAATAAATTGCTGGTGGTAATAGGTGCAGATAATGGTAAGGTGATCAAAGAATTACCAATAGGCGCTGGATGCGATGGCGTGGCCTTTGATCCTGAATACGACTACATATTCGCGGCTAATGATGATGGTACATTAACTGTAGCTCTTGAGAAAAACGCCAGCGACATTACCGTGATAGATAATGTGCCTACCAAAAAAGGCGCCCGTACGCTAGCCGTAGACTTAAAGGCACATCTTATATTCCTCCCTACTGCCGATTTTGAAGAAGCCGCAGCAGGCGAAAAACACCCACCAATGGTACCCGGCACCTTCCAGGTATTGGTAGTAAGAAAGAGAATTTACTAACCCCCTCCAATGCTGATTATCTGTTATACCGGTAGGCGGGTGACTACCAGGGTCGGCCCCTGTTGAGTGTCTTCATCTTGACCGTGTTCCAGCAATCCTAACAGCTCTGGCTACGAGGATTCGATCCTAACGCAGCTTTATTATCTCCCTCTTTTTTAGGTTCATTCCCAATTAACCTTGCGATAATAATTTGGTAACATAGAAAAAAGACCTTCGCCCGGTTTCCTTACAGAATCGGCCTTTTTTAATGCGTATCATTATTTGCCTCATTGCATTATGCTCTGTTTTTCTCTTTTCTTTTGGCAAAAAGAAGAAGACACCACGCATTAAATTTAAATGCGATTCGTTCAAATCGCTAAAGAATATACCGGAGCCATCTGATATTGTTTACGATAAGGAAAGTGATCATTTTTTTATAGTAAGCGACGATGGGTTACTTTTTGAGTGCGACCTCACCGGCAAGATCATCAGGAAAGCCAGGGAGGAAGGAATGGACTTTGAAGGCGTGGAGGTAAAAGACGGCTTTGTGTATGTATCTGACGAAAGGCCAAGGAAAGTGTATAAATACCGTAAAAGTGACCTCTCTTTAGTGAAGATATATTCTGTGTCGTGGGGAGGAGCTATGAATAAAGCTTTTGAATCCATCACTTACAATAGCACCAAAAATTGCTTTGTAATGGTATCACAGCAACCTGTGATAGTATTTGAATATGATACGGCTTTTCACGAGCTGGAACGTCATCCACTACATATAGCGAAAGACATCAATGGCGCCCGGTGGTACAATGGCGATATATACCTGCTGAGCAGTGCTGACGATTGCATATTTAAATGTGATGCAAACACTTACGAGCCAAAATGCAGCTATAATATAGATATGATAAACCCTGAAGGGCTCGCATTCGATGCTAATGGCAATGTGCGCGTAACCGCTGACGCCACGCAACGGTTATACTTCTTTAAAAACCTCCCAACAATAATACAGTAAAACAAAACACACAAGCAATGAGAAAAATATTATTTATTGCATTGGCGCTAACCGCCTTAGCCGTACACTCGTACGCACAGGAGTTTTCAGAGTTCACTGATAACAATGCAAGAAAGCTTACCCTGGGTGGCGACAATAACTCCATCCAGGTGGGCGGTAGGGTATCCGGCTACTATGAGTTCCGCTGGCTGAAGCCGGGGAATGATAACTACAGCCACAATGGCTGGGCCATGAAAGATGGAGACCTTGATGTACTGGGCCGTACCGCCAGTAAGTTTGTATACGAGTTTCATTTTAGCTTACTTGACCTGGCCACAGCTGCAGCTACGCAAAATACTGCCGCACCAGATGCCCCCGGCATTAAAGCAGGCTACCTGGAATATAGGGGCTGGCCGGTAAGAATAAAATTCGGGTTCGATAAGGTCCCCTTCTCGCAAGGTTCGTTAAATGATGTATGGGCCAGCCCTATGCAGAGTCACGCAAATCTTTATAGCGGCGACTTGTTTTCGCGCAGGGATTTCGGCATTACTTTAAATTACCGCACCTGGAAAGAAAGGATCAACTTATATGGCGGCGTATATAGCGGCCTGGGCGAAAACTTTTTCGAGTACGGCAATGATGCCAGCGGCAGATTTGAATATATAGGCCGTGCGGAGTTCAGCTTCCCGGGCAAAATGAAGTACTGTTCTATAGACGAAGAGAACTCTGCAAAACCTCAATTCCGCATAGGTATTGATGGCAGATATGAAGATAAACGCCAGCCAGCAGGGCAGTCGATCCTGACTGATGAACCGGATGCGATAGGCCCTTATGGCATTAAGTTGTTTGACGGTAAGCGCCTTGTATACGGAGCTGACGCAATGCTAAAATACAAAGGCATCTCAGCGCTTTTTGAAGCAGATATGATGAAATGCCAGCCTACCGACCCTTCAGATCTTCTGTACGCAGGCACACCGGCTTCTTTCAACCGCGGATATGTAAAAGCAGGAGGTATAGTTACCGGCCTCAATTATAACTTCGAAAAGATACATTCGGTATTCTCTGTACAATACGAGCATTTTAATACTAACGACCTGCAACAAGGCGAGCAGGAGTGGATGTACTACGGTTATGCCTATAAAGTAGATGGGTTCAATTCTGTTTTCAAAATTGAATATTACAAACCAACACTGGAAGACCATAATGGAAGCCCTTTGAAATATTATCAGCAGATACGCGTAGGCTACCAGGTAGTATTTTAATTAAAGCAACATTTTAAACATCATTCAACATAATTAACAACATGAAAAAAATATTTCTTTTTATAGCGCTTATTTCCATTGTAGCTGCGTCGTGTGTAAAAGACCGGCTGCAACCAGTAGCCGGGCCCGTTGTAATATCACATGCAGATACACTGCTGTATTACTGGGACTTCAATACCCAGGATTCGTCTAACCGCACGCCTACGTATGGTGTGCATACCGGCGCCATATATAAATACTACTGCGCGTATATAGATTTTACGGGAGGCTCTAACCTGAATTTACACGGCGCCAGCGATTCCGGCCAATGCCTCAGGCTCCGCAACCCTTACGACTCTGTGATATTCTATATGCCTACCACGGGCTACGATAGCATATCTATAGCTTTTGCGGTAGAAGCTTCTGGTAGTGGCCCATCTTCAAGCGCTATCTATTATACTACTGATGGTGTTAAGTATATTTCTACAGCGCTTGGTAATAACTCTTTTCCTATAGGCACTACATTTTCCGCAGTTACTTATAGCCTGCAGTCTGATCCTAATGTGAAGAACAACCCTAAGTTTGCCATTAAGATAGTACCGCTGAATAACAATTCCGGCACCTCTGGCAACGACAGGATAGATAATGTAAGCATGATGGGAGTGAAACAATAATAGTTGATGGATCAAGTACTACGAAAGCTATTTTTGGCGCTTATATTTATGTCGGGTAGTCTTGCAGCTATTGGCCAGACGGACACCCTGCGCGTAATGGCTTACAATGTGCTGTATTATGGCAATGGCTGCCAGGGGCCTACGGCCAAGTATCACCAATACCTGGAAACGATCGTTGGGTATACGAACCCGGATATACTGTCGCTGGAGAAGATGGCAGCCATACCCGTATCTTCCGGAGATAAGTATGCCACCGCACCTGCGGGCTTTGCCGATTCCATACTTGCCTTTGCGCTCAATGCCGCATACCCCGGCAGGTATGCGTATTGTCCGTTTACCAATACAGCGCATGGCAGTAACATGGCGGTACTGTTTTACGATCAGCGTAAATTGGGCTTCGTATCTCTTGTGTCTTCTTACGTCAATATAACTGACTTCAACACCTACAAGCTATATTACAAAGACCCCAACCTTGCCCGCACACGCGATACTACGTTCTTGTACATATTGCCTGCACACGACAGGTCGGGCGATGAGAATGCCGATGTCCGGACAGCCCAGATAACAGAAGAAATGAAGCATATAAAGGAGCACTTTACTTATTTGCCTAACTTCCTGAACCTTGGTGATTTTAATGTAAGGGGTTCTGAAGAGGGTTTCTATCAATTGCTTACTGCTACGCCAGATAGCGCATTCCGATTTTTCGATCCACCTTTTTTCCCCGACAAAAAACTATCTTACCCGGCTAACTGGGACCATAACAACAGCTTTGCAGCCTATCTTACCACCTCTACAAGGGCGAAAGGTGATGCACCAAATGACTGCGGCAGTACTGGCGGCGCCAAGAACTGGTATGATCATATCTTTATTTCTCCCTGGATAGTGAATAATACTAACTACATAAAATACATCCCTAACTCTTATCGCACAATAGGTAATGACGGCAAAAGATTTGGTACGTCTATCCATAATGGAAACCACAGCCTGCATACCAATATTATTGAGGCCCTCTACCAGATGTCCAACAAATACCCGGTGATGATAGATCTTGCTGTTACACCAAACACAACTGGCACAAGCCCTGCTGATCCTGAAATTGCTGGCATACCTGTTGTTGTAAATGAGGAGGCTGCCGTTACTAATCCTGTTGACGATGAGCTGGTATTGCATTTTCCTGCCAGTACTATAGGGCAGGATATACTGGTTGAGGCCGTAGATAAAGACAATAAGACCCAATGGAGTAAAACTATGGTGGTGAAAGATGGGGAGACACGCATTAAGTGCAAATTATCACCCGGTACCTATCAGCTAAAGATCACCAGCCATCACAGCATCATCCTCTATACGCAGATCACAAAGGAATAGGTCTCATTAATTTTCAATAGTTTCGTGCTGTTTGAAAATTAAGTACCGGCATGAAGTGTTGCGTGATCAGTCGTTTGCTGCAATTGTCTATTTGTTTGTTTGCCTGCCTTGTGCTGTTTGAAAAAGCTCATGCCCAGTTGGTTACTGGCAAAAATAAAGATACCGATCTCCCGCCGCCGCGCAATATTAAAGTGCTCGATGAGCATAAAGACAGCAAAGGCAATACAGTACGTACCATAGAATACGTGCAGGAAGGCAAGCATATTACCGAAACAATGGTGATACCTGAAGCAGGAAAAATAGGCATCAAAGTACCGGTTAACCCTGATACCTTGAATAAAGATTCTTTGCTCATAGTGGTCAATAAATCGCATTATATTCTTGAGGTCTATTATCGAAGGAAGATCATCAGATCTTATAAAGCAGTCTTTGGCCCTAAGCCCCTGGAAAATAAAATGATGGCTGGCGACCGCTGTACACCCGAAGGTTGGTACCGGATACTCAATAAAAACCCAAATTCTAAGTACGACAAATTTATGCTGCTCGACTATCCAAACGATTCATCGGTGAGCAGGTTCAAAACGCTGAAAGCAAAAGGCACAATACCTGCAACAGCACAGATAGGAGGAGATGTAGGCATACACGGCATATGGCGCGGAGGCGACGACCTAATTGAAAAAAATGTATGCTGGACAGATGGCTGCATAGCTCTGAAAAATAAAGATATCGAAGACCTTTACAAGCTCGTAAACATAGGCACGCGCGTTTTGATCAGGAAATAAAAAAGCTAAGGAGTGATTGACTGGTCAAATACCCGTCAATCAATATTAGGATCTTGACAGTTTTACCATATCCGGCACATCAATTACTTGCTTCTCATAGCCTTTTGTTGCGCATTTTATCATGGCTATACCTACCTCCCTAAGCGTGCAGCTGCTATTAGGGAATAGCGCATGCAGCACCGGGTAAAGCCAGCCAAGCGCATTATATAGCTTCGGCGTATTCTTTGCACCTTTTGTAGCTTTCATTAATCCCGGGCGAAACATATAACTCCTCTTAAATGGTAGCTTCGCCAGGTCATTTTCTGTTTTGCCTTTTATGCGCGCCCACATGCTTTTGCCATGCTCAGTGCTATCCGTTCCTGCGCCCGATACATAGCAGAAGGTCATTCCCTCATTTACTACAGTCTCAGCAAAATGCAGGGTCAGGTCGTGAGTAAGGCGCGTATACTGATCCTCTTTCATCCCTACAGACGATACCCCCAGGCAAAAGAAGCAGGCATTATAGCCCTTCAGCTGATCAGCTACTGATGACAGGTCGAAAAAATTGCTGTGTATTATTTCCTTCAGCCTGGGGTGCGTTACTCCACAGGGTTTCCTGTTTATTACAATTACCCGCTCCACATCTTCGTGCAGCAGGCATTCGTGCAGTACGCCTTCTCCCACCATACCGGTGGCCCCGGTTATTATTACGCTTATTTTCATTGTTCTTTTATTAAGTACCTTAATCATACTTGGCGTGCATCGCAGCCTTTTCAATCACAAAATCTTCATAAGCCTGCCGCCAGCCCTTCCATTCGTGGCTTGTACCCAGCGAAAAGTTGTGGAAGATAGTGATCATAGTGCTGCCGGTCTTTTCCAGTATTCTGCTCATTGCATGCAGCTTCTCAAAGGCCTCCATTGCCGATAGCTTTGCTTCAAAATGCGCCGTAGTATCCATAAAGCAAAACGGGTGAATGCGCAGCTTGGTTACACTATCCTGGTCCAGGTCGTACCAGTAAAACGAGTTGCCTGTACCTGCCCTGAAACCGAGGTAGGCGCCATAGCCCATACTGTAGTCCTCCGTAATGCCATTTTGCAGCAGTATGCGATAGGTATCGGGCATCTTTATCCGTATGTAGTGCTGCCTGGAAATGTAAATATCCCGCGTTATCACCTCTTCCAGCATTTGCTTTTCTTTACCTATCTTATTATGCTCACCAGAGTAATACGATGGATGGATGCCCACAACTCCATCTTTAGCCACATTTTTTATTACCCGCACCATAGCCGGGTGTCGGGGATGTATGTTTTTATCAAATGCCGTTGTTTGTGCAGAGGATAATATGAAATATAGCGGCTTGCAATCATATTCTTTATGCAGCTGCCTCAGCCAGCGAAAGGAGTCGTAAGGGTCTTTCTGCTTCTTTTTCAATACTTGAGTACGCTCGCTTATCTGTTTCACATCGCCTTTCAGCAGCGCTCTCATATAAGCACCTATTATACGCCCAAAACCTTTGTGCAGGTGAGAGTAAGCCATATCTATATCATACGTAGGCTGAAACAGGTAGTGCGTTGCCGGCAATGCCATCCCCATAGCTACCTGCATTTGCTTCTTAAACGCCCATACCCACTCATCCACTATTGGCCGGGAGAGCCAGCCGTTTTTATAGAGTATACTATTGGTAGCAGGATACCTGCCATGCTTATCGCCATTAAAGGAGTGATACTCTTCGTAGCGCGATAGCAAATAGAATACAGCAGTAAAGAGGTCGAACGGTAGTGTATATTCTTTATCAGCTACTGCAAACATTGTGGGCAGATCTTTCCAGTTGCCTTTTTGCGGCACTAATTTCGCAATGTCTTTTTGCGACAGCATTCCCGCTGCTGGTATCGATATGCTATTGGGTAACGAAGCGCCGTAAGAGATGAAGAATTTAAGCCCTTCTGTATCCTGTTTATTGGTGGTAATACTATAGTCCAGTTGCAACCGCTCTTTAAGCACCCAGTCCAAAACGTATTTCAGGCGGTTACTGTTTTCAGCGCTATATACTACTATAGTATCCATATGGGGAGCGTTATTTTTTTTGCCGGTCTTTCCACATTTTGTTGAACGACCGGTCTGCAAAGTGTATCTCTCCCCTGTGTTGCCCCCAGGTGTCTTTAAACAATTTATTTACTACCTTATTCTTTATGCCGTGGCTTGCACTGTTCAATATCCTGCGGCTCATCATAGCATCGCGCCACAATCGCCAGGTAATGTTTTCACTAAATCCGTTGAGGCCCTCGTTTGTTGCAATAGTGCGGTTCTCCAGCAGCATTTCGTGAATGTTTATTTTCAGCGGGCACACCTCTGTGCAGTTACCACACAGGCTCGATGCATAGCTCAGGTGCTTGTATTCCTTCATGCCATTGAGGTGCGGCGTTATCACTGAGCCTATAGGCCCACTATAGGTAGCGCCATATGCATGGCCACCTATATTTTTATACACGGGGCAAGCATTGAGGCACGAGCCGCAGCGTATGCAGTACATGCTTTCACGCACTTCTTTGCGCAGCAGGTTGGTACGGCCATTGTCCAGCAGTATCACATACATTTCTTCCGGCCCATCTGTTTCATTGGCTTTCCTGGGCCCTGTGAATATCGTATTATATACAGTAACATTCTGCCCGGTGCCATAGGTTGCCAGTAATGGCCAGAAGGCATTGAGGTCATTTATAGATGGCAGCAATTTTTCAATGCCCACTATAGCTATGTGTGTTTGTGGAAAGGTGGTGCTTAGCCGGGCGTTACCCTCATTCTCACTTACGCATACACCACCTACGTCCGCAAGCAGGAAGTTGCCACCGGTAATGCCTACCTCTGCTGTAATATATTTCTTGCGCAGGTTGCGCCGTGCGATCTTTGTTATCTCTGGCGGTGTAAGATTGGGCTCTGTGCCCAGCTTATCGTGAAACACCTTAGCCACATCTTCCTTGCTTTTGTGCATAGCAGGCGTCACTATATGGTAGGGCGCTTCGCCGTCCAGCTGTTGTATGTATTCGCCAAGGTCTGTTTCTACAGAGTCAATACCATGCTGTGCCAGGAAGGAGTTTAAATGTATCTCCTCCGTCACCATAGATTTTGCCTTAACCACCTGCTTTGTATTTTTTTCGCGGCATATCTGCAATATGGCTTGCAGCGCTTCTTCAGCAGTTTCAGCCCATATCAGTTTACCACCATTTGCAGTAAAGTTCTTTTCAAACTGCTCCAGGTAGTTATCTAAGTTCTCTATTGTTTTCCACTTTATATTCTTTGCTTTTTCGCGGGCAAGGTGCAGGTTGGCAAATTGCTGCTTCCCTTTTACTACGCTGTCGTTATACTTTTGGATATTAAACGACAGTTTACGTTTATGCTCCAGGTCATGTGCCTTTATTTCACTTTTTGCTAGAAAGGTTGTTTGTTGATCGGTCATTCTAAAAATTAAAAAATAATCAAAAACCAGTCTTGGTATACGGAGCTAAGGTGCAGTAACATTATCGTGCCTGCATAATTCTGCCAACCACAATAACGTTATTCTCTTGTTATTACAAACTTACATATTATCGGGCAGAAAGTAAATTTTGCCGTTTTAAAAGCAACAATTTAACACGTTCCCAATTTATGCCCGCAAGTAGTGCATTATACAATTAAACTATCTTTGCACCCATGTTTTCAAAAAATGATGTTGTAAAGCACGCCCTGGAAACTATACAGCTGGAGGCGAATGCGGTGATAAAGCTGCTAAGCTATGTAGATACTTCTTTTGTTATTGCGGTGCGCACTATTCATGAGTCTAAGGGCCGGGTGATCATATCCGGCATAGGAAAGAGCGCGGTGATAGCACAGAAGATAGTAGCGACCTTTAACTCTACCGGAACCCCGGCAATATTCATGCACGCGGCAGATGCCATACATGGCGACCTGGGTATGATACAGGCCGATGATGTGGTGATCCTCATCTCAAAAAGCGGCGACAGCCCGGAAATAAAGGTGCTGGTGCCACTCATCAAGAATTTTGGCAATAAGGTGATCGCTATATGCGGCAACGAGACCTCGTACCTTGTTACCCATGCAGATATATTCGTAAACAGTACCGTAGAAAAGGAAGCCTGCCCAAACAACCTGGCGCCAACTACCAGCACTACCGCCCAGCTGGTAATGGGCGATGCAATAGCTGTATGCCTGCTGAACCTGAAAGGCTTCACTGAAAAAGACTTTGCCCGTTTTCACCCCGGTGGCGCTTTAGGTAAACGCCTGTACCTGCGGGTAGCAGATATGAGCGATATGAACGAGCAGCCAGTAGTAAAACCAGACAGCAACCTTCGCGAGATCATTTACGAAATATCAGCCAAACGATTGGGAGCAGCGGCTGTGATAGAGGATAGCGGCAAGATATTAGGCATTATTACAGATGGCGACCTGCGGCGCATGCTCGAAAAACATGAAAACCCATCAAAACTTAAAGCCTCTGACATTCTTACCCAAAACCCCAAATCAATAGATGGCGGAGAGCTTGCCACAGAAGCCCTGGCAATGATGCGCCGCTACGATATTACACAGCTCATCGTCACCAAAGATGATAAATATGCCGGTATGCTGCACCTGCACGACCTGGTAAGGGAAGGTATAATTTAAGACGCTGCCGGCCCTTCTTCATTAGCTACAGTTACCGGGCTTGTCGTCCGGTTATCTTGCGCTGTTATATCTTTTTTTGCCTGCCCATATTTATCCTGCAGGCGTTTGATTTTTACTTCGGTCTCTGCAATAAGATTTTCGAGGTGCTTGCGCAACTCTGCCGCCTTTTTGCCGGGGGTTATGTTCTCTATAGCTACTTTAAAGTCTGCAAGCTTCTCTTCCTCTTCCTTCACATCATCGCTAAGTTTGCCTATTTGCTCCTTTGCCTGCTCTGCGCGCACTTCTTTCTGTTCTACTGCATATTGCTTGCGCTGTTCCCTGCCCTCGTCTTTGCGGGCAAAGAAATGCTTACGGGCAGCATTAAAGTCTTCCCACATTTTATCACCGTGTTTCCGGGCAATAGGGCCTATCTTCTTCCAGTCGTCCAGCAGTTGCTGCATTTCCCCGGTGGTTTCTCCCCAGCGGTTAGAGTCTTTTATTTGTTCAGCACGGTCCAGTATAGCTTTTTTCAGTGTATAGTTCTGTTCGTGTACTGATCTTATTTCGTCAAAATGCTTCTTCTTGGCATCAAAGAACTGCTCTTGCGCCCCATTGAACCTTTTCCACAACTCATCTCCCTTTTCCTGTGGTATGCGGCCCGATTTTTTCCACTCGTCCATCAGCGCTATATATGCCTGCGCCGTTACATTCCAGTCTGTGCTTTCCTTCATCGCCTCGGCTTTTTCAGCCAGTATCACTTTCACCTCGTAGTTCTTTTCCTGCTCCTGCGCTATTTTGCCAGAGTGTTCTCTTTTCTTCTCAAAAAAAGCGCTCTTGGCAGCCAGGAACCGGTGCCACAATTCTTCATTCTTCTTGTTGATGGTATGGCCTATCGTTTTCCATTCATCGGTAAGCCGGTGAAACGTGTCTGATGTTGCTTTCCACTCTTGTGAGCCAGCAATTGCCTCGGCCTGCTCCACAAGGTCTATCTTCAGGTCCAGGTTATGCAGCAGGTCTTTTTCTTCTTCTTCATGATGCACACGCTTGCGCTCATGAAAACCTTTGCGGGCTGCTTCCAGCCGGTTCCACAGCTTATCGTTTCTGCCTTTATCCACATAGCCCGCCTGCTTCCATTTGTCTGCTATATCTTTAAATGCCTGTGTTGTATCTTTCCATTGGTCGCTTTCCGCAAGGCTTTCTGCCAGCTCGGTAAGCTTTAATTTTTCTGCATGGTTTTCTTCTGCTATAAGATATAGCGCATGCTCCCAGTCGTGTACCAGCAGCGCCAGCTTTTGAAAGTCGCCTATCGCATTTGCATGCTGCAGGTAGTCTTTGATATGCAGTACCTTATCTGCCAGTTTTTGCTTGTCTTCTGTAGCCACCCACTCTATTTCCACTTCCTTCACTTTCGACTCCACAGCAGCAAACTTTTCCTGCAGGTTCTTAATAACAACATCGGCGTTCTCAGGCGCCACTTTTGCTATTATCCGTTCTTTGATATTGCTATTTTCACGGAGCAACAGGTCTCCGTTTTCATCGATTTTGTATAATTCTTTGCTTGGGAACGACTGATCGTTCCACCAACCCAAGATATCAAAACTCTGTTCCTGCGACATAATGCTTCCTTATTTTATTAAAGATTACAACTTGCCTCTCCGGCAGTCTGTGCAATATAAGGCTAATTCTTTATAAACCATAGACCCGCGCGGGCACTCATCTCTATCCTTTTTTTAAATATTTTTTTACCAGCATCCATTACAAAGGGTAACCTATATAAAAAGAGATAAAACAGGATGTAAAAGAGAGCCCGATCAATGATTGCCGAACACTTTTTTCAGCAGGTCGGTAACCTGCGCAGCCGGGTTTTTGCGTATTTTTTGCTCTTCCTGCGCTATATACACAAATACGCCATTCAGCGCTCTTTCGGTTACGTAAGCCGGCAAGTCAGGGTTTACCTTATTAAAAGTGGTAGGAAGCTGGTTGTACGTATTAAAAACCATCGCCCAGTATTTCGTTGCCTCCACCTTATCCAGCGACTCCTGTATCACCGGGCGGAAGGCGGCGGTCAACGAGGCTGTGGTTTTTGTTTTCAGGTAGTTGGTAGCTGCATTATCGCCACCCTGCAATATAGAAAATGCATCCTGTATGCTCATGCTTTTTATTGCATTGATGAATATATTTAAGGCCTTTGACGATGCATCTTCCGCGGCCCGGTTCATAGATAGTATCGCATTATCTACATATTTGCCCATTCCTATCTCCCGAAGGGTAGTTTCTACCTTCTTGGCTTCCGGCGGCATCAGCACCTTTATAAGCGCATTACCAAAAAATCCGTTAACCGCCGATACCTGCTTGGTAGCATTCTGCGCGCCTATCTGTAATGCCTGCCGCAAGCCATCTGATACCTCCGACTGGCTTGGCGATCCGCTGCTTTTCCCCTTATTGCCACCCTTTGCATTCTGCAATGCACCATTGGCATCGTTCATATAATCACGTAGCGACTGGGCTTCCACCTGTGCAGATGTTATTGCTATTATTGCGAAAGAGAAAATTACTTTATTAAGTACAGGCATAAATTATTTTTATTAGTATTAAACAAAGATAATGCCAATTTAGCGTCCACCCCCAGTGCCGCCACCTTTAGGGGTACCGCCGCCACCTTGCCCGCCACCACCCTGGTCATTATCATCGCCTTGCTTCAGGTTTTTATCCCGATCTTCGTCTGTTGGTGGGGTTAGTTTACCCTTGTCGTCTGGCTTGCCCTTTTTGGCCGTATTTGATTTCCCAAAACGATAAGTAAATGTAATGTTCCCTATTCGCGTTTCTTTCACACGGTTAATGGTCTCACCAAGAGTTGTGTAGTTAGTAACAAACTGGTGGGTCTTAAACACATCAGAGCAATTAAGTACCAATGTGGCCTTATTCTTCCACAAGTTCTTACGCAAAGCTACATCTACCCAATAGGTTTCTTTAAGCGTGCCCTGGGCAATAACCTTAGGCGATTCATAATTGGCATTTACCTGGAAAGAGAAATTCTTAGGGAGCTTAAGGGTTGTATTTACCTTACCAAACCAGGTAAAGCCGTTATTATTTGCCAGTCCTTTATAGGCAGGGTCTACATTGCCAATAATTAACTGGTTCTCAAAAAAATTGAGATTAACTGTTGCATCCCAGATCGGCAATAGCTGCACATGCCCTGTACCCTCCAAACCATAAGTAGTACCTGAAGCTATATTTACCGGTTTCGACAGCAATTCGCCTACATAACTGGAGAGACCTTGCTGCTTTGCATTCTCCGTAGTAATAGAATCCGTGATCTTTTCTATCAGGTTCTTAGTGTACGCATAGTAGGCACTGATAATGAAGTTATCACCTCTTTTAGTTGATTTGCTGTAGCTGAACTCAATGTTGTTGATGAATTCCGGTATCAGGTCCGGGTTACCTACATTCACTGTTCCGGGGTTAGAAACATCTTTAAAAGGCAGCAGTTGCATAAAGTTTGGCCTGTTTGTGCGCAGGCTGTAATTCAGGTAAATACTTTGCTGGTTTTCCAGCTGGTAAGAAACAAATGCCGAAGGAAAAAGATTAAAAAAGCTGTTATGAAACGTGTGATGCAAAGGAACATTGCCTGAGCCATCGTAAAGAGCATCCTCTGCCCGCAAGCCCAGCTGGTAGCTGAATTTATTGAGCTGGTCGCTCCAGTTCACATAAGCCGCATGTATTTGCTGCGTATAGTTATACTCTGCCAAAAGCGTTGAATCTACAGCTTTGGCTTTGCCGGTAGAATCTACATGGGGAATACCCGAGCTATTGAACGAATACAACTGTGATTTAAAACCGAGGCCCAGCTTACCGTTTTTAGTAAAAAGCGGGTCGGTATAGTCGGCCCATACATTGATAGTGCTGTTGCCCCCGGTAGCGGGTGCGTCTTCATAAATGGGATTATTTGGCTGAAGAACAGCGTATGAATAATCATTTGAGGTATAATCCTGCGTGCGATGTATATCGGTAAATGCCACGGTGGCATCTACGCTTAGCTCCTCATCTTTCTTTTTAAACTTATGCCGGTAGTCAATGGCCGATGACAAAGACATCAGGTTAACAGCAAAATCAGTATTCCTGTTTTGGTGAAATGGTATAGAGTCGTTATGGGTATCGGTGATATTGTAATCAGAATAGTCTTTAAACGCAAACCCCATGAAGTTCAGGTTTTCCGTTAGGGTGATAGAGTTGTTTTTATCCGGATCGTAAGTAACCCCTATTGTATTAAAGGCGCCATTAAAATCGCGCGGCACATGTTCGTAAGTGTAGTAAGACGAGTCTCCTCTTGCCCGGGTAGTAATAACATTGTTGTAGGTGTTATTGATCCGCACATTACTGTTCAGAAAAGCGCTCCATTTACCCTTGCGCACGTTGAGGCCCAAATTGCCATTATACTTATCACCCGTACCAGCCCCCAGTGTCACATTACCATTCATCCCGAAACGGCCATCCTTTTTCGTTACAATATTGATGATACCACTGGTGCCCTGCGCATCATACTTTGCCGATGGATTAGTGATCACTTCCACACTTTCTATGCTACCCGCTGGCAGGCTCTGCAATGCAGAGGCCACATCTGTACCCAGCAATGTAGATGGCTTGCCGTCTATAAGTATCGTCACGTCTGTTTTGCCGCGCAGGGCTACGTTTCCCTCGGCATCTACCGATACTGAAGGTACATTTTGCAGCACATCTGCGGCGCTTCCTCCCGCAGTAGTAGTGTTCTTCTCTACGTTAAACACCTTCTTGTCAACCTTCAGCTCCATTACAGCTTTCTCGCCTACCACGCTTACCTCCCCAAGTGTATTTTCAGATGAGCCAAGTTGTATATTACCTAGCTTTTTATCCGCCGCATCTGTCGTTACCTGCACGGGCACATACTTAGTTGTGATGCCAATGGACTCTATACGCAAACGAAAACTGCCTATACCTGTAGGGGCAATATTGAACGAGCCATCGTCTTTAGACAGGTCTCCATTTACCACGGAAGAGTCCATTCTCAACAGGGTAACGGTGGCATAAGCCACAGGAGCTTTCTTTGAATCGATCAATTTACCCGCAATGCTGCCCGTGGTTGGTGCGCCGGGGGCTTGGGCATATACTTGCGATTTGGCGAAAAAACAGATCAGTAAAACAGGTAAAAGGGTAGAAAAGCGCATAAATTCCAATGATGCGCAAAATTGATGGAAATATGTGGAAAAAGGCTTTTTTAAAAAATAAAGTATTGTTAACGCCAAAGGCTTGAAACTGCCGTTTTTTGCGGCTTATCGCAGCGCTACAGCCCTATTTTCTCTTCGGTCAGGTATAGATTGCGGTCACTTGCATTGCGCACCACCAATTCTGCAATAAAGCCTGTAAGAAAAAACAAAGTGCCAATTACCATAATGGGTGGAGCAAGATAAAACCCAACTTTGCGGGTAAGCCCGAAGGTCACGCCCTCATTAAGCCGCTCTATAATGAGCCAGATAACAATAATAAACCCAACTAAAAAGGTAAACGAACCCAGCGTGCCAAAAAGGTGCATAGGCTTTTTTCCAAACCGGCTTACAAACTGTATGGAAAGCAGGTCGAGAAAGCCATTGATAAACCTTTCCCAGCCAAATTTTGATACCCCATACTTCCGCGGCCTGTGCTGCACCACCTTTTCACCTATTTTCTTAAAGCCGGCATGCTTTGCCAGCACCGGGATAAAACGGTGCATCTCGCCATACACCTCTATGCTCTTTATTACTTTGCGCTTATAGGCTTTCAGCCCGCAGTTCATATCGTGCAGCTTTATGCCGCTGAGCCTGCGGTTTACCGCATTATATAGTTTAGATGGCAGGTTCTTGGTAAATGCATTATCGTAGCGCACTTTTTTCCAGCCACTTACCAGGTCGTAGCCATCCTGTGTTATCATGCGGTATAGTTCAGGCAGCTCATCGGGGCTATCCTGCAGGTCTGCATCCATGGTTATCACTACATTGCCGGTAGCTGCCTTAAAGCCTTCATACAGTGCAGGGCTTTTGCCATAGTTGCGTTGAAATTTGATTCCCTTAACAGCTGGGTATTTTGCAGAAAGCGCCTTGATCACATCCCAGCTATTGTCTGTGCTGCCGTCATCTATCATCACCACCTCGTGCGAAAATTTATGCTCCGCGCACACACGCTCTATCCATTCCACCAGTTCGGGTAGCGACTCTTCTTCATTGAACAAGGGTATTACGACAGAAATATCTAATTGCATGGATGCGCTAAAATAAGGGATTTATTGTAAACCTTTAGAACCGGCAAAGGCCGGAGCAATGCCAAAGGGGCTAACATCACTAATTTTAACAATAACTAAACCAAAATCAATGTCTTAGAAGTTATCAGCAGTTAGCTGTGTAGGTTTCTTTCCCGCTATCACAGCGCCTATCAAAGAAAAGACTACACCATACAGCAAAGTACCAAATATAGCTCCCGCTATTAAAAAGGCATTCCAATACTTTTTAGCTATAGTCAGGCTCATATCTATCTGGTCATCGGTCATTTTCTGATTCTTCGCCATTTGCTCACGTGCCATCTCCAATGCCTTTTCTTTCATCTCAGGGAATATGTACATAGAGAGAACGCTCCAAACCACTATTACCAGGGCTACGATCATAGATGCTTTAAAACAGCTCCCAAACGCGTTGCCGAAGCTTATGTGACCATCGTTGGCTTTTGAATAGGCCAATGCATTAAGTATGATCCCTGCAAAAAATGGAATGTACGCCACATATTGCATCCCCGGTTTAAAAGCAAGCCCTGTCAGGTACAGTATCAATCCTACTATCACCATTGCTACGCCGGTTATAAGCCCGTAGGTGATATGCGTTTCTTTTTTCTCTTCCATGGGTATTTCTATTTGTTTAAACGAACTTGTCCGTTATTGATGATACCAAGTACTTTGCCGCTTAGCTTTTTGCCTATAAATGGGTTGTTTCGGCTGGCAGACATTACCTCAGCACGTTCCAATGTGTGATCGCCACTAGTTGTAAATATAGTTAGCGATGCCTGTGCACCCTTTTTAATTTCTTTCACTTCCATACCAAAAATATCCCTTGGTATTATAGACATCGCTTCTACCAGCCTGTCTATGTCTATATACTCTTTTAGCGTGTCCCAAAGTATGTTAAACGCCAGTTCCTGCACTGCCATTCCA
Source organism: Bacteroidota bacterium (assembly GCA_013285595.1). Taxonomy (GTDB): domain Bacteria; phylum Bacteroidota; class Bacteroidia; order Chitinophagales; family Chitinophagaceae; genus Nemorincola. The sequence continues at coordinate 18,531 of JABDHF010000017.1, forward strand.
TCGGCAGCATACTCAAATTCTTTAGCTTTTGCATCCCATTCATGTGGCCGGTGGTGAGATGCTATGCAGTCTATAGTGCCATCTTTCAATCCCTGTATCAGCGCCATTCTATCGGACTCTCCCCGTAGCGGTGGCGACACTTTATATATACTATCGTAGCCGGTAAGCCATACGTCGGTCAGCGCCAGGTGGTATGGGGTTACCGAGCAGGTAATTGCCAGCCCATCGGCTTTGGCCTTGCGCATCATTGCCACAGATTCTTCTGTAGTTATACCTGTAATATGCAGCCTTGACCCCGTATAGCGCACCAGCTCTATATCCCTATGCACCATTATCGTCTCTGCAAGAGCAGGTATCCCTGCCATACCTAAACCTGTAGATACAATGCCTTCATTCATAAGGCCACCCGTAGCCAATGCCGCATCTACCGGTATCTGAATGAGAGTGCCGTGAAATGCTTTTACATACTCCAGCGCCTTTAGCATCAGGTTGCTGTTCTGCACGGGTTTCCATCCATCAGAAAAGGCAAGTGCGCCATTTCCGCGCATATCCAGCATTTCTGCCAGGTCTTTCCCTTCCGTATTTTGGGTAATGGCTCCTATTGGGTGCAAGGCAGTTATATGTCCGTTTGCCTTGCTGCTTACATATTGTATAATTGATTTGGTGCTGAGTGCAGGTTGCGTATTAGGCGCCAGCAGCACATCCGTAAACCCTCCGGCAGCTGCAGCATTCAGGCCGCTCTCTATTGTTTCCTTATGTTCAAAACCCGGTTCGCGGTAGTCTGCAAATACATCCACCCACCCCGGGCTTACCTGCAAGCCTTTCGCTTCAATAACCGTTGCTCCTTTTGCTGTAATTACTGTACCTATATTTTTAATGATGCCGTCTTCGATCAGCAGGTCTGCTACCTTATTATGAAAATTTGATTGCGGATCTATTATTCTCGCTTTGCGGATATGCACCTGCATGTATTATAATTTCTTTTACCGGTAAACGATATACTTGGAAAAACAGAATAAAGGTATAAATACTACCATTTAAACACAACAAACAAAGAGGAAACACTAAAAGAGTTGTTATATGGGATCAAAATGACAATGAACTGCATCCCTTATCATCTCTTTCAACTCTTCAATCGTATCTGCTTCGGTGATAATAGACTCTGTAAGCGCCTTTCTCTAACCAGCCACAACCCTCACCCTTGCCAGCAAATAAGTCTCTACTGCCAGCATCACCAGCGCAAGCAGCACACAAACCTTCCATAGTGGAAAGCTTTCGCTAGTGTCATCAGCTATGCCGCCGGTATCAGAGATGCTCAGCCATTTCACATTATCGCCCTTCCATTCGCTTTTTAGCGCACCTATATCACGAAAATCCAGTAACGATTCTTTTTTATCCTGGTTAAGCGCTATTTGCGTAGTATCTCCGCCCGGCGCACTAAGCGCATAAAAGCCCGGTTGCTGCACTGCCTGGTCTACAAATACGTCCAACCCGGCTCCATCCGGCCGTTGCGGCGGTATTACGTCTATATTACTGCCGTAAATGTGTACTGTATTCCTTTCTATCACGTTTGCCAGTGCCAGGTACACCGGTTGTTGCGCTCCGGCGGTTATTGCATAGATACTGCTGCTGCCACTCTGCATAGCCATTTCGTAGAGGAAAGGGGTAAAAAAGTAGCTCCCGGGGAAATTGCCCGATTGCAAATCCGCAGCCGTAGCGCATATATACAGGTTCCCTCTCGATGGTGTGTACCTTGCCAGTAACGGATCCCCGTTGCGGAAACTCAATACTGATTGCTGGTTAGCGCTAAGCCCGGCATTGATAATGTAGTGCCAGTTCGCAACAGGCAATTGCACGTTCTCCGGTATCTTTTCAAAAAGGTCTCTTACCAGCGCACTGCCCTGCTGCAGCGAGCTAGCCGTTTGCACAGCCGTATCTATCCCTGATACCTGGATATCTCCAGCGAGCTTCAAGCCATCATTGATCCCCTGGAAATTACTTGTTCTCCCGGGGAATATGCATATGCTCTGCCCTGCCTGCAATGCATCGTTCATCGTTTTACCAAGAGCGTCATCGATATGGGTGATGCCGTTCAGTATTACCAGGTTGTATTCCTTCCAGTCTTTAGGTGCGTTAGCAACAGGTACGGGGTTTAGGCGAAACCCGTTATAAGCCCTGAAAGCAGCCTGTATATAAGGATTAGGCTGCCCATCATCCAGCACCAGCACCGATAAGTTTGGGGAGCTGCGGGCTGTAATACGGAAGGTATCATCAAACCGCATACCTGCGTCATTTACCGTTAGCGCCAGTTGCTGCCAGCTGGTATTACTCACCTGGAAGTTAAGGGTATCCACGCTCTCCGCCTTACCTGCAAAGTTCAGCGATGCTGCGCTTTTCACCTGCCCGTTTATTACCAGGTTCAGCACCGGGTTTTCTTTTGGCGCTTTGCCTTCCAGCCGCGTACGTACTACCAGGTAATTACTCTTACCTGCTTGCAACACAGGCGTGGTCAGGTATGCTGTGTCTATGTATATGTCAGTTGCTTCACTGGTTTGCACCGGCAGGCCATAAAAGGTTATATCCTTCATCAACCCCTTGTCTGGCGCGGCAGGGAATGCGCTCTGCTGAAAGTCGGCATAATAATACAGGTCCGCACCTTTACCCCCTTCATCCTGCATTATGCTTTGTGCCGTAGCCAGCACCTGGTTCACCGTCTTCGCCGCCGCCGATACTTCAGTCGCATTTATCTCGGTAAACACTTTATCGGCAGGTTCCGCACGGTAACTCGCCGGTTTGTTATTGGTAAGCAGCACAAATTTTGTACCCGGTGGCGCATGCTGCACTTGTTTCCGGGCAGCTTCTTTGGCTATGTCCAGCACGCTCCGCGCTCCCTTCCTGGCGGTCATGCTATAACTGTTGTCCAGGTATATGATCTGTAGCTTATTACCCGCAGACTTCTGACTGTTATGGTTAAAAAACGGCTGCGCAAAAGCCAATACCAGGCTTGCCAAAAATAGCAGCCGCATAGCCAGCAGCCACTTATACCTCACCTGGTTTTGCTTACGGCTGTTTAGCTGTATATTCTTCAGAAACCGTGTATGCGGAAAAAATACGGTCTTATACTTGCGCAGGTTAAACAGGTGTATCAGCACCGGTATAGCCAGCGATAACCCGGCAACCAAAAATAGAGGATATAAGAAGCTCACCGGGCAAATATAGCGTAATGCCTGCAATACATACCCTGCTGCTCCCCATTAGCATTTAGGCATAGCAATTTTATATTTTCTTTTGCAGTTATGTACAATTCAAGCTCTTCTCATTTTCAGCATAGGTATTGTAGAATCTTATTCGTTTTTCATTGCAGATTTGTTATTTTTACTGCTACTAAGCATGATACTCAGAAACCTCTTGTTCTTTATTGCTACACTCCTGATCATTGGCTGGGTGCTTGGTTTTTTTGTCTGGAAGCACGAGGGCAATGTTATCCATACACTGCTTGTGTTAGCTATTATCTCCCTTATCTTAGGCCTTACCCGGAAGACCAATACCGGGGATTGACCCGTTAAACCCACTTTCCTTTATTTATCCACATTTGTTCCTTTTGGTGCCGGGCTATTTAATTTTGGGGTTATTTCAAATATCTTTGTTTAAAACCAATATTTACCAATGCGTTTTATAGTTACCTCTACGGCCCTGCTCAAGAACCTGCAGCAGATCAGCGGCGTTATCAGCGCCAATACCGTATTATCTGTGCTGGAAGATTTCCTTTTTGAGCTTCGCGGCAATACCCTTACACTCACCGCTACCGACCTTGAAACAATGATGCGCGTGCACATAGAGGTGAATGATGCCCAGGGCGATGGCAGGATATGTATTCCATCTAAAATACTGACTGATTATCTGAAAAATCTACCGGAACAGCCTATTACTTTTAACATCAACGAAAGCGACCTTTCCATTGAAATGTCGAGCGATGTAGGTAAATACCGCATAGGTGGTGAAAAGGCTGATGACTTTCCAAAGGAACCAGCTCCCGGAGATACTACAGGCTTTACCATGCCTTCTATCTCATTGCTGGAGTGCATTAATAAGACGCTTTTTGCTGTAAGCGGAGACACACTGCGCCCTGCTATGACCGGTGTTTATTTTGAGCTGGCTACCGATGGCATTTCCTTTGTTTCTACCGACGCACACAGGCTTGTACAGTTCCGCCGCAGCGATGTTAACTGCCCGGCAAAAGACGGCTTCGTAGTGCCTAAAAAACCACTGCAACAGCTCCGCGCCACATTATCTCCCGATGAGTCTATTCTACAGCTCGCCTACAATGGTAGCCACCTGTTTGTGACCGGTGACCGCCTGAGCCTTAGCTGCCGCCTCATAGATGCCCGTTTCCCCGATTATAAGGCCGTAATACCGGTAGATAACCCATACAGGCTTACCATCAACCGTGGCGACTTTGTAAGCGCACTACGCCGCGTAAGCATCTTTGCAAATAAAACCACCAACCAGGTAGTGCTGGATATCAATGGCAATGCCCTGCAGATAAGCGCACAGGATATTGATTTCTCGTACGAAGGCAAGGAAATGCTCAGCTGCCAGTATAGCGGAGAGGATATGAAAATAGCCTTCAACGCCAAGCTGATGGTAGAAATGGTAAACAACCTCGACGGTAATGAAATACAAGTGGAACTAAGCACCCCTACCCGCGCGGGCATCTTCCGCTCTATCGACAAGGTAGAGAGTGAGGATGTCCTTATGCTGCTGATGCCCCTGATGGTGGGCGTATAGCACCAGGCGAAAATATTTTCATACAAACGAAAAAGCCGAAGATCTCTCTTCGGCTTTTTCGTTTGTATGATCTGGCTAGTCTTTATTCTTGTTACAAGCCAGTAAGACAGATACCCACTGATGCAGGCGTAATGGGCGGTCCCGCATTGTCTTTAAACACATTGGTAAGATTGTAAGAGCCAAAAAGCGAGAAGTTGCCCCAACCTACACGTGCAGTCGCAGCAAAGTCCCAGGGGGTTACATACCTTTTTGTATCTATCTTATACTTTATATTCGTACCATCTACGGAAGACAGAGCTTTAGTATGCGCACCCAGCAAAGTACCTACCTGTATGCCTATAGCCGCCTTAAACCCTTTGTTCCTGTTTTTGATATTGCCAAAGTACCTCAGCTCAAATGGCGCTTTAATGTAGGTAGTCACAAATTTATACCGCTTAAAATTCTCTGAATCATTATAAGGCGCAAAGTGTACCTGGCTTCCATTGGCATTGGTGCCTGTATCTATGATCTGTAGCTGGTTCAGATAAACCACAGACGCGCTTATTCCCAACCCTGCTGCAAAGCTCAGGTTAGTCTTTTTAATAGGAAAGTCGTAGCACACATACCCATTGAAGCCAAAGCCGAAAGTCTTGGTCTTAACGCTATCAGGCTTCTGAAACCAGTTGTTATAGTTAAACTGGAGCATAATGAAATCCCTCGATGGCTTTACTATAGGTGGCGGCACAGCTTCACTGTTCATCTTGTCAGTAGCATCTTGCGCCAGCAGCATAGATGATGGTATAAGAAATAAAGCCATAAAGGCCAGGATCATGCGCATAATTGGAAATTAGTGCGCAAATATAATAGCTAGGTAATGGAAAATTTGTTAAAAAAATAAAATACGGGCATTTTATCCCTGCTACAAATAAAAACTCCCTGCATTTTAGTGCAGGGAGCCGATTATAAAGATTTTTCTTGTTCTATTGTTTTACAAAAGTACGCACTTGTGTGCCAAAGCCGGAAAGGTTGAGGGCATAGTTGATTGTAGTATCTCCCGGATCGAGTGTAAGTGTCTGAGACGTTGCAGATAAAGGACCTCCACTAGTTAGCTGCGAACCAAAGTCAATAGTAGTATCATTTAATACTGCAAAAACTGCGCTGATCTGTGCTCCCGTTGTAGGATCGGTGGTGTCAACACCGCCCACATTGCTTGTCATAAAAAGGCCGCGGCTGATTTTCGTGATATGGGCAGAGCGGGTAGGCGTCAGGCGCTCATACCAGCCGGTAAGGTCTAATGTATCAGTAATACTTGTTACCGCCACATAAACATTTGCAGTGCCTACAAAACCATAATGGTTTTTGGCAGAATAAACGACTGTATAAAGACCCGGAACATTATTATTAAGCGTGCCAAGATCTTTTACTACAGATAGGTTCTCTTTATAAAAAGAATCATACGCCGTGGCCGATGGTGGCGTAAAAGACCCACCTACTGGTATGCTCACATATTGAGACCCCGTTATCAGTACCGTAGGGTAAGATGCGGTAACTACCTGGGAAACGGTGGTATCTTTCTTTTTACATCCCGCGTAAGCTATGGCTGCAAAAGATAATGCTATTAATATTTTTCTCATTGTCATTACTGTTAAATTAAACGATTAATATAGATCCCACCACATCTTGGTAGTAATAGATGCTAAACCAGGGAAGTTTGCATTCCTGGTACTTTCACTGGTTGGGTAAATAAATCTCTTTGGCAAATTTTGTCCTATAAGTGTATTCTTAGACACCACCAGGAAGTCTGGATAGCCTGTTCTGCGCTGCTCACACCATGCTTCAAATCCCTGGTTGCCACACATCGCAAACCATTTTTGAGTAATGATGAAACGCAGTTTATCCTGTACCGTTCCGGCGGCAGGATAAACGGTCCAGTAACCCGGCGCTCCGTTAATTGCCCCTGTAAGGTAATCACTGTCTATAGTAGATGTTGCCGGTGCACCATAAATAGCATCTAATCCGGTACTGTAATAATCAAAATTAGCCTTGATACCAGCGTAAAAAAGAGATTGGTCAGACATAGTACCAGTAGCCCAGCCTCTTGCAGCTACCTCAGCTTGCAAAAAGTAACTCTCCCAGCTTGTTAGGAAATTTACAGGTGCATTACCCGACGCTGCATTATTTGCATCACCACCTACATAAATACTTGGCAACGAAAAGGAACCTGCCGCAAGCACAGCATCGTAATTACCCTGCGGAACGCCGGTAACTGCGTTGTTTGAATTAAGCTCATAGAATACATATGCACGGGGATCTCCGTTACTATTCATACTATCGATAACAGTTTTGCTGCCAACCAGGTTTTGCGTACCTGCCAGCGTGGTTGAGCTTGCCTCTGCATAAAGCGGGTTTTTACTAGCCGCAGAGTAGCCGAAACCAATTTTTGCATCATCGCCAGGCCCTATCAAACTAAAGCCCGGGGTTGCGTACAATGCAGCTATGCCAGCTTTTGCATCAACAGGATCGATGCCCGACATACGAAGCAGTATTCTCAGTTTAAGTGTATATGCGAATTTCTGCCACTTGGTCATATCACCACCATACATAAGGTCATCAGCGCCCGGCAAAATTGCGTCAGCCGGATTCATCAGTTTAAGGCCTGAATCAATATCGGCAAGTATACCATTATAAATTACCCTTTGTGAGTCAAATTTCGGATTCAGGATGTTGCTGTCTGCTACCTGTCCTTTCAGCGCTTGTTTATATGGCGCATCGCCAAACGCATCAGTTATCAGCTGGAAAGTATACGCCTTCATTACGTAGGCAATTGCCACGTATTGCTTTTTCTTTTGAGAATCCGCAAGCTTGGTAAGCTGGTAGAAATTTTCAGCTGCGGTATACATTTCACTCCACGGCCCTACAAAATAATCCTGGCTGGGCGCATATTGCTCCACCGACCGAAATTGACTGGAATTCGGGTTTTGCGTCCAGTATTCTGCCCAAAAAGATCCATTTACCTCAAAATCCGAACCTAGAGAATACGCCACGTACAATTGCGCTGCAGGCAGCAGCGTTTGTACAGTCGCAGTTTGTGTGATATTCGGGTCTTTATTTACGTTCATAAATTTCCGGCAGGAAGCAAACCCCAATGAAAGGCCTGCCACCACTATGAAAATATTTCTTCTGTTTATTGACATACAAGTATTTTTTGTAGTTATTAAGGTTTAGAAAGTAACTTTTAAGAATGCTCCATAATTTCTTAAAGACGGACGCCCTGTAAAGTTAAATCCCTGGCCATTTTGTGTTGCGCCGGCTGAGCTCTCTTCCGGATCATCATATTTATTGCTTTTTGCAGTCCATATAAGCAGGTTATTACCAAATATACCTGCCTCTAGTGAGCCGAATGGGCTGTGCATATAGTATTTCTGAGGTATCTTATAAGACAGTGCGGCCTCTTGTAGTTTCACGTAGCTTGCATCCACAAGGCCCTGGCCCGGAAGGTTGTTGCTTTCTATATTAGTGTAGTAAGTGTAGGGCGAAAATGGCGTAGTGTTCTTCACATAGTTACCGGTATTGCCTATCTCATTTACAGAATTAGCCCATACATACGGGTTGCGGTTGTTAACCGTTGTTTCCTGCGAAGTTCCGTTGAAATCAGTGTTCAATTTATTTTCACTGAAGAATTTGCCACCTTGCTTGGTCACAAACAATACATGCAGCTTTATGCCCTTGTAGCTAAGATCAGTACCCCACGATGCCTGGAATTTAGGTTGGAACGATCCATCATAAATAGCTTTTTTCGTAGCTATCGGCAAGCCGGTTTTAGCATCAACCAATACAGACTGCTGGCCATTGTAATTTACATACTGTAAGTCGGTAGTATAAAAAGTACCTAATGGATGCCCCACGGCAGCTACTATATCCATCCCTTGGAAGCCGTTGGCGCCAGGCCCTACAGATACATGGTCAAGTCCGCTGGTCAGGCTTTCTACATTATTGATATTATGTGTGTACGTACCGAAGAGGTCCCATCTCAGCCCGTATTTTGTGCTGATCGGCGTTCCTCTCAGGCTTATTTCTTCGCCTTTGTTACTGATATCACCTATATTCTCAAATTCAAATCCATAACCTGAACTTGGAGGAAGTGTAACCGCAGTGATCAGGTTATGGGTATACGATTGGTAATAAGTAAACGATAGCGATATGCGATCTTTAAGAAATGAAAGATCAACCCCCGCCTCATAATCATGTGTCAATTCTGGCTTTAGGTTAGCAAGGCCAAAAGTGTTTGATATCTGGTATGCAGCTACACTGTTAAAAGGTGGCGCTATATTACCAAACGAACCACTGCCCGAAGTTGGGATGCCGCTCTGGGTATAGCCTGCCGGGTTATTGGCATATGGGATCGCATCGCTACCCACACCAGATACACCCAAACGCAGTTTACCATAATTCAATACCTTGTCTTTAAACTTGGTCCCGTTCAGGCGTTCAGTAAACACCCACGATACACTCGCTCCCGGATAAAAGTAAGAATTATGATCTTGCTGTAATGTAGAAGACCAGTCGTTACGGCCGGTAAGATCCAGGTATACCTCTCTTTGATAATTAAGTGCTATATCCGCATAAACACCAAACTTTCTTGACTGCGTGATATTATTATTAGTAATAACAGGGCTAACGTTATTGGTAAAGTTATAAAAGTTAGGTATCACCAACCCGTTTGTGCCTGGGTCTATCACAGCGCTAAGCGATGCATCATCACGAATGGTAACGTTATGGCCTGCTATAACATTAAGCCCAAAATTGTTGCTTAACGGGTGAGCGTAAGTAGCGATCAGGTCATTGTAAAACCTCATACCTGAATAGTTATTTTGTGCCAGGCCGCCCGCATTAACCGAGTTATTGCCTATATAAAAAGGATCAACTGGCTGGCCATTGAATTCTGGCGTTTTATACACAGACCTGTCTGACGTCACATCAACGCCCACACGGTCATAAATATTAAACTCACCTTTTTTATATCCTATTTTCATATCCCCTATCACCCTGTCGGTCTTATCACGGTTGTCATAATTCTGGGCTATCCAGTATGGGTTCTTGGTATAAGCGCCATAATACCCGTAGCGCTCCACACCCGCCGTATCTAAATACTGCTGAGAGTAAAAATGATTACCTGTATTTTTCAATTCCGAAATAGGAATGTCACGAGCGGTCTGGTAAAGGTTAGAAAGTACGCCGCCAGATGATTGGCCGCTGTTTTCCGCACGTGAATACGAATTAATATAATTTACATTGATCTCTGAGTAAAAGTGATTAGATAATTGGGTAGTACCATTAAAGCGAATGCTGTATTTATTATAGAATGTATTAGGTACTACGCCATTACTGTTCAGTGCGTTTAAGGAAAGAAAGTAGGTTGAAGTTTCAGTTCCGCCGGAAAGCGACACGAAGTTGTTCAGATCTTTACCATGCTGGTAGAAGCTCTTTATATTATCTGGCTGCGCCGAATATGGCTTTACCAAAGACTTGCCATCTATTACCTGGCCCCATGGACGAAGTTGGTTATCAAAAGGCGCTCCCCAGCTAAAATTTTCCCTGCGGTCGTCAGCTACGCCATTATATATATTTCCCTGTCCGTAGGTGTTCTGCAGGTCTTCATATTTCAGTACGTCCGATTGTGTGTAAGTTGCTTTGTAAGTGATGTCCAGCTTGTTCGGCTTGCCTGGTTCCGTACGCCTTCCTGTTTTGGTAGTGATCATTACTACACCATTAGACCCTTGCGATCCATAAAGAGTAGCGCCTGCGGCGCCACCTAATACTGATACCGATTCTATTTCGTCCGGGTCCAGGTCATTTGCGCTATTACCAAAATCCACCTGTGTCAGCACACTGCCGCCTGTAGCAGAAAGTTGGGTCGCTTGCGTTCTGTCATAGTTATTCATTATTACACCATCCACAACTATCAGTGCATTGTTGTCTTTCAAAATCGACTTTTCACCTCTCAGGATGATACGTGTAGATCCGCCCGGGCCACCTGTAGTACTGGTGATATTAGCGCCCGCCACTTTACCTGCAAGGCTCGATAGTGTACTTGTATTATTGCCTGAAGTAAGCTCTTCATTATTTAATGTAGTAGAGCTGAAGCCAAGCGATCTCTTTTCTCTTTTTACCGCCTGTGCTGTAACAACCGTACCTTCCAGTTGCTGTGCCATAGCCTGCAATTTTATATTCAGCGATTGGCCGGTTTCCCGTAACTCGCGTGTATTATAGCCTACAGCCTGTATTACTATCGTATTGCTGCCATCCGGAACGTCGAGCATAAAGTCTCCGTTTATATCTGTAACAGTGCCTAACTGGGTGCCTTTAACAGATACGCCGGCTCCGGGATAGCCCAGGCCCTTTTCATCGGTAACTTTACCGGTTAGCGTGTGCGTGGTTTGAGCGAAGGACTGTATTCCAAACGTGAGCAGTAATACAATGAGTAAACAAACTCTTTTCATGTTATTTTATTTAAAAATGCGCTTAATGGTCATTAATCAGACACCCATACCAAGCCCTTATAGTAAGACTTGTCACGGATATTTGGGGTGAATTTATTACAACATTGTGAATAAACAAAGCTTTCATTTGATTATTCTTAACAATTAGATATTCAGCCACTGCAGTTCCTGTGTTACACCGGGGTTTTTACTCCGGCATCACAATACCAAATGGCAGCCTGCTCCTTCCATTTACCTTTGCACCGTCACGTCAGGGCGCTTTTTACATTGTCATGCAGCATATTTCAGTTCGATTTTCTATTTTTATAAAATATTTTGCTTATTTTTGCATTGATTACCAGATAGTTATATCGTTGTCATAAAATTTCTTAATGAATTTCTTGGCTATCTCATTATCCCTCTCTACCTTCGCACTCCAAATTTTTAAATAACCTCTTCTGAGGTTTTTGCTTTTAACTTTTTAACTTTTGACATTAAAAAATGAGACACCTAAGTTTTAAAACACAATCTGCCAACGAAACTATCGTAAAACGCGAGTGGCATGTGGTAGACGCAACTAACCAGACGCTTGGCCGTATGACGTCGCAGATAGCATCTATCCTGCGCGGTAAGAACAAAGCATATTATACACCCCATTTCGACTGTGGTGATTATGTCATCGTCATCAATTCAGGTAAAGTAAAACTTACCGGCAACAAGCTGGACGACAAAGAATACCAGACCTATTCTATGTACCCGGGTGGCCAGAAAATAGAAATGGCTAGCGAAATGATCACACGCCGCCCTAACCTTATGATAGAGCGCGCTATAAAAGGCATGCTTCCTAAAAATCGCCTGGGCCGTGCAATGTATAAGAAGCTTTTCGTTTACGAAGGCGCTGAGCATCCCCACAAGGCACAAAACCCTAAAGTACTTACTACAGTAGGTATAGGAAAAAAATAAACAACCTGAACAATATTAAAATAACAAAAACCATTAATAAATAAAAATGGAAAAACAGAAAAACGCCGTTGGCCGCCGAAAGGAAGCAGTAGCTCGCGTATACCTGAGCAAGGGCACCGGTAATATCATGGTTAATGACAAGGAATATAAGAACTACTTTCCTATCATGTACCTGCAAAACCAGGTAGAAATGCCGATGAAAACAGTAGATGTTGCAACCTCTTTCGACCTCGTTGTAAATGTAAAGGGTGGTGGCCCAAAAGGCCAGGCCGAAGCTATTAAAATGGCTATAGCCCGCGTATTGTGCGAAGTAAACCCTGAGTATCGCCCGGCTTTGAAAAAAGAAGGCCTCATGACCCGCGACAGCCGTATGGTAGAGCGTAAGAAATTCGGTAAAGCCAAAGCACGCCGTAGCTTCCAGTTCTCTAAACGTTAATTCATTGGCCATGTGGGTGCGCATACTATTGCGCATCCGCCCTACAAAATATTTTTATAACATTCAAGAAATTATTTAAATGGAAGATACTAAAACATTACACCAGCAGCTCCTTGAGGCTGGCGTGCACTTCGGCCACCTGAAGAAAAAATGGAACCCAAAGATGTTGCCATACATCTTTGCTGAAAAAAATGGCATTCACATCATTGACCTCAATAAAACCATTGAAGGCCTTGACGAAGCTGCTGCAGCGCTGAAATCTATCGCCAAAAGCGGTAAGAAGATCATGTTTGTAGCTACTAAAAAACAAGCTAAAGAAATAGTTGCCGAGGCTGCAGCAAGGGCTAATATGCCTTTCGTTACAGAGCGTTGGTTGGGTGGTATGCTCACTAACTTCAGCACTATCCGCAAAAGCGTTAAGAAAATGCTGAGCATCGAAAAAATGCTCCAGGACGGTACTATGGATAGCGTTACCAAAAAAGAACGCCTTACCCTTACCCGCAGCAAAGAAAAAATGGAAAAAGTATTAGGCGGTATCTCCCAGATGGGCCGTACACCTGCTGCTTTGTTCATGGTAGATATCAGCCACGAGCATATTGCACTGGCAGAGGCTAAGCGCCTTGGTATCGCCACTTTCGCTATGGTAGATACTAACAGCGACCCTACCAAGGTAGATTTCGCTATACCTGCTAACGATGATGCTACCAAGTCTATCGCTATCATCACTACATACCTTACAGCTGCAATACTGGAAGGCCTGCAGGAGCGTGCACAGGTGAAAGAAACTGACGAAGATGCTAACGTAGATGATGCTAACGAAAACCGTCGTGGTCTGGAAATAACAGAAGAAGATGGTGAAGGCGGACGCCGTGGCGGTGGACGCGGACGTGGCAGAAGTGCCGGCGCAGGCGCTGGTGCAGGCGCTCCCGGCCGTGGCCCTGGTGGTGGCCGTGGCAATGCCAGCGGTGGTGCTGGTGGCAGGTCTGGCGGCCCAGGTGGCAGCCGTGGTCCGGGTGGTGGCGGAAGCCGTCCAGGTGGTGGTGGTGGCAGTCGCCCGGGTGGCGGTGCTGGAGCCAGCAGGCCAGGTGGCCCTGCAAGGCACTAAGCCATTTCCCATCAAACACTAATAGTTTAAGGTCTTAACTTTTTACTTTTGAGTTAACTTAAAGCCCCATATTTGGGGCTTTAATAATAAAATACGACTTTTGCACCCTGAATTAAAAAACTAAAGATAAAATTTAATAAAATGAGCACAGTAACAATATCAGCAGCTGAAGTAAACAAGCTGCGTCAGCAAACAGGAGCAGGTATGATGGATTGCCGTAAGGCCCTGGTGGAAAGCAATGGCGATTTTGAGAACGCTATCGATTACCTGCGCAAAAAAGGCCAGAAAGTAGCCGCTAACCGTAGCGACCGCGAAGCTAAAGAAGGGGTAGTAATAGCAAAAGCATCGGCCGACAATAAATATGGTATCGTCATCACTCTTAGCTCTGAGACCGACTTCGTAGCAAAGAACCAAGAGTTCGTTGATTTCGCCATGAAAGTTGCCGACATAGCCCTCGAAAGCAAAACAACCACAACAGAAGACCTCGCTGCCACTAAAATGGACAATGCCACAGTAGGCGAAAAGCTGATGGAAATGGTAGCCAAGATAGGCGAGAAGATAGAAATAGCCCGTTTCGAGCAGGTAACCGCAGAATCAGTAGTGCCTTATATCCACTCTGGCTACCGTATAGGTGTGCTGGTAGGTATGAACCAGCCAGCTACCGACGAGATCATTGCCGCAGGCAAAGACGTAGCTATGCAAATAGCTGCAATGAAGCCAATGGCAGTAGACGCCGACAGCGTATCAGCCGAAACCGTAGCCCGCGAAAAAGCCATAGCAGTAGAGCAGATAATGGCAGAAGGCAAACCAGCCGATATGGCCGAGAAAATAGCCGCAGGCAAGCTCAACAAATTCTTTAAAGACAACACCCTGCTCCCACAGGCATTTGTAAAAGACAACAGCAAAACCGTAGCCGAATACCTTACCTCAGTAAGCAAAGGCCTCACTGTATTTTCCTTCCAGCGCATAGCAGTAGGGGGATAAGTTTGATCGTTTGATATTTCCTGAGCGCCTTTTATACTTTGTATGAAAGGCGCTTTTTGTTTACTACAAAAACTAAAAAGGTGTTCACGTTGGTGGCCTTTCGGGAACGTGAAGAAAAACCCCGCTGACTTAAGGTACTAAAAAGGCGTTTTTGTTTTATTCCTTTTCCCAAGCTTGCTGTAATACGCTTTTGCTTCCTCTACATTCATTGGCGTATTCTCATCCTCTTCCATCAGCTTGTGCAGGCTATAATTTTCAAGGATCTCTTCTATTTTCTCGTAGGTCTTAATATTAAGCTGTACCACTATTTTTTTTATTGCCCCTGTCCGTTACGTAATTAGGCTTAAGATCCATCATACAATTCTCCAGATAAGCAGCGGTGCTATCAATTGTTTTTCAATGGTATCGTCTTTGTATATAATTGTTTCCCATTGTTATACATCACAACAACTTTTGCGCTTAAACCATATCCTGTGTATGTATGAAAATAGTCATTCACATTGGGGCCATATACACTTCCTGTTTTAGAATCCATTTGTCCTAAGCTGTAGCTATACGTAATTCGCACATCCGATTCTTTCGAAATTTCCCCAAAATAGGCAAAACTATAAAATACATAGCCCCCACTTAATAAGGTATCTTTTGGTACTACGATTTCACTAAAGATCAATGAGCTATCTTTTGCCGCATAAAATCTTTTAACTTCATCCGAAAAAAGTAAATCCTGGTTTTCTTTTTTTAATACGGCAAAAAATCTTCTTTCTTCTGCCTGTAGCGGTTTGCTTATTGTATAATATTCCGCGTTACCCGCACTTGTTATTGTTTTGTTCGTTGTTGTGTCTCCCGTAGTCGTTTCCTTTGCAATTGTACTTTTTTTATTTACCGTTGCATCACTCTGGCAGCTAAAACAACTGAATATTGAAATAGCAAGAAAGTAGTATAATTGTTTTCGCATCTTTTTAATTTTTTAATTTTGCACCCTCCAGGTATTTCGCATTTATTTTTGCACTTACTTCCTTCTTCGTTATTTTGCCATCTTTATCAGCGTCCAGCTTTTCATTTTGAGTGTAGGCCAGTGAGCCTTTTGTAAATAAAACATAATCAAGGCTCTGGCCTATCGCCTTTGGGTATAATACAGCCATGTAAGTATCTTCGAGCGTTTTTAATTTGCCCTTATAGTCCATAAAGTACTTTTCTACGTATTTCAGCTGTTCTACCGCAGTCATTTTCGAGAGCTTTTCGGTTGTAGTATTCAGATGTGTAGCCGTAAAAGACATAAACTGAATTAATCCTGTGCCAGACGACCCGTTTAAATTCTTCTGTGACGGGCTGAATGATCCCGCGGTTTCAAAGGCCATTATTGTCATTAAATAATTTACGTCTATATCCACACTCTGTGCCACTCTTTGAGCCTCTGCCCTGAATTCGGCGCTAACCTTCGAGCCAAAATAAATGCTTTCCGTATTCTGTGTGCCTATAGCATGGTAAAACCCTTGTGATGGAATAAACCTTCCCGAGGGATAGTTGGAAACAAACGATTCTACCCTGAATCTGACTGGCTTTATCAATTTCCATTGTGGAATACCACTTCCCGGCATATACTGTTTATCAAGGTTCATGTGCTCATTATGTTTTATTACAGGCACAACCTTAACCAGCCTGGCTGATCCGTGCAGGCTCCACGTTCGTTTTACATTTCTTTTCTTTATATCCCCGCCGGGGTCTTTAGGATCATTGATATTCCCATAAATCTTCGCCGTCCGGTGATCGGCAACTTGTGTATAACCAGCAAATAAAAAACCACTGTTTGAGGGCAGTTCTTCTGCAACCAGAAAATAAGCGCCATTTCTTAGTCTGCCTTTGTGAAATCCAAGCCTTTTTTCTATTTCAGCTAATGTATGTCCCTGTATATTAATTTGCTTTGTAACAAAACCCGCTTGAAAAGCCATTTTACCTACTTGCATAATCTGATTTTAGATAATTAGAATGAAAAACACAAACAATATACTATTTTTTTGATAAAAGTAAAGGCCCAGCTTCAACAAAAATTGTCGGATCCGAAAACTGGTTTTACATCTTATATCCAAGCTGTAGATATTCCCTATCAGCACAATTTTAAGAACTTTTATTTATTCGGAGCCTTCTCTCCAATCACAGGCACTCACTTTACAGTAGAGCTCCCAAAGTGCAATGGAGATTGTTTTCAGGTCTATCTGGATGAATTTAGTAAGCAGGATCCTACTGAGTTCAAAATTATCTTCCTCGACAATGCAAGCCGGGATTGATTATTAGCGTTATCTCCTGAAGGGTTTGTGCTGTCATTGCTTTTGGTTAATACCAAATGTTGATTTTTTACCGTTCAAAAACTTTTTCGACCGTTCGGAAACTTTTTTGCGTTAAAACGAGCATTCGGCATAATATTCGCAATTCAATTATTTCATTAATTGTTCAAAAGTATAATAATAAAAAATGTATAAGTGAAAGCATCTGTCCGGCAATTTCTTATAGAAAATCTAACAATGCCAGCTCCACGCCCGCGACATTTAGTGTATGACACCAGCTTTGATTATACAAGTGCGGAAACTGGTGTTGAGCCACACCAAAATAGTACGAATATCCTTGATGCCGGGGCTATATGCGTTATTAATTCATCCTAAGAGCATAAGCATACTGCAAAAATTAGTTTGCGAACACAATTTATTGACAACCCTTCTTCCAATTAAACCCAAACCTATATGATACACGCATATCTAATCTTAACATGCTCAACTCCCGAGAAAACTAATATCCAGGTGAAAAGGCTTCAATCCGGGAATCATTGTTTCTTCATCCATTTTGATCAAAAACTCCGTATTGATACCAACGATCCATATTACAAGGAACTGGCCGCCCAAACGAATGTCGTGATCTTAAAAAAAAGGATAAATGTGCAATGGGGCTCGTTTAGAATTGTTGAAGCAACAGTGGGACTCATCAGGGAAGCATTGAAGCATAAAAATGTATCGTACCTGCATTTATTAAGTGGTGAATGCCTTACCGTAAAATCAGCAAGTTATATCAGTAATTATTTTGAAAGAAATAACGGAAAAGAATTTATTGATAATTTTATTATGCCTGAAAGCAGTGCTGAGCATTCCTTAACCTACAGACGGTTGGATAAATACCACTTTCATAGTTATTTCAATCCGCGATCTCCAAAAATAAAAGATAAGCTCATAAAGAACGTCAATTCGGTATTCAGAAAAATGCAAAAAATATTAAAGAAAGCTGGCATTTACCGACGTTATTCAGGCCACTATCCGAGACTAAATGCAGGGAGCCAATGGTGGAGTTTATCTTACGGCGCATGCCAATATCTTGTTACATACATTGATCAAAATCCGAAATTTTATGAAAGGTTTAAATATACGCAGGTATCTGATGAGATCCTGTTTCAAACAATAATCATGAACAGCCCGTTTGCCGAAAAGGTAGTAAATGATAATTTACGGTTCCTGCATTTTGGTAAGAATGGCGCATACGCTGAACCTTTAACAATGGAACATTTAGGGGATTTAAAAAATGAAAATGTTCTATTTGCAAGGAAATTTACCAAAGACAGTGAGTCGCTGCTGTCGTTCTTAGAAAGGTATATTTATAGACAGACAAAACAACCCATGCATTAAAAAAGAAGGGCGAACTTCAGGATTAATTAGAGAAGTATCTCTGTCCCCGCAGAGTCCCGCGAAAAGCGGAGACTCTGCGGCAATCAAGATACTGAAGCCCATAATTATCATATAAGTCTTTGCACCGGCTGTTCCGGATTTGTAATCGGGAACCACATGGTTGGGGATTTGCAATCCCTTTATAGCTATCCGTACCCGCTCCCATTATAACGCCCTACATTTGTAAGAGAAGTAACGAAATGAAAAACATTATAAACATATCACCTATCATTTTCACATACCAGGGCGCCAAAATACAAGAAAAACATACGCACCCGCTCCCCCAAAAACACCCTAAAACCCTTGCCACACTGCATTCCATTTTTTCACAAAACGAATATAATAAACCGCAATTTAACTGACCACACGATCATTTACGCCATATATCACAGTTCACTCACCGCCGCCTGCGTAACAAGAGAAAGCCCCTTTAGGGGTTTGGGGTAAATAGTCTGCTCCTCCCCAAAAAACGCTCTCAAACCCTCGCCCACACTGTGTTTCATTTTTTCACCTACAACAATATAAACTTTAATTAACACATGACAGATAACTAACTGCCAACTGCGTAACAAGAGGAAGCCCCTTTAGGGGTTTGGGGTGTAGCCTGCGTATCACACATTTCGCTACTTTAGCCGCTGCATGAAGCGCTGGCCGTTACATAAGGCATATTTCTGGGAGGTAGCACCCTTCTTCAGGCTGTTGCTGCCATTGGCTGTAGGTATCCTCTGCTATGAAAAAGGGTGGCTGCCATTGCTTAATGGTTGGAGTGCCTTCGTTACGGCGGCTATAGCTTTCGCGCTGTTTGTAGCCGTGTTCCTCATCAATAAGTCCGGCGGGTTATACCGCGCGGCGACCTTTTGCCTGCTAAGCATCATGCTGCTGGCCACCGGCTATTCCTCATCATGGTACAACGATGTCCGGAACCATGCACGATGGTTTGGCAACAGTATCACCGGCAACAGCACCTACCTGGCACGGGTAAATGGCGCACCAGTAGAAAAAGACCGCTCGTGGAAGGTGCCGGTAACCATTGTAAGCGCCATAAAAGACCGTAAGGTTACCGCCCTGGAAGGCGAGGCGTTCCTATACCTCTACAAAGACCACCTGCCCATGCAGCTGCAAAAGGGCGACACCCTCTTTGTGCCCGGCAAGTGGCAACCCATAAAGAATGCCGGCAACCCCTTCGAGTTCAACTATGCCCAGTATTGCCGGCAAAACGGCCTCCATTACCAGCAATCCTGCTCCGCAAAGGACATCAGGCTCTATGCCACTAACGATGAAGCTGCAGCCCCCATCATAGACCGCACCCACAACTGGTGCATGGCGCAGCTGGCCAGGTACATCGCTGACCCAAAAACAAAAGGCCTCCTCCAGGCCATGCTTCTCGGCGACGAAGTAAACCTCGATGAAGACCTCCGTCAGTCCTATGCTGATACCGGCATCATACACATCATAGCCATATCTGGCGGCAACGTTACCATCTTCTTTATCGTCATCTCCTTCCTGCTATGGTGGCTCAAAGACAGGAAGCATCTGTGGGTCAGGTATGCTATAGCCTTCCCGTTGGTCTGGTTTTACGTCGTTATGGCCGGCGCACCGCCATCTGCCATCAGGGCCGCCATCATGTTTTCCATACTCGCCGTCTCTGTAATGCTCAATAAGAACAACAATAGCCTCAACACCTTGTTCACAGCCGCTTTCATCCTGTTGTTTGTGCAGCCTATGTGGCTGTTCTCGCTAGGCTTCCAGCTGTCCTTTGTAGCCGTACTGTCCATCATCCTTTTTTACAAGCCTATATATCGCTGGTTTACGCCTAAGCGCTGGGTCACACGTAAACTATGGGAGGTGGTTGTAGCAAGCATAGCAGCAGAGATACTCGTAGCGCCCTTGGTCATCTATTACTTCCACACCTTTCCGCTGCTGTTCATTGTGGCAAACGTTACTGCCTATATCTTTATGACCATAGTGCTGATAGCCAGTATGCTCGTTATAGTCCTCTGCTGTATACCCATCGTAGCAACCTGCATCGGCATTATCACGGTTTGCCTGGTTACAATGTTCGATCGGTTTGTGGTGTGGCTGCAGGCATTAAACCCCACGTCCTTCCATTTCTTAATGATCACAGCAGTAGAGTTGCTATTAGTCTACATCATAATAGCCGGCATCACCACATTTCTCATAAACAAGGAAAAACGTGGCCTGGCTACCGGCCTGGCTACTGCCGTGTTGCTGCTCCTCTCCTTTTGCCATAGCGAATGGGCAAGGCTGCACCAGCACCGGCTGGTAGTCTATAATGCCGGAAAGGCGAATCACATAGACCAGATAATGGGCGGCCGCTTTACCGTCATCAGCACAGACACCGCTAACTCAAAGAAAATAAGCTATGCTGTAAAGCCCGCACACATTAACTGGCGCGCCTGGCAGCAGGATAGCACAGCAGAACGGGAGTTATTTAGCATAGGGGATAAAACAGTGCTTATACTAAACAGGGATATGATTACCGACGACCACTTTCCAGTTGACTACCTCGTTATCAACTACACCGGAAAACCAGACCTGCAGCAGCTACAAAAGACATTCACACCATCTGCTATCATTGTAGGAAACAACTACAGCAGCCGGGAACAGGAAAAACTAGCCAGCGAATTCCGGAACAAAGGAGTCAATATCTATTCCATTGCCGAAAGGGGCGCATTTGTGCTGAATTGAGTTATCTTTTCTTAAAGTATTCCCAAAACAACCGCCTGCAACCATTTGCTCCGGTATGTTCTTTAGTTTTACATAATATCATCGTGGTTTGCGTATAGCAGTATTTATATCTTCTTTTCTCTTAATGGTTTTCAGTGTGCAGGCGCAAACACTGATGAAGGGCATTGTATTGGACGGAGAAACCGGCAAACCGTTATTCTCCGTCAGCATCTTCAACCTGTCGAACGAGCAATCTACCACCACCAATGAACAGGGCTATTATTCACTACCAGTGAAGCAGGGCGATGAGCTATCTTATAGCCTGATAGGGTATCATACCTCACAGCGCCTGGCTACTCCCGGTTCAGACCTCACTGTAGAGCTCCGGCCACTGAGTGTGCAAATGCAGGAATATATCTTGCATCCCGACTATACGCCCTTTCAAAAAGACTCTGCGGAAATGGCCAGCCTCTATGGCAAAGAGCTGAATACCACCCGGGTTAAAACCTCTGTTGGCAGTGCAGATGGCGGCGGCCTTGCGGTAAACGGGCTTATTGGTGGCGCAGTGCAAAAAATGTCGAAGAGCTACAAGAAGAATAAGAAATTTAAGGAAACCTTTAAACAAGACCAGGAACAAAAGTATATAGATACACGCTATACACCTCAACTGGTAAACGGCATCACGAGCTTTTCAGGAGATACCCTGGCTACTTTTATGAACCTGTACCCAATGGAATATCCATTTGCAAGAGCAGCCACTGACCTGGAATTGAAAATGTGGATACGTGGCAATTATAAAGACTACTTACTAAAAGAAAAAGCAATACTCAAAAAAGATCATAATTAAGCCCTTTGTGGCCTTAACTTTTAACTTTTGGCTTACAACAGTACCTATTACCCCTTCGTTTTAGTATTTTTGCGGTTTTCACTACAAGCGTTATCTCCATGTGGCATAAGATAGCCGCGTTTATTATAAAATTCCGTATTGCACTGCTGATCTCGCTGCTGGTGAGCACTGCCATTATGGGGTACTTTGCATCGCAGGTAAAGCTGAGCTATGAGTTTACCAGCGCAGTGCCCACAGATAATGCCAAATATATTGAGTACCAGAACTTTAGAAAGCAATTTGGCGAAGATGGCAACCTGATGGTGGTAGGCGTGCAGACCAAGGACTTCTTTACCCCATCCTTTTTTAACGACTACGCAGTACTTGCAAAACAGGTGGCAAAGATCCATGCGGTAGAGAATGTGCTGAGCATACCCGGCTCTATAACGCTTACCAAAGACACCGCAACTGAAAAGCTAAAAGTGTCCCCTATTGCCGGCGACCCACCTTTTAGTAATGTGGATAGCATTAGGCAGATCTTCCTTAACCTTCCTTTTTATAAAGGCTTCCTTTATAATAATGCTGAAACGCCTGCTTATATGATGGCGGTACGTATAGAAAAGAATGTGCTTAACTCAGCAAGCAGGGCAGCCGTTATCGACAGCATATTATCGCTAGGCAATGCTTTTGGGCAAAAGCATAATACGGAGATGCACTATTCAGGCCTGCCGCTTATACGTACAGAGATGGCCGTAAAAGTGCAGTCGGAGATGAGGCTTTTCCTTATCCTGTCTTTTGTACTTACTGCCGTAATACTGGTGCTGTTTTTCAGGTCTTTTACTGCAGTGCTATCTTCTATGCTGGTTGTGGCTATAGGCGTGGTATGGTCTATGGGTACCATAGTATTGCTTGGTTATAAGATCACGCTGCTTACGGCTCTTATTCCGCCACTGGTAGTGGTAATAGGGATTCCTAACTGTGTGTACCTGCTGAACAGGTATCATTACGAATACCAGAAGAACCCCAATAAAATGAAATCCCTGCTGCGCATGGTAGACAGGATGGGCATCGTTACCTTCTTTACCAACCTTACGGCAGCTATTGGTTTCGGGGTATTCTTTTTTACAAAGAGCGTATTGCTTAAGGAGTTTGGCCTTGTGGCTGGTATCAATATCCTGGGGCTGTTCTTTATCTCCCTGATATTCATCCCGGCATTTTTCAGCTTCCTGCCGCCACCAGATGTGCGCCACACCAGCTACCTTGATACCAACTGGATAGATAAGCTGCTTACCCGTATTACCAACTGGGTGTTCAGCCATAGGGTGTGGATCTACGGCTTTACCATTATTGTCTGTGTATTCTCAGTGATAGGCCTGACCAAACTGCGCAACAATGCACATATTGTAGATGACCTGCCAAAGTCGGATAAGGTATTTATGGACCTTAAGTTTTTTGAGAAGAACTTTAAGGGTGTGATGCCATTGGAGATAATGATAGATACCCGGAAAAAGAACGGTGTGCTGTCGCTGGAAATACTGGGCAAAATGGACAGGCTGGTGGATACGCTTGAGAAGTATCCTGAGATTGGCCGCCCTCTTGCTATAACCGAAGGTATCAAGTTTGCCAACCAGGCTTACTTTGGTGGCGATACCAGTAACTATGAAGTGCCGGGCGATATGCTGCAGGCAGCCTTTATTATGCCGTACCTGCGCACCAACAAGGGCGAGAACAACACGATGTTCAACCGCCTGCTGCACTCATTTATAGATAGTAATAAGCAAAAGGCACGTATAAGCGTAAGTATGGCCGATGTAGGCTCCAGTGTATTGCCGGGTTTACTTGACAATATCAGGCCGAAGGTGCTACAGATCTTTGATACGGCCAGGTATAACGTCAATTTTACTGATGCGCCGCAATTCTCTACCAAACCAGACAGCGCTAAAAAGACGGTGGACATTACCTTTACCGGTACTAGTGTTACCTTCCTTGAGGGCAGCAAGTTTATTGTAAATAGCCTGCGCGACAGCCTTATACTTGCTTTCCTGATCATCTTTGGTTGTATGGTGGTGCTTTTCCGGTCGTGGCGTATACTTATTATTTCTATTGTGGTGAATATAGTGCCGCTGCTGATCACCGCGGGGCTTATGGGGTGGATGGGCATCAGGATAAAGCCATCTACGGTGCTGGTATTTAGTGTGGCGCTGGGAATTACCATAGATGTAACCATTCGTTTCCTTGTAAACTTCAAGCAAGAGCTGGCGCGGCACGATGATAGTATAGCAGATACTGTGCACCGGACCATTCATGATACTGGACTAAGTATTATATATACATCGCTGATACTTATAGCTGGGTTTAGCGTATTTATACTATCTCAATTTGATGGTACCAAGTCGCTTGGCTACCTGACTTCTATGACCCTGCTGCTGGCAATGGTTACTAACCTTACGTTATTGCCCGCCCTGCTGCTATGGATGGATAAGGTGATAGAGAAGAAAAACAACCCTGCGGCCTTCCTGATGGAAGAAGATGATAATGATGTAATTAATGAGAATCAGTAATTCCCTATTTTTGCACTTTGTATGGAGTTTGATAAGATAAAAAATAAAGGACAGGCCAGGTTATTCCAGAATGAATACATGGAGATGATGACCAAGACGCACCCAGTGGTTATCTACGCTTTATATTTCCCGATTATTATTTTCATGTTATACTATGGTGCAGCATACAAGGGTATAGCTGCCAGTACCGAAGCACTGTTATTTATGTCGGGTGCGCTTTTCTGGAGCATCTTTGAATACGTGATGCACCGTTACCTGTTTCATATGATAGTGGAAAGCCCAAAGGCCAAGAAATTTGTATATACCATGCATGGTGTACACCACGAATTTCCAAGGGATAAGGAGCGGTTGTTTATGCCGCCTGTGCCCAGCCTGGTGGTAGCGTCTGTTATCTTCCTCATCATGTATGCTATTATGAAGTGGAGCGTACTATCCTTTTTCCCTGGCTTCCTGTTTGGTTATATAGTATATGGGTCTATGCACTTTGCCATACATGCTTTTGCGCCACCAAAATTCTTAAAGGCCCTTTGGCGTAATCATCACCTGCACCACTACAAAGCTCCAGAGAAGGGCTTTGGTGTGAGCTCTGTGCTTTGGGACATTGTGTTTAAGACAGTGCCTAAGAAGGAGGAGATCTAACCTCCTGTTTAATGGTTAATGATCAATGCCTGTGTAGATCTCATATGTGTTGTTTGACATTTATGCCAGGTAATTTTCCCCTTTTTTGTTGAAAAATAAAATCCTTTGTGGGTACGGGTTTCAAGGTCTTTTTGGGGGAGCGGATGGCTTTAATGGTTAATTGTAAATGGTTAATGATCAATGT
>JABDHF010000018.1 GCA_013285595.1 Bacteroidota bacterium
CTGCTGAAAAGGGCTAATGCACTCAATTGCGATTTTATAGCTACCGGGCACTATGTAAAAGTGCGGGAAGAGAATAGCCGCTATGTGCTATCAAAGGCTAAAGACCTTACCAAAGACCAGAGCTACGTGCTTTGGGGGCTGGGGCAGGAATGCCTGTCGCGGAGTATTTACCCGCTTGGAGATTACCTGAAGACTGAAGTGCGCCAGGTAGCTTATGATATGGGCTATGAAGAACTATCTAAAAAGTCTGAGAGCTACGAGATATGCTTTGTGCCGGATAACGACTACCGCGGTTTCCTGAAAAGGAATGTGGCGGGGCTGGAGGAAAGAGTGAGCGGTGGCAATTTTGTATTGGCCGACGGGAAGGTGGTGGGTAAGCATAATGGCTACCCATTTTATACCATAGGCCAGCGCAAGGGGCTGGAAATAGCGTTTGGTAAGCCAATGTTTGTTACCAACATACTGCCGGAAACCAATACGGTGGTATTGGGCGAAGCCCACGAACTGCAACATGACGAAATGGTGGTACGAGGCATAAATATGGTGAAATATGCCAGTTTTACTGATAATATGGAGGCCGTAACCAAGATCCGCTACCGCGATGCGGGTATGGAAAGCATTATCAGCCCTATAGCCGGAGGTGTACGTGTGCAATTTCAGCATGCAGTAAACAGCATAGCGCCGGGGCAGTCAGCAGTATTTTATGATGGCGACGATGTAATAGGTGGCGGCATTATTCAAAAAGACATCAAATAACATTATTCTATTTTTCAAAGTAATTGTAGCTTTTTTCGTTTCTTTATTTATATTTACGTGAAATATTAGCAGCCGGGGTCTTATGATTAAAAAGATATTACCTATATTATTGTTGGTAGCTATCCCAATGGTAGCCATGTTTTCCTGTAGAAAGGTGAATAATACCACTGCCGATCTTACCAAAAATTACTTCCCGCTGCAATATGGCAAGTATGTTACCTATGCCGTTGATTCTGTGTACTATAATGGATCTTTGGGCGTGAGGCTGGAGGTGAAGTCGCAGATGAAGTATTCGATCACGGATACATTTACAGACTCAAAAAGGCGCCTTTCTTATATAATGGATGTATACAGCAGGCCATATGATGGCGCTGACTGGCATGCGCTACGGGTAATACTAGTAACGCCTACCACTACAAGCCTTTTATACAGCCAGGACGGTGTACAGTATATAAAAATGATGTTCCCGGTAACTGAAGGGCTAAGCTGGAAAGGCAATGTGAATGCACAGCTAAACGACCCGGCATTTGCCTACCTGAAAGACTGGACCTACCTGTATAAAAACGTGCACCTATCGTATTTTAACGGCGTTGTGAACTTTGATAATACGGTGAGTATACTTGAAGATAATGAGCATGTAAACTACCAGAATGTTGATTCGGCGGTTGCAGGCTACGATACTTATGCCAAAGAAGTATATGCCAATAATGTAGGTATGGTATATAAAGAGTGGACGCATACCACATGGGTAGACAGTTCTCAAAATAAATCGGGGTATAGCGTTATTATGCAGGCTATAGACCACAACTAGAGGTGTTATGTGCAGGAGATGGATAGGGATAGTGCTGGCCATAGCACTTTTGCTTGGCGACTCCGCAATAGCTGCCCAGTTCGCATTTCAGATAACATTTACCGATAAAAATAACACCCCTTACAGCCTTAGCAGCCCGCTTGTTTATTTATCTGCCCGCTCATTAGCGCGACGCACGACGCAGGGCATTGCAGTAGACAGTACAGACCTTCCCGTTAACCCAGCGTATATAGACAGTGTGCTTACACTTACCGGTGGCACCTTTCACGAAACATCGCGCTGGCTGGATATGTGCATAATCCTTTTACATGACGCAGACTCATCGCAGATACTTCATCTTATCGGCAAATCGTTTATCAGAGACATTAAATTGGTGGGGCATTATACCAGCGACCTTCACCGCAGCTCAAATATAACTGGAACTCACAGCGCTTCATCAGTAAAGAGGACTACCACCGGAGACTCCGGATATTATAATGACACCTGGCCCGAAACCGAGCTGGTGAATGGCAATTTTCTGCATGATAATGGCTTTAAAGGCCAGGGAAAGCTGATAGCGGTGATAGATGCAGGCTATATAGGCACAAACACGCATCCCGGCTTTGACAGCCTATGGTCGAATAACAGGGTGGTGGACAGGTATAACTTTACCTTTCATGAAGATTATGTGTTTACCCAGGACGACCATGGAACGGAGGTACTGTCGACGATGGCGGGGTACCAGCCCGGTACCTTTGTGGGCAGTGCACCGCTGGCTATGTATGCACTATACGTATCTGAGTGGGATATAGATGCCAGCGACGATGAGCCACTGGAACTGGATAATTTGCTCTGTGCTGCAGAGCGCGCTGATAGTGTGGGTGCAGACATCATCACCGAATCGCTTGGCTATGATGTCTTTTCATTACCTTTCTCAGGGTTTTCTTTTTCTGACCTGGATGGTAAAACTACGATAGGCGCCAGGGCAGCTAATATGGCTACGATGAAGGGGATGCTATTTGTGGCTACTGCAGGCAACGATGGCACCGGTGGACCAGGCGGCTGGGGTACCCATATAACCACCCCGGGGGACGCGGATAGCGCTCTTACTATTGGCTCTGTAGACGCATTCGGTACTTCATCTGATTTTAGTGGATTTGGCCCGAATGCTGCCGGGCAGATAAAGCCTGATGTTTGCGGGATGGGTGAAGGAGCGTATACATTTAATGGCTCTAACGGCTATGCAACGCCCGGAGGCACATCGATATCCACGCCCCAGATAGCAGGGTGGGCGGCATGCTTATGGCAGGCTAACCCGAATGCCACTCCCTACCAGATAAAGCAGGCGATCATAAGGTGCGCCAGCCACTATACATCGCCTGGCAACCAGATAGGGTATGGGGTGCCGAACTTCCAGTGTACCGAACAGGCTTTGGGTGTGGATAAGGTTCCGGCGATGCCAAAATCTGTATGGATCATTCCAGCTCCTAACCCATTCAGCGACGACCTGAAATTGTATGTTTCCCCGGAAGAAAGTGGTAATGTAGACCTGGAGATATACGACATCACCGGCAAGAAAGCCTTTTCTTCCCAGAGGTTTTTGTATAAAGGGTATAATATACCTGTGACCCTGCCACTGCAAAGCCTTGCTGCCGGGGTCTATATTCTCAAAGCGGTGTCTGCTACCCAGCAACAGACCTTAAAGCTGGAGAAGCTGTAGTTTTTAACATCTTATTTTTTCAATTACATATTTTATTTATTTTAGTGGCTTTGCTATTTAATTAATCCGTAGCGGAGGCGCTATGTTTGTACGGAAGTGCTACGAAAATGAAAGCCTTGCCTGGTAAGGGTTTCCCTATGTTTTTCGGGGAGGAGGTGGCCTATTTTTTCTGCCCTGTTTTTTTGCTGCGGAAATGATCTATCCTTGTTGTAGACGCGATTGAATTTCATTGTTAATAATGTGAATCCTAAGCACGTACTGGGTGCGAACCTACGGCTCGCATGTGTGAAAGTGCAGGCTTTGGCTACAGAGCGGTTACCCCTAGCGGGGTAATGACATGTGGAGGTGTTCATCTTTGATGCAGTACTGGCGTGGGTTTCAATATGTTTTTCGGGGAGGAGGAGTGCTTTTTTTGAATAACATCTCCCTTGCCCTCTTCGCCAATGCACAGCCATATGCTCAAGGGGGAATGCGCCATAGCAGTTGTAAGCTGTAATTCCCTGATCGTAGTCTTTTTGATAGCAGCTCATTTTTATAATTTGAAAATTAGAAATCGCATCTGTAGCGGGTTTTAGTGTGTTTTTCGGGGAGGAGGTGGCATGTTTTTCTGCCCTGTTTTTTTTGTTCTGTTTTTATCTCTATCGTCGTCATAATATGCGATGCCAGCATCGGGGTATATTCTATAAGCATTTTGCTATAAATATTTGATCCCTTCGGGATCATTAAATGGGTTTAATGGTATTGTCTGAATTTGTTTCGTTTTGAGCAATAACTTTTTAGCCCTCGTTGTGAGAGGAATTTGCGGTCAAGGTTATTCTCTTAGGAAAGTTAATGAACGTAAATGTGAGTAGTGCCGGTGAATAACGTGAGCTTTATTAGAAATTTAAGTTTTCAAAAATTATTTCATAAATAAGCGAACATTCACTTATTTTTGCAGAAATTCTTTTTGTAAATGAGGACCCGGAATGTGGATAAGGTGGAACTGGTGAAGCAAAAAGCTATGGAAATGGCTGTGGCTGAGGGCCTGGAACGGTTTAGTGTAAACAAACTGGCAAAGGCGTGTGGCATATCTGTAGCTACCCTTTATATCTACTATAAGGATAAGGACGACCTGATAACGGAAATAGGAATAGAAGAAGGCAAGCGGATGAGCAGCGTGGTGCTTAAAGACTTTGACCCGCAATCGTCGCTGGAACAAGGGCTGCGCAAACAATGGGAAAACAGATCGAGGTATATGATGGAAAACCCGACTGCCATGCTATTTTTTGAACAACTGCGCAGCTCGAGCTATCATGATAAAGTTACTGCTACTATTACTGCAGACTTTAAAGACGCTATGGGGGCTTTTATGAAAAACGCCGTGAAAAGGGACGAAATAAAGGAAATGCCTATAGAGGTGTATTGGTCTGTAGCATACGCGCCGCTATATTCCCTTTTGCGGTTTCACAGCCAGGGACAAAGTATAGGTGGAAAGACTTTTACAATAAGCGATAAGGTACTGTGGCAAACTTTTGACCTGGTAGTTAAAGCGCTGAAACCATAACCTTAAAACAATACTACTGTGGAACAGCAATTTGATAACATCCTGATCTTCAGGTCTGATATACAAACGGAAGCAGACACACACCGCATAGGTATGATGCTGGACAACCACCCGTGGATAGAGCGATGGTGTGTGGACCTTGATGATGATGAGCGGATACTAAGAGTGGTATCTGCAAAGCTGAAGCATACTAACATTGTGGACATAGTGGCCGGCTGCGGGTATAGCTGCGAAGAGCTGAAAGATTAAAATGATAAAATAAAAGACAAGTAGATGGATAGCACCGTAAAACAAATAACATCGAAAGATGGTACCGCAATAGGTTATAAAAAGACCGGCAGCGGTGAGGGTGTTATATTGATACATGGCGCGGGCCGAATAGCGGCGGACTATGAAAAGCTTGCCCAGGCACTTGCTGATCAGTACACTGTATATACATATGACCGAAGAGGCAGAGGCAACAGCGATGCGATAAGTACAGATCATTGTATAGACAAAGAATGCGAAGACCTGACTGTGCTACTGGAAGAAACAGGGGCAGAGCATGTGTTTGGCCATAGCATGGGTGGGCTGGTGGCTTTAGAAACTGCCTGCCGAACCAGCATAGGCAGCATTGCAGTTTACGAACCTCCGGTATCTGTAAATAACTCTATACCTGAGGATTTTATACCGGCATTCAATGCTGCACTGGAAAGGAAGCAATATGAAAAGGCAATGGTATTGATGATGAAAGGGCTACAAATGCACGAGGCCGCTAAAATGCCGACACCACTATTAATAGCTATTGTGAAGCTTATGCGCGTGGCCAAAAAGAAAGGAAAAGAATGGGTTAGCGCAATGGCAGAAACAATGCCGACCGTACCTACAGACCTGGCAATAGCAAAGCAATTAGATAACTCTTACGGAAAATACAAGAGAATAAGAAGCCTTACATTGCTTATGGGTGGCACTAAAAGCCCCGCCTACCTGCTACGGCCACTGGAACTGCTATGCGGTATCATACCCTACGCATCAACAAAGGTATTTGAGGGCTTTTACCACGTGGCACCTGAAGAAAATGCTATAGAAATAGCAAGCACATTAAAACAGTTTTTTAAATAACGAGAGATGGCAAAAGACACGACCAAAATACCATTTACAGCTTACCAGAAGTTTGCCATATTCATATTGGCTATTACGCAGTTTTCGGTGATACTTGACTTCATGGTGATGTCGCCGCTGGGCGATATGATGATGAAATCGATGGGCCTGCAAACGTCGCAGTTCGGCCTGGCGGTATCTGCGTACGCATTTAGTGCCGGGATATCAGGACTGCTTACAGCAGGCTTTGCCGATAAGTTTGACCGCAAAAAATTGCTGTTGTTCTTCTACATAGGCTTTATAGTAGGCACCATTATGTGCAGCATTGCGAATACTTATCCACTACTTATTGCAGCACGTATCATTACCGGGTTGTTTGGCGGAGTTATTGGTTCTATTTCCATGGCTATAATCGCTGACCTGTTTGATATTCACCACCGCGGACGCGTGATGGGCTTTATCCAAATGGGGTTTGGCGCCAGCCAGGTATTGGGGGTGCCTATAAGCCTATTCATAGCCAATGCCTGGGGTTGGCAATCGCCATTTATCATGGTGGCAATACTGGCGTCGGCAGTGGCAGTGCTTATTTTCATGAAGCTGCAACCTGTGACGTCGCACCTTGCATTGCAAGGTGACCGCAGCCCAATAAAACACTTGCTGCATACTTTTTCGAAACGTAATTACCGTATAGGCTTTTTGTCCACCTGCCTGCTATCCATAGGCGGTTTTATGATGATGCCTTTCGGCAGTGCGTTTGCAATCAATAATCTGAAAATTACTCAGCATCAATTGCCAATGCTCTTCATGGTATCAGGTGTGGGCTCGCTGGTAATAATGCCTCTGGTAGGAAGATTGGCCGATAGAGTGGATAAGTTCAAGTTATTCGCTATGGCTTGCGTTTGGATGATGGTTGTTGTGGTTTTATATACTAACCTGGGTGTAACGCCGCTTTGGGAAGTGATGATCTTCAATATAACCATGATGATGGGCATAATGGGCCGCATGGTACCTTCAAGTGCGCTCACTACTGCTATTCCTGAAATGACCGACCGTGGAGCGTTTATGAGCATCAACTCATCGCTGCAGCAAATAGCGGGAGGTGTTGCCGCCGCAGTAGCTGGAATGATAGTGGTACAAAAGGATAAGTTCAGCCCGATTGAACACTATAACACGCTGGGCTATGTGATAATAGGGATATCGATGCTGAGCATCTTGTTGATGTATAGGGTTAGCATAATGGTGAAGAATAAGCTGGGGCAGCAGAAAGTGTAATTATCAATAGACCAATTATGATACTGAATCATATAAACATACCCGTAGAAAACGTAGAAGATACCAGGCAATTCTTTGAGCAATACCTTGACTTCAACTGCATTGAAGTAAAAGGAAAAAATGATCTTGCTATAATGAAAGGGACAGACGGGTTTACCTTAGTGCTTATGTCGCAAGCTTTTAACAAAAATGAGTTAAACAGCTTTCCGTCTGCTTTTCATATAGGATTTCTGCTGGCAACAAGGCAGCAAGTAATTGATAAGTATAATAAATTAAAAACAAGCTGTATAGCTATGGAAAATGCACCTGCGAATATGAGAGGTATTTTCGGGTTTTATTTTATGGCGCCGGGTAATATACTGGTAGAGATAAGCAGTGATGAAGTGCTGTCTAAATAATTTCCTTCTCTTTCATTTGCTCTACAGCGGTGTATAGATTATGGTATGCTCCACGATCGTTGATAAGAGAATTATGGTTGCCACGCTCTATGATGACGCCGTGATCCATAACGATGATCTCATTGGCTTTGCGGATGGTGGATAGACGGTGTGCAATGACTATGGATGTGCGCCCCTTAATGAGCGTATCTATGGCATGCTGTATGAGCTGTTCGCTCTCGCTGTCTACGGACGAGGTGGCTTCGTCGAGTATAAGTATAGCGGGATTGTAAAGGAGTGCGCGGGCGAAAGACAGCAGCTGGCGCTGTCCTTGTGATAAGGTATTGCCGCGCTCCATGACATCGAAATGATATCCGCCGGGCAGCCGCATGATGAAATTGTGAATGCCCAGCATTTTTGCTACTTCTTCTACCTTTTCGAGCGGGATATCGGGATTGCGAAGGGTAATGTTGTCGTATATAGTACCGGAAAACAGGAATACATCTTGCAAGACAATTCCTATATGGCTGCGGAGGCTGTAGATGTCGTACTCTTTAAGGTCGCGGCCATCTATGAATATGTTGCCGCCTTCTATTTCGTACAGCCTGTTAAGTATGCTAATGATAGATGTTTTGCCTGCGCCGGTATGGCCTACTACAGCCAGGGTTTTGCCTGCATGGATATTGAAAGAGATACCTTTAAGTACTGGTACGCCGTGCTTGTAGCTGAAGTGTACGTCGCGGAATTCCACCTCGCCCTTTATTTTATCCGCCGTGAGTGACCCGTTATCTGCAAGGAACTGGCGGCTGTCTAATACGGTAAACACACGTTCACCGGCTATGATGCCCATTTGCAGTACATTAAATTTATCGGCCATCATACGCAACGGGCGAAACAATAAATTGAGGTACATTACAAAAGATATGATGACGCCTGCTGTGGCGCCATAGTGGAGTATACGTGCTGCGCCATACCAAACCAAAAGCCCTAATGAGCTGGCTAATATAATCTCTACTATAGGAAAGAAAACGGAGTAGGCGAAGATGCCTTTGATATTAGCGTCGCGGTGCTCTTTGTTTATTTCCGTGAACTTTCCCATTTCGCGCTGCTCGGCGGCAAACGCCTGGACTATGTACATACCTGTAAGGTGCTCCTGCACAAAAGCATTAAGCGCGGCTACAGCATTGCGCACGCGCTGGAAAGATTTGTTTACCGCTTCTTTAAACCACCACGTAGCTAAAATAAGCAAGGGGAATGTAGACAGGCATACAAGCGTGAGCCGCCAGTCGGTAACGAGCATTACGATAATAATTGCAACGATGGTGAGCACGTCTGCCACAATAGAAATAATACCCTCAGAAAAAACATCGTTGATAGATTCAATATCGTTGATGGTGCGCGTGGTGAGCGTGCCTATTGGGGTGTTGTCATAATAGGCTATATCCTGGTAAAGTATTTTTTTGAAGATGGTATTTCTTACATCGTTGACAACGGTCTGGCCTAGCCAATTGGTGCGGTAGGTAAACCAAAAGCGCAGAAAGCTTTCTACTATTATGATACCGAACTGGAATACAGTGATCAATAAGAGACCCTTCCACAACTTATGATCGATGTACTCATCTACGGACACTTTTATGAGATATGGGCGCAGTGGTGATATCATGGCAAGTATAACAGCCATGACCACTGCGAAGTACAAGGTTTTCCGGTACGGCATGGTAAAGGAAAATATGCGCCGCAACAGCTTTAAATCGAAAACCTTCTTTTTACTTGTATCCTGTGTCAAACTTTATTGTTCTTCTTTAATTTCCATTAAATAAGCCTTGATGAAATCATCGAGTGCACCATCCATTACGGGTTGCACATTGCCTACTTCGTAGTCGGTTCGGTGGTCTTTGATCATTTTGTAGGGGTGGAATACGTAACTACGTATCTGTGAGCCCCATTCTATTTTCTTTTTGTTGGAGTTGGTAGCGTTGAGAATTTCCTGACGCTTGCGCAATTCCTCTTCATAAAGGCGGCTTTTTAGCATGGTCATTGCTTTTTCCCTATTCTCACCTTGTGTACGCGCTATCTGGCATTCTACAATAATACCTGATGGAATGTGTTTTAACCTTACGGCTGTTTCCACCTTATTCACGTTTTGCCCTCCGGAGCCGCCCGAACGGAAGAACGCCCATTCCACATCGGACGGGCTTACCTGTATATCTATGGTATCATCTATAAGCGGGTATACAAATACCGATGCGAAAGATGTGTGCCTGCGGGCATTAGAATCGAACGGGGATATGCGCACGAGGCGGTGTACGCCGCTTTCGGCCTTAAGGAGGCCATAGGCAAACTCTCCATCGAACTCGAGGGTGGCTTGCTTGATACCGGCGCCATCGCCGTATTGCACATCTATCTCGCTTACTTTCCAGCCTTGCTTTTCGCCGTACATGCGGTACATGCGCAGCAGCATTTCGGCCCAGTCCTGGCTTTCGGTGCCACCGGCGCCACTATTGATCACCAGCATGCCCGGCATCTCATCTTCGGGCTGATTGAGGGTGGATTTAAATTCCAGGTCGTCAATCTCTTTTATGGCATAGTTGTATGCATCCTGTACTTCTTCTTCTTTTGCTTCGCCTTCTTTCCAAAAGTCGAACAGGATAGCAAAATCTTCTACAGCCGAATTTACCCTGCTATAAAACTCCGTCCAGTATTTATCTATTTTAATTTCCTTTAGTATGCCCGTAGCCCGTGCATTATCGTCCCAGAAGCCGGGCGACAGGGTGAGCTGGCGGTCGTTTTCCAGCTTTGCCATGCGGTCATCGGTACGGAGAAAGCGATGCAGGTGCTGAACGCGTTCGCGCATCTCTTTCAGGTTTTCCTGTGTCATAAGCGCGCAAAGGTACGGAAATACCACCCCAAACCCCTAAAGGGGTATCCTCGGCGAGAGAAAAATCGTCTAATTTAAAATAATATTAATCCATTGAATTAATTGGCTTTTTGTGTAGGTGGGAATCAGGGTTAATATGCTAAATTGTACCTTTAATACCTTTGAGAACTATATGCGCGAAGGGCAGTTCATTAAACAAAATCTTGAGCGCTGGGAAAAGTACCAGCACGAAACGGAAGACCCGGATGAGGTGGCGAAACGATTTACCTATCTTGTAGATGACCTGTCTTATGCCAAAACCTTTTTCCCTTATGGAAATACGATACGCTATATAAATGGTATAGCTGCGAATATTTACCTGTCGATATACAAAAACAAGAAGGAAAAGAAAACGCGGCTTATTACGTTCTGGACCACGGAGTTGCCGCTGATCCTCAGCAAGCACCACCGCATTTTATTGTTTACCTTTTTGTTCTTCATTTCTTTTGTGCTGATAGGCGTTTTTTCGGCTTATAA
This sequence comes from Bacteroidota bacterium, assembly GCA_013285595.1. GTDB lineage: Bacteria > Bacteroidota > Bacteroidia > Chitinophagales > Chitinophagaceae > Nemorincola. The sequence continues at coordinate 10,933 of JABDHF010000018.1, forward strand.
CGACCAGACATTTGTACGGTCTGTACTAGGCGATGGATATGTGGACATGACTGAACGGAACATTGCTAATGGCGACCCTTTTGGCGTATATAAAGGTGGCAACCCGCTTGCTATGTTTTTGTACATAGCGTTCAATAACATAAGGGTGGCTTTTCTGTGCTATTCCATGGGGATATTCGCAGGTATTGGCACTTTATATTTTCTATTTAAAAACGGACTGATGGTTGGTGTATTTGAATACATGTTCTTCCATCACAACATTGGGCTGCAATCTATCCTTGTGGTTTTTGTACATGGCACGCTGGAGCTGTCGGCTATTGTGATAGCTGGCAGCGCGGGACTTATTATTGGCAACTCATTGCTTTTCCCAGGCACTTATACACGGCTGCAATCATTGCAGTTTGCCGCAAAAGATAGCGTGAAGATCATTGTGAGCCTGGTTCCCATATTTCTTATCGCTGCTTTCTTTGAAGGGTTTGTTACGCGACATACAGGAATGCCGCTGTGGCTTAGCATTAGTATTTTATTGTCATCGGCCAGCTTTATTACCTGGTATTTTGTGATCTACCCACTGCGGGTTAAAAGATCAGTTGAAAAGGTTAAAGGGTTAAAAGGGTTTAGGGATTAATTGGCTATGCGTCTGGTAAATAACGAGAAAGGTTTCACGCAAAGGCGCAAAGGCGTGGAGGTGTTGCTGTGGTGTATGCTGACTGCTATGAGCCCAGCCTATGCTACGCGAAATATAAAGCCTGAACAATGGCAGCAGATAGTGCAGGATAAAGCCTTTACCTATAAAAACGATATTGAGGCAGTGCAGCCTGTAAAGCAGTATGAGCCGGGAGCGATGCAGAAAATACTTATGGCGTTGTTTAAGTTTTTTGGGGAGGGCGCAGGGAATGTGCTGCTGTGGGCCATTGTGATCTGCGTGGTAGTGTATGTGCTGTACCGGTTGTTTTTTAGCGGGGATAGCTTTTTGTTTGGGAAAAGTAAAAAGACAATGCAGGAGACTGCTACTGTGCAGACAGATGAAGAAGACCTTGCCAATACTAACTGGGAAGCGCTGCTGCAACAGGCTATTGCCAACAATGATACACGCCTGGCGGTAAGGTATAGCTATAAATGGCTGCTGCAACTGCTGCAAAAGAAAGAACTGATACAATACAGCAACGACAAAACAAACTACGAATATTATACAGAGCTGGCCGAAAGCGATTATAAGCAACCTTTCAAGCAGCTATCCCGCCAATATGAGTATGCGTGGTACGGGCATTTTAGTTTATCGCCTGCGGCGTATAATGATTACCTCAGCTTATTTAACAATGTGAAAAAACAGCTGGGGGCATGAGGAAGAGATACACGCACATGTTGCTCATTGTTTTTGCGACTACCATGCTTACATGTGTAAGCGGGTGCCTGCAGGATAAAACACAACAGGAGGCAATGAAGTGGCGGGTATCGCTGGACAAAGAAGATAAACGGCCTTATGGTACTTACATTGCATTTCAGTCGCTAAAGGATTATTTTCCTGATGCTGCAATAGCGTCGGTCTCGCGTGGCTTCAGGTATACTAATATGGATAGCAGGATGCTGTATAACAACTACGGCCATACCTTGCTGATACTGGAAGGCCTTGACTTTTATGTATCGGATGCAGAATGGACAGACCTGAAAGATTTTGTGAGGCGTGGCAATGAGCTGGTTATTTTTTGCAGTACGCTCGATGGTAAGATAGAGCAGGAATTATATTGCTACAAAGAGGTTAAGGGAGGAGAGGATGCCTTGTTCTTTAAGTTTGCCCCACAGCATGAGAATAAAAATCTCTTAAGCTTATATAGTGAGCCGGGAAGAAAATTCGGGTATGAGGGGCATTCGCTGAAAGGATTTTTTTCGTTCCCGCATGATAGCTCTGATACCGGAACTATAGTTACCAGCACTTCGATATTCCCGCCGTATCCAGATACCTTCGGATGTGTAAACGGCCAACCGGATTTTGTCCGTTACAGGTATGGTGAAGGGCACCTGACGTTGCATGCCGCGCCACTTGTGCTGAGCAACTACTTTTTGCTGCAGGATGGGAATAGGGATTACCTTACGGCGCTTTGGCAAAGCCTGCCCTCAGATATAAACAGGGTTTACTGGAATGATTACTTTAAAAGAAATGCAGAGGCATCTGGCCTTGATGTGCTGATGCGCTACCCGGCTACAAGATGGGCACTGATCATTGGCATTCTTACACTACTGTTGTATATTTTATTTGAGGGCAAACGGAAGCAGCGGATAATACCTATAGTAGAGCCGCTGAAGAACGATTCTGTATCGTTTGTGGAAACGGTGGGTAGGTTGTATTATAATAAAGGCAACCATACCAACCTTGCGGAAAAAATGGTGCTGCAGTTCCTGGACTGGGTGCGTACTTATTACTTTTTGAATACCAACCTTATTAACGAGGCTTTTATCCGGCAGCTGATACTGAAATCGGGGCAGCCGGAGGCGACGGTGCGTGGGCTGATAGACATGATCACCGAAATAAGGTCCGGCAAAGAAAAGCCAGACGACGCTTATCTTTACCAGCTATACAATACCATACAGCAATTTTATAAAAAACAGCACAGATGATAGAAGCAGCCGAGCAAGAATATACACCCCAGCAACAACCTGTAAGCAGTGAACAGGAACAGCCTCATCCGCTGACGCAGCTTGTGGAGCGGGTGCAGGAAAAGATACAACAGGTTATAGTAGGCCAGCATAGCATGATAGAACAACTGCTTGCGGGGCTGCTTGCTGATGGGCATATACTTATAGAGGGGGTGCCTGGTGTGGCAAAAACGCTTACCGCAAAGCTGCTATCGAAACTTATAGATACGCGCTTTTCGCGTATACAGTTTACGCCCGACCTTATGCCAAGCGATGTGCTGGGCACAAGTATTTTTAACCCGCAAACATCGAGCTTTCAATTTAAGGCGGGGCCGGTGTTTAGCAATATCGTGCTGATAGACGAGATAAACCGTGCGCCGGCAAAAACACAGGCTGCGTTGTTTGAAGTAATGGAAGAGCGCCAGGTGACGGTGGATGGGCTTACGCACAAAATGCAGTCGCCGTTTATGGTGATAGCTACGCAAAACCCTATAGAGCACGAGGGCACCTATCGCCTGCCGGAAGCACAGCTCGACCGCTTCCTTGTAAAAATAACTGTAGGCTATCCATCGCTGGAAGATGAAATAAAAATACTGGAACGGCATAATCAACAGGCTATTACTGAATTGCTGACCAGCATGGAACCTGTGATAACGCCAGAGATACTGAATAATGCCCGTATGCAGGTAAGGGCAACGCATATAGAACCTAAGCTGCTGGAATTTGTTGCCAAAATAGTTTGGGAAACACGTAATGACCGCTCGCTGTACCTTGGTGCATCTCCTCGTGCATCTATAGCATTGCTGCAGATAGCTAAGGCATTCAGCGTATTGCGTGGAAGGAACTTTGTGATACCGGAAGATATACTGGAGGCGGCGCCAGCGGTACTCCGCCATCGTATAGGGCTTACCCCTGAGCGGGAAATGGAGGGGTCTACAACTGATGATGTGATCAGGGAGATAATAGCGAGGATGGAGATACCACGGTAACCCCTGAACCCCTGAAGGGGAACCTGCTATTGGGCTTTTGTTCGTTGGGTTCAGCAAATCGTTTCAATTAGGCTAATTATTTTTCTGTCAATTGGAGATGCGAGTAAAAGTTTTGAGTATGAAGAAGAAAATGTTTTTAGCGGCAGATAACTTGATCTTTGATAATGCCCGGCAATTAAGGGAAAATCCTACTCATGCGGAGTTGATAATGTGGTCTTACTTAAAACAGAAGCCTTTAGGTTACAAGTTCAGAAGACAACATCCAATTAGTATTTATATCGCAGATTTTTATTGTCATGCTCTAAAGTTGATAATTGAACTAGATGGAGGCATACATTCTGATACCGACATACAAAAGCATGATATTGAAAGACAGAAAAATCTCGAAAGCGGAGGAATAACTTTTGTTAGATTTAAGAATGAAGAGGTTGAAAAAGAATTTGAAGTAGTAATTAATAGAATTGAAACCTACTTAAATAATATGGAGAAGCCCAGGGGATTAGGGGCGATAAATTAATAAGTTGATAGGTCAATGAGTGCTACAAAACAAGGGGAAGCCCCTTTAGGGGTTTGGGGCAGGAAATATTTAGGCGATCTGTTCATCAGCAGGAGGTGGTACCTGTTGCTGGGGGGCTGTGTTATTCTGTTGTTCCTGTCGTTCTTTATTCATGTTTTGTACAGGCCGGTAATGGCGTTTACCATTGGTGTTGTCCTGCTTTCATTGGTTGATTATGGGGTGCTTTTTTTTGTTGCAGGCGGCATAAGGGCTGCGCGTGTGCTTTCTCCCCGGTTTAGCATCGGCGACGATAATACGGTAACGCTTTCCATCTACAACTCTTACCCGTTTAAGATAAAAGGTACACTGATAGAGGAGCTGCCCTTCCAGTTCCAAAACCGGAATTTCCATTTGCCGTTTACTATCGGTTACCGGGCACGTGAGACAAGGTCTTATACCTTGCGGCCACTATCTCGTGGGGAGTATAATTTCGGGCATCTTATCTGTTTTACATCAAGCCCTTTGGGGTTGTTGCAGCGTCGTTTTAATGTGGCTGAGCCGGTGACTATTAAAGTTTACCCTTCTTACCAACAGCTGCGCAAATACCAGTTGCTGGCTATAAGTGGCAATACGCTTACCGGCGTAAAGAAGATACGCAGGCTGGGCCATAGCCTGGAGTTTGAAAAGATAAAAGACTATGTGCAGGGCGATGATGTGCGCACCATAAACTGGAAGGCTACGGCGAGAAGCAATAATGTGATGGTAAATACGTTTACCGATGCACGCCAGCAGCAGATATACTGCCTGATAGATAAGGGCCGTAATATGAAGATGCCTTTTGAGGGCATGACCCTGCTGGACCATTCTATCAATACCAGCCTGGCACTGCTTAATGTTGCTTTGCTGAAACAAGATAAAGCCGGGCTCATTACCTTTTCAAACAAGGTGAACGACATAATAGTTGCTGACAGGCGAAACGACCAGCTGCACCGCATACTGGAAACACTTTACAAACAGCAAACAGAATTTAAAGAGAGTGACTATGAAGCAGTGTGGACCATGATACATAGGAATATTACCCAGCGCAGCCTTATCTTGCTGTTTACCAATTTCGAAACTTATTCTTCGCTGGAGCGGCAATTGCCATTTCTGAAAAAGATAGCACAGCGGCACCTTGTGGTAGTTGTCTTTTTTCAAAATACGTTGCTCAAAGAGATCCATGAATCTAACCCCGACAACATAGAGGGCATTTACATAAAAACGATCGCAGACCAGTTTGACCTGGAAAAACGGCAGATAGTAAAAGAGCTGCGTCGCCACGGTGTACTGTCTATACTTACTACCCCGCAAACGCTTACTATTGATGTGATCAATAAATACCTGGAACTAAAGGCCCGGCAAATGGTCTAAAAATAATTTCAGATTTCACCCAAGATATCCCCCTCTTTCTACGTCTATATTAGCAGGGACAAACTTATTGCCCGGATCACAAACTAACAGAACGGCTATGAAAAAACACTTTTCTACACTAGTGGCATTGCTATGCTTTGCCTTTATACAATCGAAAGCCCAAACCCCATTTAACACAATGGATTCAGTGGACATCAACAACCTGCATGCAAATGTGCTGATGCATGGGGATATGTGGTATAATCCTATAACAGAAAAACGGAGATGCTACTCCACAAATGATTCTGTGAATATGAGTGGAGGTGGAGGGTTTTGGATGAGCGGGTATGATGCTGGCGGCCAGTTACATGCCGCAGCTGCGACATATCGGACGATCGGTATAGACTTCTGGCCGGGCCCACTGGATGGCAGCGGCCCACTTACCTATGCAGCCTCGCAGAACTGGTCGAAGATCTGGAAAGTGAACCGTACGGACATACAATATTTCCAGTCGTTATCGTTACACACAATAAGCAATACGCCACAGAGCATATTAACCTGGCCCGGTAAAGGCAATGCAAATGCGCAGGGCAGTGGGGGAGCGACTTTGACTATCAGTAATAATATGGCGCCATTTGTTGACCTCAATAATAATGGTGTATATGAACCTTTACTGGGCGAATACCCTGATATAAAAGGAGACCAGGCATTATGGTGGATATGGAACGACAATGGACCAACTCATACTGCCACACAGGGTAACCCGCTGGGCTTAGAGGTGCATGTAATGGCATATGGTTATCGCCGGGGTACGCTGATAGATAATGTGATCTACTATGAGTATACGCTTGTAAACAGGTCGCCAAACACCTACACAAACTTTAGAATAGCGCAGTGGGATGAGGCAGACATAGGCGAGGCTCCCTATTTCGCTGACTTTATAGGCTACGACTCGACATGGAGAATGGGTATAGGATACCATGGTGTTAATGATGATGGACCCAGCGCCGGGCATCCGTTGGGTTTTTACGGTCCGCACTCGGTAATGTCGGCAATAACAATGATAGAACTGCCGGGCGATGCGGGTAGCAGCTATGTGCAACCCGGATGTTTTAACTATTTCAATAATGATGCATCGTATATAGGCAATCCCACCATTGATACACAATATAACAACTATATGCGCGCTAAAAACAAAAATGGCATGCATTTGAAAAATGATTTTACAGGCGGTGGCACTCCATCTACCGGCTATGGCACGGGGCCAGATTGCAACTATGTTTTCTCCGGGGATGTTGCGAGCACGTCGGCGTGGTCAGAATGCGGTAGTAATAATAATCCGGGTGATCGCAGGTTCGTTTTTTCAAGCAATGATTTTACATTAAATAGCGGAGCATCGCAAAAATTAGTTTTGGCATTGATCGCTACAAATCGTGGCGTTGAAGGATGCCCGCATACCACTTTTGACAGTATAAGAATTGTAGCAGACACAGCGTGGGGTATTTATCACCACCCATTACCTGTACTTTCTGTAGCTAATAATGCACCGATTGCCAGCAGTGGAATAACTCTTTATCCAAACCCTGCAGGCGATAAGCTATTTATTGAAAATACCGGAAACAGTATTGTTACTGCACACATAGCCATTTATAATGCCATTGGGCAAGTTACTAACGTACCTATGAGCATGAATGGGAAAAAGGCACAGGCAAATATTAGCAGTCTGCCACAGGGGGTGTATTATGTAATATACCGCGATGACGACCATGGGCAGCAGATCAGGAAGTTTGTAAAGCAATAAAGATCTGTTCTGTTTAGTTAAGAGCCTGTATTTTTGAATACGGGCTTTTTTCGTAGGAGTTATTTATATTGCGGGTTAATTGTTTCTTTACAAGTTATGCGGTCGCTACAGCTTTTTGTTATTATTTCTATATGTGTTGCACTAGGCTCTTGTAAAAAAGACCTGCTCCACTGGCAAAAGGTTACGCAGTTAAATAGCAACACACACAGCCAGCTTAATCATGTAAAGTTTCTTAACAACAGAATCTGTATAGCATGCGGGGGGGTAACATGGTCTCAGTCTAATGTTGTGATCTCTGTAGATGGAGGCTATACGTGGGCCTCCGATACCTTTTCCTCTCCCCAGATAGAGATGTTTGGTATGGGTATTTCTGCTAATGGCAGTATATGCCTGAGTGGGCATAATGGTGAGATCTTGTATTCAAAAGACTCAGGCAGTACCTGGCAACATAAACAGATAAGCAACTGGTTAGAGTATGTGGGTGGATCATTCGTTACCCCTGACATAGGTATCTTTGCCAGTACTGTTCTACAGCGGCAATCTGCGATAACAAGGGTCAATTCTAATTTTGATATTCTTGATGAGCAAACTTTCCAGTTTGGCCTTAATAATATTTATATGGTTAGCTCATCGGCTGGTTATGTGGTTGGTTATGGCACCGTTATGATCACAAAAGATCGTGGTAATACCTGGAATTTTCAAAATGTGCAGGGAGATAATTTTGAAGCCATGTCAATACTTGGCAACGAAATATGGATGTGCGGTTATATGGGCAGTATATTTCACACTACCGACGGTGGCAGCAACTGGCAAAGGCAGCGCAACGGGAACGATGTAACGTTGGCCCGTTACTACCTTTTAGATATACTGTTTAAAGACGCGCAGCATGGCTGGGCAGTTTGCGATAATGGTAAAGTGATCTATACCGACGATGGTGGTAACCACTGGGAAGAGTATACCCAGTTCACCACAAACTCTTTGCGGAGCATAGCGCTGTGCCCTAATGGCGACTTACTGGTAGTAGGCGATAATGGCAGTATCTTTCGCCTGGCCACGCAACAATAAAGCACTGCAAACTTCAACGCCCCTATGAAGAATATTTCTTCCCTTATTGTGTGTATTGTTATCAGCATCACCCTGGTACAGTACCGGGTGTCTTATTCTGATATGAAGCCGGGGAACCCACCATTAAAAGTGACTTTTTGGGATGCATGTGGATACTATTTGTACTTGCCCGCTATCTGCAAATACCATGACTATAAAGAGCTGAAATGGCTTACTGATGTCGACAAAAAGTACTCGGTAACTGGTGGTAATGGCTGGCAGGCAGAAAAGTTGAAGAACGGCAATTGTGTGTTCAAATACCTGGGCGGTGTTGCCCTTATGGAGTTGCCGTTCTATTACATTGGTGATCTTGTGGCAAAACATTCCCACTATCCGCCAGATGGTTTTTCTCCTCCTTATCAATATGCGTTGGGTTTTGGTATTTTGGTCTATTGCATCATCGCTATCTTACTGCTGCGCAAAATTCTGCTGCTCTATTTTAACGATACGGTTGTCAGCATCACCTTATTAATGCTCTGCCTGGCTACCAACTTTATACAATACGCCTGTATTGATAACGGCCAGAGCCATGCGTATATATTCCTCTTATATGCTTTGGTATTATACAGTACTTTGAAATGGCATAAGCAGCCAACCGCTACCTGGGCTATACTTACCGGGTATGTAATAGGGCTGGCTACGATATGCAGGCCTACCGAAGCCATAATGCTGTTTATACCACTGCTATGGAATACGCATAATAAAATAGCAGCAAAGGAAAAATGGCAGTTAGTGAAGCAACATAAAAGCCACATTATGTATGCAGGCATAGCGGGGATCGTAGGCATACTGCCGCAATTGATCTATTGGAAAATGGCTACCGGGGACTTGATGTATGATGTAGGCAGCAAGTGGGAGTTTTTAAGCCCTCACTTTCGGGTACTATTTGGCTGGGAAAAAGGATGGTTCGTTTATACGCCCATAACCATACTATTTGTGGCCGGGCTGTTTTTTATAAAACAATTCCCGTTTCGTAAATCGGCGATCTGGTTTTGCCTGCTCAATGTATATATCATCATTGCCTGGCACGAATGGCGCTATGGTGGCAGCTACTCTACGCGCGCCCTTGTACAGAGCTACCCAGTGTTTGCCCTGCCTTTTGCGGCAGTGGTAGATAAGATAAATATGAAGAAATGGCGCGTGTTTTTTTATGCGCTATGTGCCTATTTATTGGCTGTTAACCTTTTTCAGCTATATCAATACAATACTACTATTTTACTTTACGACGGAATGAATAAGGCCTATTATAAGAGGATATACTTAAATCCCAACCCTTCGCCTATTGATATGAGTGCGATAGATAGCAATGAAATAATAAGCAATGAAGCAGCCTATCATAAAACAGTACTAATAAACCGGGATAGTATATTAACTATTCTAGGCGGCGCTACTTATCCGCTAACTGAAATCAAATTGCAGGACCATAACGGAGCCGGAGCAAATAGCTGGCTGAAGGTGGAATGCTCTATTAAAGCCCCGGGCTACTTGTGGCAGAGTTATCTAAATGCAACACTACAACAAGGCGACTCTACGAAGCAATCGAGGGTAAGGCTATTTAACCCAATCAGCAAAGATGACTCTATCAATGACTATGCATTTTATGTACGTGTTCCACAATACTTTGAGCGTGCCAGTGTAAAAGTGAATGTAAGCTCAGCAATGGATTTTAAAGGTGTTGTGTATAAGCTGAAAGTAACGGAATTCGAAAAATAGGTGGTATCGTTTTGAATATTATAACCCAATACCAAAACCGAATTCTGCAAATTCTGCAACAGCAAGGTGGGCTTCCAGGAAGCCGCTGAGGAAAAATTCTTTTACCAGGCCGTGTTCCTTTTGTATTATGTAAAAATTGCCGCCTAGCTTTTCATAGTAAGGTTCTTGTATGTCGAAGGTCTGATGTGTGTAATAACCTACTTGCAGTACCACGCCTATCTTGCCCAGTAAAAATTCATTCCCGGCGAATACTGCTGTTTTAAAAGAATTCCACTTTTCATCTCCGCGTGCTCCAAAACCATTGTTCCGCAGGTAAGCATATATCTGCTGAGAATAAGAATAATCAAACCCGCCAAACAATTTATTCTTGCTTTTCCAGCGCTTGCTTATGTATGCACTGCCAAGATAAACAGGGTATACCGGCCCCAGTGGGGCGTTAGAAGCATTAAAGCCCATAGTGCCACGTAATTGAAAAAGCCACCGGTTCTTCAGGAGTTTTAAATTCCTCCGGATTATTTTAGGCTCTGATGTCACTGGTGAGTACCTGACACCCACATGCGCACCATACAAATTTATGCCGAGGTTGGGTTGATGAAAAGAGCCATCCGAATAATGAGAGAAATTAACGCCCACCTGCACATCCCAGTGATGATTGATGTGGTACCTTAGGTCTGTCATAAACGAAAAATAGTCGTTTATCCTGCTGCCTATTGCACCGTTAACTGTGTCCATCGGGATGCGGGAATACGCCTTTGTACTATAGCAGATACCATCGCCTATCCGTAAGGTCCATTCCAGTTTCCTGCCAGTAATAAGCGGGATCAGGATGTTTGGGTACATACTGAATAAATGCCCGTAAACTGAGTCGATGCCGTAATTAGTATATGTAAAGCCCAACCCTATAATAGGGTACCGGCGCCGCTGCTGCCATTCTTTTTTGCCGTAAGTTTTCCATTGGAAATTAATATCGGCCCCGGTTGACATTTCAGGGATCGGCAGCCTGAATTTACTGCTATGCTTCAGCACTTTGCCCTCAAATAGGTTAGCCTCTATACCGAACCCTTGCCCTTTTTTAATATCCTGATCCTGGGCATAGCAATTGCTACAGGCAAATAAAAGGAAAAATATAAAGAGAGAAAACGGGCCTAGATATCGCATTGATCGAGCAGAAAAAAACAAATATAATCACTTTTTAAAAAATGCCTGAGATTTTGAATGTGCCATTGTCGTGCGGCTTAATGCATACGGTCTCCCCTTGGTGTAAGTTGCTGCAACACACGCTCCTCAATCGTTAGCCATTGCTGCCACGCCTCTCTTGCTTTTTCCGGCGAATAATAATGCGCGGCAAGGTCAATAAACAAGCGGTAATGCCCGGCCTCGGACACCATGAATTTGTAGTAGAAATCCCGTAGTGCTTTTTCCGCGAGGTTTTCAGACAATAGGCGAAAACGCTCACAGCTTCTTGCCTCTATTAAAGCACAAATCATGAGTTTATGTAGCAACTTGTCATCGCCGGGAATGTTCTTTGGTGTGTTTTCCAGCAACAGATTTACGTAGTCATCTTTGCGTTGTTTACCCAGAGTATAACCACGTTTCTTCATTTCGGCCCACACCATGCGGAAGTGGCCCCACTCTTCTGTAACTATTGGTGCAAGTGCGTTTACCAGCTCTTCTTTCTCGGGGTAGCGCTGTATAAGGGAGATGCATTGCGTTGCGGCCTTTTGCTCGCAGAAAGCATGGTCTGTTAGCACCTCTTCTATAGATATTGCCGCAAGGTCAGCCCAGCGTGGGTCTGTGGGCATCCTCAGGCCAAGTATGGAGTTATCTGCTGTGCTCATTTTTTATTAATGAAAGAAATTACTTTGTAGATAGTATTTCTTCTATCCGGGTGATCAACTTACCTGCAGGGGACAATAAAGCTATTATTTCATCTTCTGTGAAATACACGAAATCTTCATAATCACCACGCTGTCTTTTCTCGAAAATATTTGTGTAAAAAGCGCCCAAAGAAGGATCGATCATTCCGGTGGAAATAAAATGCAGTCCAAACATCTGTTTTACACCTGCGTGTTTCCGGGCTTTTATTTCCTTATCAATAAGAAGGGCGCTAACAGCATAGAAGCAAGCATAATAAAGCCTGTTAACTGCAGTATGAAGTAACTTATTTTTTATCTGCAACTCTACCTCAATAAGCGTTTCTTTTGCCCTGAGCATTTTATACGCAACCAACTCTGCACGTTCCGTATTATTCATAAAACAATCCCTTCCTGATTTACATTTTCATAAAAAGGGGTCACTTTATGTTTGGTCTCCCAAAAATTCTTTGAATAGACCATTGGGCTGATAGAAATTCCCGTTTTAATCTCTACCATAAATAATGGATAGGAGATCCTTGTTTCGTCCTCATAAGTGATCTTTTCTTTATCAAGAAGAATTAACAAATCAATGTCGGATCCTTCATTATTATCACCACGTGCGTAAGAACCGAATAGGATCACCTTTGCACTCGGGTCGGTTGCATTTACAGTGCCTTTTATTAGCCCCAATATGTGAGTCTTATCTGTCACAATACAAAAATACGAATTTTAAATAGAACACTGCGACGGCAATAATGCACATCGAATTGCCTTTTATCAGATCTTAAACGATTTCAATCTAGGATTCTCGGTTATATTGCCGGTGCGTTTTAGCACGCCCCAACTTTGCAACTGGCCGCGTATAGCTCGCCTGATGGCTTTGTACAATACATACAGCATTAACCAGCGGTATACTATACGCTGCGGTATCAGCCATATTAGCTTCAGTACATTTTCCTTTTCTATTACAAAAGCCAGCACACCTACGGCGAGGTCTACCAGCATAAACAATCCGTAATACTGTAGTATCATCCACCCATTGCCGGTGAGGATGCCGATAAGCATGAACAGGTCTGCCATTGGGGCTATGAGTGGTATCAATATTTGGAACACCAGTATGTTGGGCAGCGCTACCAGGCCCAGTGTGCCATAGGTGCTGTTAAATAATGCATCCCTGTTTTTCCAGAACGACTGCATTACCCCAAAGCTCCACCTGAACCGCTGCTTCAGGAACTGCCTTAATGTTTCCGGGGCTTCGGTCAGCGCTATTGCGGCATTTTCATTTTTGATAACATAGCCGGCGCGCAGCATGCGCATGGTAAGGTCACAGTCTTCGGCAAAGGTGTCGCTGGTAAATCCGCGTGCATCTTCTATAGCCTTTTTCCTGAATACACCTATGGCGCCGGGGACTACAGTTATTGCATTTATACTTGCAAAGGCATTCCTGTCGAAGTTCTGGCTGGTTATATATTCTATGCTTTGCCAGCGGGTAAGCAGGTTTACTTCATTCCCTATTTTTACATTACCGGCTACTGCGGCTACTTTGCTATCTGCAAAATGCCTCATCAGCAATTCAAGCGCATTGGGGAGGAGATTGGTATCTGCGTCTATGCACAGTACATACTCCGCACTGGTTTGCGAAATGCCATAGTTAAGTGCGGATGCTTTGCCCCCATTGGGTTTGGCCAGTACTTTTACATTAGGATTGTCTTTAAAGGCTGACGACACTTTTTCGTAGGTGGCATCTTTACTGCCATCGTCTACGAATATGATATCGTAAGCGGGGTAAGTGTTCTTCAATAGGTTATTCACTGACCGTACCGCATTTATTTCCTCATTATAGGCTGGTACAATAACGCTTACACGGGGACTGCCCGCAAGCGGTGGCAACGCCTGCTTTTTCTCTTTCCTGTATTCTTTAACGGCAAAGAAAGCCAGCACCAATATCCTTCCTACAGACAGAATGATACAAACTATAAACAGGTAAAACAACAGGTGCCCTCCCCAATATCCAAACTCGGCCATGTAATAGCTGAACTGCACAAAGTAATAGCTGTTGTTCTTTGGCACTTCAGGCATCAGCTGGCCGCGCGTTTCATTTACCAGGTCGGCAACGGTGGTGAAGATGTATCCTTTGCTTTTAAAGTACTGGATAATGCGGGGCAAGGCTTTTATGGTTTCCTCCCGGTTGCCACCGGCATCGTGCAGCAAAATGATACTACCCAGCTGCTCCTGCTGCACTATACGGTTGAAGATAGTATCGGCAGTAACTCCTTTTTCCCAGTCGTTAGGGTCTATAGATTCGCCGACTGTGAGGTATTTGTTTTCCTTTGCGAAGGCTACCGGTTCCAGTTCCTGCATAGTCTCGGGTTCTGAGTCTGCATTATATGGAGCCCGGAATAACACTGTGGAGTGGCCTGTAATACTCTCCAGTAATAGCCGTGTACTGTTCAGTTCTACTAGTGCGCGCTCCCTGCTGATCTCGGCTATGTTAGGGTGTGTAAAGGTATGGTTGCCTATTTCAAACCCTTCGCTATACACCCGCTTTACCAATGAGATGTTGTTTGCTGCATTAACGCCTATCATAAAAAACACGGCAGGGACATGCTCCTTGCTGAGTATATCCAATATGCGGGGTGTGTAGCGCTCATCGGGGCCGTCGTCAAACGACAGCACAACTTTTTTGGGTTTCTTGCCATATTTCTTGATAACGAAAATGGAGGGCATACTCTCGTAGCCCTCATTGCTGATGAGGTCCTCGGCGGTATCTACTTTTACATTGATCTCCCCAGGCTTAGGTGTACTGATCACATCCAGTATTTCTCCCTCGCCTATGTAGTCTACATCGTAGCTTATTTGCACATGGTGCAGGGAGTCGTAGTTAAAGCTATCTACCGCATTATCGCTGAGGTCTTTATTGTAAAAATCCCACAGGCGCGAATCTGCTGAGCCGAGCCGCCATAGCGCCACGCCACCCACCTCATACTCAGCTGCAAAGCGCATGGTGTTATAGTTAGTAGCCGCATCTGTGAACCATACGGTATGCTCTGTATTGTTCTCGTCAGTATAATGGAAGTTGAGATTGTAGGTAGCGGTGTCAAAAGTTACTTTGGCATCCGACTCCGAGGCTATGCTTAACGCTTCAGCATAGGTAACATCGGTTCCCTTACTACCTTTCGGCCAGTCGTAGCCATAGCCAGCTATTGCCAGCACCAGCTTGTCCGGGTCTATTTGCTTTACGGCTTCAGCAAGTGCGGCCTCTATCCATTTTTGCGACGATATAGGGCCGGGCTCACTGGTACTGCTGTATTCGTCGTAAGCCATCAGGAATATATAGTCATTATACTTTGCCAGCTCTTTAATATTGTAGTCGTTGTTAAATGGCGATACATCCTGCGTTACCAGCAGGTGCAGCGCGTGCATGCGTTCATACAGTTCCTTCATGAACGATATAAGCGTTTCGTCCGACGTTTCCTGTAGCTCTTCAAAGTCTATATTCACGCCGGCAAAGTGGTTTTGCTGCAGCACCTTTATGATGTCATTTACCAGCCTTGCTTTTTTATTATTGTCGTTTAATACCCTGTGCAGTATGGCGCCATTAAAATCATCACCGGCAAAATTAGAGAGCACAGCCACAACGGGCACTCCAGACGCTTTAATGATCTCCTGTCCGCGAATGTCATTATTTACCACCAGCGTATCTGCCGATGAGTCTATGGTCATCCATAGCGGCAGGAGCATGTTGATGTTGCCAATGTTATTCTTCAGGGAGAAGTAGGCCTGCTCATCGCTGGCATCGTAAAATGCAGCCCTTACGGGTGCGGCCATAGAATGCAGGCTATCCGCTTTGCTTACGTACCGGATGTGTTTTAGCTGTGCTGCTTTACCTGAGATATATTTACCAAAACCAGCATATTTCTTGTCTATGGTGCCTATTGCGACGTTTTTTCCTGTATTGATTATGGCTGTATAGGGCGCATTGTCTGATCTTAGTTGCGGTACGGGTGGAATAAACAGGTTCTTCGTTATCGCCATACCTAATATCAACAGCAACAGCAGCATAATGAACACCACTATCCGGAACGTCCATTTGAACCGTTGCCAGCGCGTAGGTGATTGAGTTAGAAATACTTGCTTTTGATCATCTGCCATGAGGCGCAAAGATAGCGGCTGTTTTTAGTTAGCGATATGTAAAAACATCATCTATAAAATTCAAAACTTATTTCTTAATTTTGCGCTATGAACAGTGGACATGATTTTTTCTCCGGTACACAATGGAAAACCCAGGAAACGGAGGAAATAGATATACTAGAGCAGGAACTGCACAACCTTATAGTATGGAACGATGATGTAAATACCTTCGACTGGGTAATAGAGTCGCTGGTAGATGTATGTGGCCATGAATCTATGCAGGCTGAGCAATGCGCCCTAATAATTCACCATAAAGGAAAATGCGGGGTAAAGAAGGGCAGTTTCGATGATCTGCGCCCACAAGCCGAGCGGTTAATAGACCGCGGCATACAAGCAACAATAGATTATTGATATTTACATTAACCCAGGGCCTTAATACAGGCAGTAATCTACCAATATCCGGTCGCGAAAAAACAAGCGCAGCACGTTGTGCTCATAAGCATAGTGCATTTCCTGCGTTGCTTTTTTAATGGTCATGTCTTTGGGAGTACCCAGCAGTTTCAGCGCCTGCAGCACATCCGTGGCGCCAGACTGTAGTTTGGCTGATAAGCGATTGTCAAATACGGCTTTTTTTATCACCTCAGAATTAAAGGAGAATTTTTCCAGCAGCTCAGTTTTCAGGTTCCAGCTGATCGCCAGTTTAGTGTTATTGTGGTCGTAATACCAGATGGTTCTTTTCTTTGTGGCCTCTATCTTTGTTGGCTGGCCTAAAAGGGAGGTGATCCTGGTTTGCGTAGCGGTAGCGGGCGTCAGGTTCATCAACGACAATAGCTCTTCCGAACTGGCATCTATGGCAAGGCACCGGGTGCTCAATACTAAAACAATACCCACCAGCAAAAAGACATGCTTTTTTACTTTTTTCATTCTTTAGTTATTTAATTGCGTAGTTATCTAAATTTAGTATTATTTTTTCTTATAGCCTAATTATTTTTTCATATGAATTTTAACTAAAATATTGATATTGCTTCTTAAAATAAGATATGAAAAAATCCATGCCAGATCTTTAAATAACCCTAAATATCCCACGCACTTTAAATTTGCCATAGGGCGCATTCTCCCCTTTACGTATTATTTTTATGCGGTCTAATCATTTATTATGCATAAAATGCTATGGCTTTTTATAGCCTTATTTTCTTCGTTCGTATCATCTGCCCAGGGAAGCAAACAGATAACCATGGACGACCTGTGGAAGAACAATACGTTCAGGGTTAAAGACGTACCGGGGTTTAATGCCATGAAAGATGGCGCGCACTATACCCAGATAGACCATGATGGAAAACATACATTCATTCGGGTGTATAACCTTGAAACGGGCAAGCAGGAAAAGACTTTATTTGATAATGAGGCGCAGAAATTTGGAGGTAGCGAATTAAACATCGACGCTTACGTTTTCAGTAAGGATGAGCAGAAAATGCTGCTGCTTGCCGAAGGCCAGAATATTTACCGCCGGTCCGTGTTGCAAAGGGTATATGTTTATGATATTGCCGCAGGGAGTATAAAACTGCTGGACTATGATAAGGTACTGCACGCCACGTTTTCGCCCGATGGGCAAAAGGTAGGTTTTGTAAAGAACAACAACCTTTATTATAAAGACCTTCAGAAAGATGTGGTAGTACCTGTGACTACTGATGGTGAGAAGAACAAGATAATCAATGGCAATTGCGACTGGGTATATGAAGAAGAGTTCTCGTTTACCAGGGCATTTGAATGGTCGAACGAGGGCAGCTACCTTGCTTATTACCGGTTCGACGAAAGCCTGGTGCCGGAATATACCCTTGCCAAATATACAGGGTTATACCCAGAGCAATACACGTATAAATACCCTAAGGCCGGAGAGCGCAATTCTATCATACAGATCAAGGTATACGATGTGCAAAAAAAGCTATCGGTAAATGCTAACATAGGCAAAGAGACAGACCAGTATATACCGCGCATAAAATGGACCGCAGAACCTGGCAAGCTTTGTGTGTACCGGATGAACCGGCTTCAAAATAAGCTGGAGCTATTGCTGACAAATGCGGCGGATGGTTCGTCGTCGGTAATCTACTCTGAAAAGAACAAGTGCTACATCAGCGTTAATGACGAGATAACGTTTTTGCCAGACGGGCACTCCCTGATACTTGCCAGTGAGCGCGACGGGTATGCCCACCTGTATAACTGGGACTGGAGCAAACAGAAGCTGACTGACCTTACCGAAGGTAACTATGATGTGGATGCACTCACAGGTATAGATATACCCCGAAAGCTGGTGTACTATACATCGGCAGAGACATCCCCGCTTGAGCGTAAGTTATATGCAGTAAGCTGGAATGGTACCAGCAAAAAATGCCTGACACCTGAAAAGGGCATTCATGTCATCACCCCTTGTGAAGGCTATAATTATTTTCTTGACAAATCGTCACAGCTAAACAAAGTGCCGGTCTATTACCTGCGCAATGCTAAGGGCAACGTCATCCGTACGCTTGAGGATAATAGTGAGCTTGAGGCAAAGATGAAAAAGTATGCAATGGGTGACATCCATTTTATGAAGATAAAAGGTGTGGAAGCCAACCTGAACGCATGGATAATTACACCACCGGGGTTTGACAGCAATAAAAAGTACCCGGTGCTGATGTTTCAGTACAGCGGGCCGGGATCGCAGGAAGTGGCTGACCGCTTTCCGGTAGGTAACTTCTTCTGGCACCAGATGCTGGCGCAGAAGGGCTATATAGTAGTTTGTGCCGATGGCACTGGCACTGGCCTGAGAGGCGAGGCATTCAGGAAGAAAACCTACCTGCAGCTGGGCAAGTATGAAAGCGACGACCAGATAGCTGTGGCTAAGAACCTGGGTAAACTATCGTACGTAGACAAAGACCGTATAGGTATATGGGGCTGGAGCTACGGCGGGTTTATGAGCAGCACCTGTATCTTTAAAGGGAATGATGTATTTAAAGCAGCGATAGCGGTGGCACCGGTTACCAACTGGCGCTTTTACGACAACATCTATACCGAACGCTACATGCGTACGCCACAGGAAAACCAGGAAGGCTATGACAATAACGCCCCGGAAAAAATGGCTGCCAGCCTGAAAGGGAAATTCCTGTTCATACATGGCACTGGAGATGACAATGTGCATTTCCAGAACTCGGTAATGATGAATACATCACTGATCAATGCTAACAAGCAATATGAGTGTGAGTTTTACCCTGATAAATCTCACGGCATTTCCGGTGGTAACACGCGCTATCATTTGTATACCCGGATGACTGATTTTATTTTGAAGAATTTGTAGAATCTGCGATCATTATGCGGGCAAATATCGATTGATATATCCATCCGTCTCGTTGCCTGCACATTCTTACCTTTGCGGTAACCATTAATAAACATTGAAAATACATATATTGAAATTACAGCCGGTGCGCTACCTGTTCCGAAAGGCGCACCGTGTTATGCTTCCCGGGCTCAATGGCGCATCGTTGTATGAAGTAGGGAAATTTTTTTTCAGGGAACTGAAAACGCTGAAGTTGCAGGAGCGTGCTGCGGCCGTTACTTATAACTTCCTGATGGCTATGCCCCCTACTTTTTTGTTCCTGTTCTCGCTGGTGCCATTTTTGCCATTGAAGAATGTGGAGCAGACCATATTAAATACCATAAAGCTTTTGTCGCCCAATCGTAATATCTATGGTAGCGTACGCAATGTTGTTGTTGACTTTATGGACAACCAGCACCACGATGCACTGGGATATGGCGTCATCCTGGTACTTTTCTTTTCTTCAAACGGTATTATGGGGCTCATGCGCAGCTTCGACAACAGCATGTCGCTATATGTAGAGCGTACGGGTGTGCAACGCAGATGGACTGCGGTGAAACTTACCATTGCGGTGATAGTAATTATAATTCTGGGCCTGGCTATTCTCATAGCCCAAAGCCGCGATCTGAACCCGTTTATCAATAAAATATTCCATAGCGTATTGGCCGTAAAGATGGTTAGCTTTCTTATACTCGGCTTACTGGTTTTTGTTACCGTATCTATGATTTATACTTATGGGCCGTCGCTGAGGCATAAGTTCACCTTTGTTTCCGCGGGGTCTGTGTTTGCTACCATTACGTCAGTATTAGCCACATCCATTTTTTTCTTCCTTGTGAACCACCTTATTAATTACAACAAGATATATGGTTCCATAGGTACGCTCATTGCCTTTATGGTTTGGGTGTGGTTAAATACCATCATAATTTTATTGGGTTACGAGCTCAATGTAAGTATCTTGCTTGGCAAATTGTCTCACGAAGATGATGATGAGTATCTGTAGAAAAATACAAGATAATGTCTTGCTTTATACACGGCGCAAACTATGTATGAGCATCTTATTCTGTGTGCTTATCGCGCTGCTTCATACTGCCTGCAACAATAAAGATGCTATACCCGATACGGTAACCTTTACTGAGCAGGTAGCGCCTATATTATATAACAATTGCAGTATTTGCCACCGGCCCGGTGGCAGTGCACATTTTGCCCTTGTGACTTATGAAGATGCCCGAAAGAATGCCGGGGCGTGTGCCTATGTTACCAAAGAGCGCATAATGCCCCCGTGGCCTGCGGACCCTCAGTACCGGGAATTCGTAGGCCAGCGCATACTCAGCGACCGCGATATAAAGATACTGGATAAATGGGCAAGCGAAGGCGCTCCCGAAGGGCCGAAAGATAAGCTGCCTGCTCTGCCTAAATATCCCGTCGGTTCTGACATTGGTACACCTGACATGAGGATACCTGTGCAGCCCTACTTCCTGAAGGGTAATGGTTTCGATAAGTTCCTGCTGATAAAGGTGCCTTTTGAATTAGGCACAGATACTTTTGCCAGCCTTATAGAGTTTATGCCGGGCAACCATAATGTAGTTCATCATGTGAATGGCGATATGGTGAAGTATGAGTTTGACAAAAAGAAAGATGTTTTTGCCGGTGAGCGAGTAGTGAACATGGTAGAAGATACATCTTCCTTGCTACAGGCATTTCAAAAACTTGGCCTATCGAATGATGATGGTTCTTACCCTGTCCTGCAAAAATCTGTGGTCAATTATTTGCCTGGTGTCATAGGCCAAAAGTATCCTGAAGGCATTGGTGGGTATATGTTGCCACGCAAAGGCGCATTCCTGCTTAACGATCTGCATTATGGTTTTACCAAAAAAGATGATGTGTGGGATAGTTCGTACATCAACATCTTCTTCGCTAAATCCCCGCCTAAAAGGCCTGCACAAGAGTTCCAACTGGGCACACTGGGTGTAGCGCCTGTGGAGCCCGACCTGGTAATACTCCCTAATACCATAAAGCAGGTGTACAGTAAATTCACCGTGCCATTCGATATTTCCATTCTTACCGTTAACCCACACATGCACCTGCTGGGTAAGACTTTCAAAGCTTACGCCGTGTCTCCATCCGGCGATACTATTAAGCTCATTTCCATTCCGCGTTGGGATTTTAACTGGCAGTATTTCTATACGTTTAAGAAGATGGTGAAGATACCCAAGGGCAGCACCATCATAGCCGAGGGCGTTTATGATAATACCAAGCAAAACCTGAATAACCCCTTCAGCCCGCCGCAGCTGGTACGCGACCGTAATGGCAGCATGAAGGCTACTGACGAAATGTTCCAGTTCATTGTCACCTACCTGCCTTATGAGCTGGGAGATGAAAATATAAGCCTGGAGACTAAGTAGCCTACATTTTGGATAATCCTAACATTTCGGGCATTGCTTGTTTGGCGCAATGCTGTATTTTTACACAAAACAATTTAATATGAAAACAATTGCACTAACGGTAGCCTCGTTTTTTACGATAATGATAGCCACCCAAATAGCTACCTACGCCCAGGCCGGCGATAAGCTTAACCCTGGAGATATGCTCCCGGCAATGGACGTATCACTCCGCAGCGCGAGCGGTTCGGGAACTACACTGAAAGCGGCTTCACAAGAAAACGGATTGCTTGTTATGTTTTCGTGCAATACCTGCCCTTTCGTGATCAAGAACCAGCCAATCACTCAGAAGGTAATAGACTATGCGGCAGCGCATCATGTTGGTATGGTCATCATCAACTCAAATGAGGCACAGCGTGGCGATCAGGACTCTTACCACGCTATGATACAGTATGCAAAGTCTCAAAAGTATTCCGTTCCTTACCTTGTAGATGTTGATGATAATATGGCCGATCTTTTTGGCGCCAGTCATACCCCGGAAGTATTTTTGTTCAACAAACAAAATAAGCTGGTATACAAAGGTGCAATGAACGACAACCCAGGCGACCCGGGCAGCTATAAGAAAATGTATGTAGAAGACGCTATCAACGCTATGGTTGCCGGCAAAGAAATAGACCCTAAAGTGACCAAATCTATTGGTTGCGGCATAAAGAGGAAAGCGTAAGTTTTTCCTGCACGCACCCTTTATTTGAATCATCGATAATTACAACGCTACTATGTCTATCAATAAAGAGTCTGAGCTGGAGGGCATGAAGAGAGCCAGCGAAGCTGTTGCCCTGACCCTGAAAGAGATGAGCCGGTACGCGGCTCCGGGCATGACTACGAAACACCTGGATGAATATGGCGCACAGATACTGAATGCGATGGGTGCAAAGTCGGCCCCGTATTTAACCTATGGATTTCCCGGCTACACGTGCATAAGCGTTAACAACGAATTTTGCCACGGTATTCCTTCTCATAAAACCGTCCTTAAGGAAGGTGATCTTATTAATATAGATGTCTCGGCAGAACTGGATGGGTTTTGGTCGGACAATGGTGGTTCATTTGTGCTAGGTAACGACATTCATCACCACCAGCAGCTGATCGACGCCTCTAAGGCTATATTGCAAAAAGCCATCAGCCATATAAAGGGTGGTGTGCGCATTGCAGATATTGGGCACCTGATAGAAACCGAATCGAAAAAGCGGGGCTATAAGGTGATCAAAAACCTGACAGGCCACGGCATTGGCAGAAGCCTGCATGAAGAGCCGGCGGAGATCGCAAATTACCGCGACCGTTTTAATTATACGCGCTTCAGGAAGAACTCAGTAGTGGCCATTGAAACATTTATTTCCACCACCTCTACCATTGCCACCACCCTGCAGGATGGCTGGACAATGGTGGGGAACAAGGGCGGTTTTATGGCACAGCATGAGCACACGATCATAATAACCGATGGCAAACCGATAGTGCTGACCGAGATGAACGGGATATGGAATTAGGTATTGTAACATAAAGACACATCTTTAAAGCCCCATAATGGGGCTTTTTCATTTTCATTACCTTCGTTTATCATTTCTTATATTACCAGTTCATGTTACTGGCACAAATTTGTAACACTACCCGAAAACTATCTGCTATGAATGAAAAACACAACGACGCCACACACAACCGCCCACAGGGGGCAAGGACTATAGATGCGCCAGGCGTAAAAATAGACCTGCACGCCTTTACCGAACAGATAAAAAGTGAAGATGCCTGGCAAAAAAGCGACCGCAACAGCATAACCGTCTTTAAGACAGATGATATGCGCATAGTGCTTGGGGCGTTGCATAAAGGTGCAGAAATGCTACCCCACAAGGCTGAAGGTATCATGAGCATACAGGTAATAGATGGCGCTATTGAGGTGAATACCGACGAACTTTCTGAAACAATAAGCGCAGGGCAAATGGTGGCTATTCATAAGGATTGCAACTATAGGGTAGTAGCTACAGAAGAGACTACTTATCTGCTCACCATGAGCAAAGTACATGCAGCTATTTAACTTTTCGGGCAATAGCTGTATATTGCTGAGCTATGGTACAGGTAGGGCAATACAATACACTTAAGGTAGTAAAGGCCGTGGATTTCGGCATGTACCTGGATGGCGGGGCAGATGAGATACTGCTACCAAAGCGCTATGTGCCCGATGGGCTGCAGCCCGGCGATGAAATAACCGTATTCGTTTATCATGACAACGATGGCAGGCTGATAGCCACCACGTTGCACCCCTATGCAGCGGTAGGCGATATAGCTATGATGGAAGTAGCAGACGTAAACGCAAGTGGCGCCTTTCTAAAATGGGGACTGATGAAGGATGTGTTTGTACCTATATCTCAGCAGGAGAACAGGATGAAGCCCGGCGACAAGCGGCTGGTGCGGCTATACATAGACGAAAAGACGGGCAGGGTAACAGCCACCGAAAAGATAGATAAATACCTGAGTAACTATGAGCTTACGGTTGCAGAACATGAGCAAGTGAGCGTGCTGGTGTACCAGAAAACCGACATTGGCTATAAGGTGATCGTCAATAGTAAGCACCTGGGTGTGCTGCATTTTAACGAGGTCTTTAAAGAACTGGAAATAGGCGATAAACTCAGTGGCTTTGTAAAGCACATACGGCCCGATAATAAGATAGATGTATCGCCGGGAGTGATGGGGTATACCAGGGTGGTAGGGGAGGAGGAGCGTATACTATCGCTGCTGCAGCAAAATAATGGCTACCTGCCCTACAACGATAAGTCCGGCCCGGATGAAATTCATGCCTTTTTCGGGATGAGCAAGAAGACCTTTAAGATGACGCTAGGGGCTTTGTATAAGAAGCGTAAGATCAGCTTTATACAAACCGGTACTAAACTTGAAGAAGGTGACTAGCTTAGGGTTTTCATGTGGTTATATATGTGAAACTGAGGAGGAACTTGTGTTTTCCTGAATTTTGCGCTGTTTAAAATGTATATTATATATATTAATTTATCAATTACGGATGTTCTTTTCCTTATAGGACTTTATTACTTTTGCATGGAAGATGATGACGAAAGAAGATCATATTGCCCACTAGCTTAAAACTTCTGAAGATGATGAGTTAACTATGAGTTTGCTATTTAAAGACGGGCAAAATACTCATAGCTTGTTTTTTGGCCATCTTTATCTAGAGAAAATCTGTAAGGCTTTATGGATAAAGAATAATAACGGGAATACACCGCCATTTATACATAACCTATTGAAGCTGTTGTCTTCCGCAGACACTGGATTATCAGACAATGATTTGTCTTTTCTTGATGATTTAAATGATTATCAACTGTCAGGGAGATACCCAGATTATACGAATCAATTGAAGAAACAGACAACAAAAGATTATACTGAATATAGTATTAACTATATTAAAAAGATCAGCGAATGTTTACGAAAAAAGATCTCATAAAATATATAACAGATTACATAGCCGAATGTAATAAACTAGGTGTGTGCTTTAAAAAAGTAATACTTTTTGGTTCTTATGCGCGCAATACTCCACACGAATGGAGCGATGTTGACTTAGCTCTTGTTTCGGACGATTTTTCGGGAATGAGATTAGATGATAGGCATAAAATATCGCTAGCTAACATTAAATTTGTTGACATTGAACCGCATATATTTAACTCTGCTTATTTTGAAAAAGGAGATCCATTTATTGAGGAGATAGTAAAGACAGGCAGGGAAATAAAATTAAAACAAGGCATCTGATCTTACAAAGCAGTCCAAGTTAATCGGACGTTCACAATCCCGAAAAATAATCATATCCCCGCTCTGCCCAATAGTCTGCCGGCTTATCGTTGCTGAAGAACATAACGCCTATACGCTTGAGGTGCTTGATACCGTATTTTACGGGTATGATGAGGCGGAGGGGATAGCCCTGATTTTGAGGTAGTGGCTTGCCGTTCATTTCGTAGCAAAGCAGGGTTTGTGGTTGCAGCATACTGGGCATGTCGTTGCCTACATAGTAGCTTTCGTCGGGCGTTACCATGCCTACATAGTGCATAGCGGTCTGCTGCACCAGGTTGTACTTTTTCATAAAGTCGCTAAAGCGTACCCCTCCCCACCAGGTCACCTGGCTCCAGCCTTCCACGCACTTAAAGTCAAATACTACCTCTGTTTTGGGTAGCGCTTTTATATCGTCTATGGTTAGTGACAGTGTGTCACCGGGGTTGCGCACTACCCTCAGTCGCCAGCTTGTGTCCAGCTCTCCGTCCATGCCTACATCTCCGTTTACGCGCACCTTTTTCACGGCATCTGACTTCGGGAATTTTTTCGCCTCTCTTGTTTTACTATAAAAGAGGCTAAACATTTTTTCATTGGCCTTGAGCCCGCCCCTTAATGTTGGCTGCACATTATTTGCATCCGCAGGCTCATTATATAACCTTGCAAAAAGCAACCCACCGCAGGCAAGGCACACGAAGAAAACAGAGAAGGCGATGATGGTGCGCCGCCTGATCTCCTGCTCTACGGTTCGTTTTTTGGGTACTTTATTTGCAGGGCTATTCATTTTTTACTTCATTTATTTTATGCTCATCGTCAGCAAAAACCGGTGCGGACGTTGCTACTATATCATCTGTCTTTTCTACTTCAAAGCCAGTCACCATTGCCTGGAAGTTGTTCCACCCGGCAAGTATTACCTGGCCTACATGAATAAGGAAAAACAACGCGTAACCTATAGTTAGCGCAAAATGAATGATTCGCGCCCATTCATAGCCGCCACATAAAGCACACAACCAATAAAGCTGTATAGGTTTGTATATAGCCAGCCCGGTAATTATAGACCCGAAGCCCATTACTACAATGGCAGTATAGGCAATACGCTGGGCAGCATTGTATTTGTTTTGTGGTGGGGCTGTTTTACGTATGTGAAGGTCGTGCAGTACTACCAGCCATGCTTCTTTGAAGGAGTGTTTGTTTGGCAGAAGGTAACGCCACTCGCCAGATATGGCAGTGTAGAGCACATATAAAGTTCCGTTCAGAAAGAAGAACCACATAAAAAAGAAGTGGAACGCCATGCCGGTAGATAGCTTGAAGGGTACATGCAGCGCATCGTAAAACGACTGTGGAAAAAACTTGAGCAGTGTGGTATCTCCCCAGCCAAGCCTGTAAACATCATTGGCCCAATAGATAAGCAACCCGCTCCATATCATAATAGTGAGCACAGGAAAATTGACCCAGTGAAACCAGCGGATAGCCAAGGGGTGTTTGTTTACAATTCGCTTCATTTACAGGTAGTTATTGCTAACTATAATAAATGTACGAACAATAGCAGGAAAAAGTTGGTATCGGGTATCCGCGAGTGCAAAGCTTACAGCACAGTATAAGTATAGGCAAAAAAAATCCTCACAAATGTGAGGATCAGATTTTTAACGCCAGTGGCCGGCTTTCCAGTATTCGCCGCGGCCTTTTTTTGACCAGCGGCCGGCTACCCAGGCTGCACCGGGATGTGGTGGCTCTGCCCAATGCCCGCCGGTAAATACATAGGTATTACCACGTGGCTCCCACTCTTCGTCTATCCACACGTGGCGCGGGCTTGGGGCTACTGCACGCTCATAGTGCGGGCGTGCCGGCCTTACATTTACTACAATTTGCGCATTGCTGGTAAATGCGCCGCATGTGAGTGCAATAGCCAGCATAAACAACATTCTTTTCATACTTTTCATGGTTTATTTCATTTTGGTTATAGTAGTTAGAGCAAAAAAATTGTGCCGGGTTTAAACGCTCCGCTATTATTTAGTGTTTTAACATTTTTAGCTTTTAGCTGTTCTTATTTACTAATCCATTAAATTAGCGGCATGGCGGCTAAAAAGAAAAGAGGCTTAGGCTTTTATATACTGCTCATTATCATTGTATTGGGGCTCGTGGCTGCTTTCAAGGCGTTTGGGCCTGCTACCGGCACCTTTACAAAGGGCGAGTACCTGTATATACATACCGGCTGGAATTATGACCAGGTGAAAACGGAACTGCAGCAAGACGGCTTTGTTACAGATATGTTCAGTTTTGACTTTTTGGCAAAACTGGCGAAGCTGCCTGCCCATATACACCCCGGTAAGTACAAGATCAATGGCACGATGAGCAACTACAACATGATACGTATGCTGCGATCGGGCAGGCAAACGCCTGTGAAGCTGGTTATTAATAAGTTGCGTACCAAACAAGACCTTATTAACCTGCTGTCGTCTAACCTGGAAGCAGACTCGGCCACATTAAAACAAATGCTGGGCGATGCTTCTTACCTATCTCAGTTTAATGTGGACACCAATACAGCATTGTGCCTGGTAATGCCCGATACTTATGACTTTTTCTGGAACATAAGTGCCGATAAGGCATTTAGAAAGATAGAGCGGAACTATACCCATTTTTGGGACGATGCACGAAAACAACAAGCTAAAGCCCAGGGCTTAAAACCGACCCAGGCGATAACACTGGCGTCTATAGTAGATGAAGAAACCAATATGAATGATGATAAGCCCAATATAGCCAGCGTATACCTCAACAGGGTACACAAAGGCATGAAACTACAGGCCGACCCAACAGTGAAATATGCAGTAGGCGACTTTGCCATACGCAGGGTAACGGGGCCTATGCTGCAAACCGAATCGCCCTATAATACCTATATGTATGAAGGACTACCTCCGGGGCCTATTTGCACACCATCAGTACACTCGATCGAAGCAGTATTACAAGCTCCCCAGACTAATTATTTGTACTTCTGCGCCAGTGCAGATTTTAGTGGTCACTCTGTATTTGCAGCTACATTTGACGAGCAGTTGAAAAATGCACACGCCTATCAAAAGGCGCTGGATGCGAGAGGCATACATTAAAGACATTTTAGTATGGGAAAGCAGGTGCTGTTTCTTTTATGCATACTTACATTAGGCGGTACGGGCTGCGGTCCAGATTACATGCCCGGGTTTGATTTTAAGTTGTTTCGGCAAACCCCTGTTGCTCGGCTTGCAAGAGCGGTAGAAACAGATGATACTGCAGCGATCGAAAAAATACTGAGAGATAAAAGCATTGACGTAGATTACCAGGAGCCGAAATTTGGACAAGCATTACTGGCGCTCAGCATAGTAAATAATAAACTGGGTGCAGCAGGCAAATTGCTGCAACATGGAGCAAGCCCAAATAAGCGAACAAAACATGATACAAATGCATTGTTTGACGCATTAACGTATACTTTTAACTGCGATACTATAGCCCTGAAATTGCTAATAAGGTATGGAGCAGATGTAAATGCTATACATGCAGACACAGAAGATCATAACGATTTGATAGAAACACCATTGATGGCAGCTATAGGCCCGGAAGATTGTATAGACAGGGTGAAGGTATTGGTTGCGGCAGGCGCTGATATCAATAAATGTACCTATTATCCCGGTTATGGAGCACTAACCGATGCATTGATTATGGAAAACATGGATGTCGTAAAATATCTCATTGTCGACAAAAATGCAACCATTCCAAAGTACTGCTACAAAAGAGATCTGGATACCAGTAACATACAATATCTGACCGTAACCGATATGCTAAATGGAGGCAACTATGGAACTGATTCAAGCAGGTACAGGCTTAGAACGGAAATTCTGGTTTATATGAAAAGCAAAGGCTTAAAATAAAGTAGCTAAATGTTATACTGCATTCAGGCTTAGCGCATATTCCTTTTCCTTCTGCCTGTCTTTCCTAAAAAAGAAAATGTAATACACAAGCAGCAGTGTAATGCCTGCCAGGAATATAAAGACCGCATACTTTTTGTAATCTTTATCTATGCCCAGGAACTCGGTGAGCATCCAGACAGAGTTAGCTAATATCCAAAGGCAAACTGCAAGATTATGAAATAGTTCGGGGCGGATATGGCGCGATTTCCACGTAATATAAAAGGCCACGCTTAGCGTCGGGAAAATCATAAATATGCCCCCGGGTTTCCACACCATAGCCCAGCAGGTATCTTTGAGCAGCCAAAGGAAGATGTGCCCATTCTCTATCCAGCGGAAAGAGGGTTCTACTTTTATAGTGTCTT
>JABDHF010000019.1 GCA_013285595.1 Bacteroidota bacterium
ACCTGATGAAGACCAGCAAGGCAGGCTTAGCGATCAGGAAGTTTTTAAAGATACTTGGCCCTGGCCTTATTACCGGGGCAAGCGACGATGATCCGTCTGGTATAGCTACCTACTCACAGGCTGGGTCGCAATATGGGCTGTCTACGCTATGGACGGCGCTCATCACCTTTCCGCTCATGGCATCTATACAGGAAATGTGCGCGCGCATAGGCCTGGCTACATCCATGGGGTTAACAGGTATACTCAAGAAACATTATCCGCGGTGGGTATTGTATACCATGCTGCTGTTCAGTTTCCCAGCAATTGTAATGAATATAGGCGCTGACATAGCGGGTATGGGCGCTGTAGCCAATCTTATAGTGCCTTCTGTAAACGCTGAATATTTTAGTGTAAGCTTCACCATACTGCTGTTGATCTTCATTGTATTTTTCCCCTATAAAAAGATCGCCGCCGTACTTAAATACCTGGCTATGGTGCTGCTGGTATACCTAGTGGTCCCTTTTTTTGCAAAGACCGACTGGCTTGCAGTGCTAAAGGCTACAGTAGTGCCGCATATAGAAATGAACAAAGATTACCTGGGTATACTTGTAGCTATATTGGGTACTACCATCTCCCCCTACTTGTTTTTCTGGCAAACGACAATGGAGGTAGAGGAGCTAAAGGAGAAACAAAAAAAGCAGAGAAAAGTGCTGGTAGCCAGCAGCCGGATGTTCAATGAAATGAAAACAGATGTGAATATCGGTATGCTGTTCTCTAACCTGGTGATGTTCTTTATCATTCTTACCACGGGCTCTGTATTGGCCGCCGGTGGCGCACACAAAATAGATACGGTAGAGCAGGCCGCACAGGCGCTAAAGCCACTTGCCGGCGACCTTGCTTATTATCTATTTGCTTTTGGTGTTATAGGTACAGGGCTGCTTGCTATACCGGTGCTAAGTGGATCGTTGTCCTACGTTTTCTCTGAGACCTTTGGCTGGGAAATGGGCCTGGATAAAAAGCCGCATGAGGCTAAGGGGTTTTATGAGATCATAGCCATATCGCTGATAGCAGGGCTGGCAATGAACTATGTGGGCATCAGCCCCATAAAGGCGCTCATATACTCTGCCATCCTTTATGGCATCACCGCCCCGGTCATCATAGCTATAGTGCTGCATATATGCAACAACAAGAAGATAATGGGCGAGCATGTAAATGGAAAGCGGTCTAACATACTGGGCATTGCCACCTTTGTACTGATGACTGTAGCCGCAGTTGCTTTATTATATTTCCAGTTTTTAGGGTAGGTTAAACACTCTTGTTCAATAACACTACACAAAGAATGACTGCCAGTATGGCGATAAGTAAAGAAAAGAACACCATTCTTCTTAGAGCGGCTATTTTTAGGTCTTGTTTTTCTGCAAGGTTATTTAATTCAGAATTGACTGCTGGTTGTGGTTTGCCCCCTTCATTTGCAATAGCTACCGCAATGGCAAACTGGCTGGTATGAGCTATCGAAATAGTATACCCGGAATATACAGGTTTCCCGTTATCATCGTGCTTTATTTCTATTTCGTTGAAAGGTATTTGCCGTATATGCTCATTGGTTTTGCAAAGCGCTTCCTTAGCACAAAACAGTCCTGCAAAACTTTCCATGGGCTTACCTTTTAAAATGCAGTAAGCAATTTCCTGGCTGGTAAAATTGGATACATAAAAATCATCTTCCCTGAAGTCAGCAACGAGCGGAAAGTTGGAGATGTCCTCAATATCAATGCCGGTAGCCTTTTCTATTGTTGGGGCAGGGGAGTAACGTGGAGCGCTGGATACGGCCTGGCTTGTTGCAGGTGTTCCGTTCAACCTTGCTAATAGCTCACCATAGGTATTTATGTCATTGTAATCTTTTATAGCATAGCCCGCATTGTTTATAGCAGCATACATTCTATGTACCAATATTGAACCCGAAACAACCCGTTTATTGATCAGTGTATTATCACCGATCTCGGCAGGATCTTTTTTTACAAAAGTGGCTACAATATTTCTTACTTCATCCATCGGTCATTAATTTAAAAATTGAAGAGGCATAGATCGCAGATCAGCTTTTCTTCGCCGCGTCCGGTAACCACTTTAATAAAGCCCACATCGTTCATGTCTTCCGAAATGTTTTTGAGGCATTTATAGCAAGTAAGATTTTGAGTGGCTGTTTTCTTTGAAAGAGAGTAGCTTTCCAGGCGTGCTTTCAGCTCTGATAAAAAGTTACCCGCAATCTTCCCTTCTGTTACCCTGTGGTCGAATGAAAGGCTTACGATCGTCCGGTTTAAGATCGCATCAATTTTAGAGATTCCCAGTATCGCTGAATTTGCTTTATTGATCAACGGTGTGAACATGAACACATCGGCAGACAGATCGGTAATAGTAAACGTAATATCCGTAAGATCGGCACTGGTCAATTTCCTGTCAAGATATTTATTGGATAGGTCGAAAATGCGGTGCTCTATTTCTTGAATGCCAAGCGTTGATGTGCCGGGCAGCTTTACCACTTTAAGCCCGTCGTCTATATCAACGGCCACGCCCACCTGCACGTCTTTATATGTGGCAACACCTTGTTCCGTATAGAACGAATTTAGTGCAGGATATTTAAGAAGTAGCCTTGAACATTCATAAACCACAAGCGGCAAAAGCGAGTCTTTAAAATAGGTTAGCTGTTCATTGATGGTATTCAGAATACCGCCAGTATTTACATCAATATATATCGTGCTTACCAGGCCGCTGCTTTGCACAGACGACAGGTATTCAATTTCCCTTTTCTTGCTGGCGCTCAGCTTAGAGACGGTTACATTGTCGGGCAGTTTATTTGTGCCTTCCTTTTTTACTTTCAGGCTTTCAGCCTTTGCGGTTTGCTTCTGTGGGTTTAGATGATTAAGTACTACTTGTTCATTTACAAAATCGTACCGGGTAAAAAGCTCTTTTGAAAGGTTGTTTTGCTCCATCAATTTCAGCGCTTTTGCAGAAAATTCTGTATTGAAAGTTTGGGTGGTATTTCCCGATTGGTTATCTGCTTTTCGTTGTGTTGATTGGATTACTTTGATATCTGTTATAGCTGGTTGTTCATCCCAGATCTGCGCAATCATTGAGTTCACTTCTACTTCATCTCCATCCGCACAATTATAAGTAATGAACCCATCGGCATTGGCTTCTACAGTTGCTATTGCTTTCGAGGTTTCCAGCTCCATTACAATGTCACCTTTCTTTACAGCAGCGCCATTGGCAAAATTCAATCCTACCACGGTAAGATATTCATCGTTAACAGACTCTTGTGGCACTAATATGCCGTGTATAACTTTCATTCAGCTCTTAAATTTAATATTTCTTTTATGATGAGTTCCGGTGATGGCAATACAACATTTTCCAGCGACCTTGCTGCAGGAATCGGCACCGGCAATGCACCTATCCTTTTCACGATCATGGGTCTCCCTGTTTGTTCTAATACACTCGCTATTATTTCACTGCCAATACCATTTGTTTTACTGCCTTCTTCAATAACTACCAACGTGCCGGTTACCTCTACAGACCTGATTATTTCTGCATAGTCAATCGGGTGTATCCTGGTGAGTATAATAACTTCCGCTGCCTCCTCTGTTTCTATAAATATGCTATTGATGGCGCGTACCACCATGTCTGCCATGCCGCCGTAGGTCACTATGGTAATTGTTGGTTTCGACAGTTGTGGTGTTATTTTAATGATGGGGTATTTTGCTTCGTTTCGCAATATGGAATAGTTTCTTACCATAGCATTACCTATTTTTCTTCCATAGTCCAGCTTGTTTTCTATAATCACCACCGGATTTTTCTCCGCGTGTACCGATTCATAGATGATACTGGGATCGATCAGTGAGTTTAATGCAACAGTTGTTACATTATCAATGCCGACAAGGAATTTATCCAGCGTTTGTGAGTGAGTAGGCCCATAGCCTCTGCCGCCGCCCATAGGCGTTCTTATTACCAATGGGCAATTGACTTTGCCATTATACATGTGGTGAAACTTGGAAGCATGGTTGATCAGCTGGTCCATTACCAGCGTCATAAAGTCTCCGAACATTATCTCGGCATATGGTTTAAACCCTGCTAATGCCAGACCATTGGATATGCCTGTAATTGCCGCCTCGCTGATAGGTGTGGATAATACACGTTCAGGGAACAATTCGGACAGATTTTTGGCTACTTTAAACGCCCCGCCATACGGCGATAATATGTCTTCGCCTATGAATACTGTTTTGTCATCGGCAACCATTTTTTGCTTAAAGAATTCATTGATCAGTTCTACCTGCCGTTTATTTATTGGCAATACTTCTTTCCATGAAGTATCAGTAGTTTCGGGTTGTGGATGGAAATACTCTTCCAACGTTAGCTCCTTGTCGTTTTCTATTTGCTGCAATAGGAGCGTTATGGTATCGTTGGTTTTCTCAAGATATTTATTGTAAGTGGCAGGATCTTCCTTCGCAAAGCGGTGCAGGAAATCCCTTTCCAGGTAACTGTCTATTTCTTCCTTGCCGCGGTCATCATCTCCTTTTGAATGGGCTTTCAATCTGTACGTATTTACCAGGTGAAATAGCGGCTTGCATTCGTTGCGTACATAATTTATTGATTCTTCAGCGCTTTCCATCAGCTCATCCACATTCCATGTATCACTGCTTTTAGCCATGATGCCAAAAGCTTCAGCACGCGCAAGTATGTTGCCGGCAAGGTTCACACTTTGAGGGGTGGACTGGGCATAGTAATTATTCTCACAAACAATGAGTAGCGGCAACTCCCATTTCGAGATGATGTTCATAGTTTCATAAAGCACACCTTCACCTAAGGTGCCATCACCGATGAACACAATACCAACGCTCTTGTCTTTTCTCAATTTATTGGCCAACGCAAACCCCGCAGATACCGGTGCAATGCCACCCTGTATGCCATTGGTATAAAAATTATCGTGGCAAAGATGCTGGCTGCTGCCCACACCGCCGCTGGCGCCGGTCTTCTTGCCCATCAGTTCAGCCATTAATCCATATGTATCACCTGTGAATGAAAGATAATGCCCGTGACACCGGTGGTTAGAGAAGATGAAATCGCTTTTCCTGAGCTGACCGGCAAATGCCAGCGCTGAAAATTCCTGGCCTATACAGGTATGAACGGTGCCATTGAGTTTGCCCTGTGAAAACAGCTCTAAAAACGTCTCCTCCACTCTCCTGATCAGTAAAGCCTCTTTAATAACCCGATGGTTTATCCTCATTATGCGCAAAAGTATAGGACGGTTAATTGCAAAGTAATACCGGAATTTTTGAAGGAAAAGTATATGCCAAATTTACTTATAGTAGCACAAAGCACAAAATCAATAGGAAAGCACACTTCACAGGTTCAGGGAAAATACTTTAAACGTAACTTCAACGTTTATTTATCTATGACAAATATATTAAGTGTTTTTAGTAATTTGTATAGTTGATTTCAAGATAAGCCGGTTAGTAAGCGTCTATAATTCTATATCATGATCAAAAGTTTATGCCCTGTTAGGTTTCTATATCTTTTCTTACTGGCAGTTTTTATTTTATCTGGCGCTAATATAATAGCGCAGGAGCCTGAACACAGACATGTAATTAAACTGCAATCAGGCCCGGTCTCAGTTGCACCAAACGCACATAAATGGCTGGACAGTATAAGTGCCATGCCGGCAAGTAAAGAACCAGCCCAGGTGCTTATTCATTTTAATGAACGGCCGACACAAGCCCAGCGCGGAGCGTTAAAGGCAAAGGGTATTATATTGCTGGATTATCTACCTGATAATACGTATACGGCATTGGTACAACGGCCGTTGGTTACCACTGACCTTGGCGATGCACCAATATACAGCATTATTAATACACAGCCAGAATGGAAGGCTGGTGAATATCTATGGAATAAAGTGAATACTGCCGATGGCGATATGCAGGTACTGGTCTCTTTTTACCCGGGTATTGACGTTACGGTTATCAGGCAGTTTGTTTCAGATGTGGGTGGCAAGATAGTTGCCGGGCCTGTAGAAAAGTATGGTAATTATAAAATAACTATCAAGGCTTCCAACGTGCGCTCGCTGGCACAATGGTATGGTGTGCGGTATTTAAGCCCTGTTACCGGCCTTGTGCCGCTCGACCTTCAGTCGCGCCCCGCAGTAAAAGGTAATGTTGCGGTAGCGCCTCCTGTGTATGGTGGTTATGGCTTGAGTGGTGATAGCGTTACCGTTGGCGTTGGCGATGATGCATCGGGTGTTTTTCATGCGGATATGAAAGACCGCATTACCAATTTTAATCCTTCACCTACGTCGGGCCACGGTGAGTTTGTAAATGGTATAACAGGTGGCGCTTCAAATATCGATCCGCTTTCGGCAGGCATAGCGCCACATGTATCGCTCGTAGACTATTTCTACGATCTCATTTTGCCAGCAACCGGCGCCATGTACCGCGATTTCAATATGACGATCACCAACAACTCATATGAAGTGGTTGCTGGTAGTTGCAGCTATGCGGGTACGTATGATGTTTACTCCCAATTCCTCGACACTTTGTCTGTTGAATATCCTTATGTACTGCATGTTTTCGCTTCGGGGAATGATGGTGGCAATAATTGCTCCCCATACCCACCTGGGTTTGCAACCGTAGGCGGTGGTTATCAGCCTGCCAAGAATATTGTAGTTGTAGGCAGCATCACTGATTTTTTAATCCAGGCTGGCGATGAGTCGCGTGGGCCTGTAAATGACGGCCGTATTAAGCCAGAGATCGTTGCCATCGGGCTTGGCGCGTATTCTACAACAGGCCTAGATGAATACGAATGGTCTGCCGGTACAAGTATGGCATCACCGCAGGTGGTGAGCGGCCTGGCAGTACTGACTCAGCGCTACAAACAGATAAACGGAGGAACTCAGCCACGTGCAGATCTTTTGAAAGCAATATTGCTCGATGGTGCGCTTGATATTGGTAACCCAGGGCCCGATTATAGCTATGGCTTCGGCAGCATGGACCTGAACCGCTCATTAAAGATCATAGATGGCGGGCATTATAATAGCAGTGATATAAATAACGGCGATTCGCAATCGTTTTCGATAACGGTACCGGCGAATACCAGCCAGTTAAAGGTCATGCTATATTGGAACGACTTACCTGCAAATCCTACAGCAGCCATAGCGCTTGTAAATGACCTGGATATTACCGTAAAAGACCCGGCTAACGCTATTCATCTGCCATTGGTACTTGATCCGACACCTGCTAATGTAAATAACTATGCTACTGAGCAAGCGGATCACATCAACAACGTGGAGCAGGTTACCATAAATAACCCTGCCGCAGGCAGTTATGTTATCAAAACAAAGGGGTATAATGTTCCTTACGGCCCGCAGCATTATGTAGTGGCTTATGATATACAGCCCAGGGCATTGCAGCTAACCTATCCGATAGGTGGCGAACAATTGTCGAATATAGACAGCATCCGGATTTTCTGGGATGCTGCCGATGATGGCAGCACCTATACCGTGCAGGTATCAGCAGATAATGGAGCTAACTGGTTTACCGTATCTGATGCGGTACCTGCCTACGCCAAGAATTGCGACTTTATGCCCTTAAACCTGAATACTGGCCAGTGCCTTGTAAGGGTTAAGCGGAATAGTACTGGTGAAACAGTTACCTCCGGCAGGTTCGCGATCAATACACAGCCAGTAGTTTCGCTGGATGCGGCTCAATGCCCCGGGTATATAAACATTCATTGGCCGCCAATTCTTAATGCTTCCTCATATTATTTGTTGCGAAAAGTTGGGTACTATATGCAGGTGGTAGATTCTGTTGCAGATACTGCTTACTCATTTAGTGGTATGCCGCTGAATGAGCGGTCTTACGTTGCCGTTCAGCCGGTAATAAGTGGCTTGCCCGGATACAGAAGTGTGGCGGCGATAGTTACAGCTAACTCAGGCAACTGCACTAACCCGGTTTCATCGGGCGACCTGATGCTGGAGAAGGTGGTGGCGCCGGGCAATGGACGTATGTATACCAGCACACAACTTGGCTCAAATACCACTCTAAAGGTCAGTGTAAGGGACCTATATACACTTGGCTGTGCCAATTATACGTTGTCGTGGCAGGTAAATGGTGGTGCATGGCAATTTATAGCCGGGCCGGTTATTATTCCTGCAGATGATAGTATAGTTGTGAGCATTCCTGGCCTGGATATGTCTGATACCGGCGCCTATCACCTGAGGGTGGCTGTGCACAATCTTGATCTGCCAGACCTTGATCACCACAACGATACGCTGGCGTTTACGCTACACAATATCCCCAATGATACCATAAACCTTGCTACGCCATTCCTCGATGATTTTGAAACAATGGACTCTATTTCGGTAATACATGACTCCATCGGTATATCTCCAAATGGCCACTGGGATTACTTTAACACTAATGATTCCGGACGGCTGCGCTCGTATGTCAGTGACGAGATAAATATCAGCGGCAGCAGGTCTGTAAACCTTGATGAAAAACTGCCCGGTCACAAGGGTAGTGACAATACATTTGTCGGCACTTTTAACCTTGCCCGGTATGATACTGGTACTACAGAGGTAAGGGTGGATTTTGACTACATGCTGCATGGCACGCCCGCCACTGCAACCGGTAACGTTGTTTTGGCGCGCGCCAGCGATACCGCGGCGTGGGCGCCGCTTTATGCGTATGACCTGGTTGCATATCCTGGTACCTTGATCCATGTCAATTCGCTCTCGCTTACAGATGCTGTAAGATTATCTGGCCGTAACTTCTCGCCCGGTTGCCAGGTGTCTTTCGGGCAGAATGATACCTCGATAATTGCAGCAGTAAACTACGGCAGCGGCATCACCATAGATAATTTCAGGCTGTATACTGTGGCTAACGATGCAGCAATGGCAAGTGTAGTATCTCCCTCACCCACTAACTGCGGGCAGCCTGCTACCCAGCCGCTGGTGGTGCAGGTGCACAATGGGGTTAACTACACCATTCATAATGTGCAGCTGTTTTATAAAGAAGATGGCGGTACCACGTATACAGGGCTTATTGACTCCATTGCAGCGAAGGGCTATGTTAATTACACGTTCACCCAACCACTTAGCATGGCAGAAGGAGTAACCCATAGCCTGAATGTATGGCTGAGTGAACCGGGTGACACCTATTTATCAAACGACAGTATTCTGAACTATCATTTCCGGAATAGCCCGGTCATCAGCACTTATCCATACCTGGAGAACTTTGAAACAGGCGATGGGGGCTATTATAGCGACGGTTTTAATAGCTCGTGGAAATACGGTACCCCAGCATCTTCTAAAATAAATAAGGCCGCCAGTGGCACTAAAGCATGGAAAACGAACCTTGCCGGGAATTATAACAACCTGGAAACCTCATACCTGTATTCGCCTTGCTTTGATATCTCGCAACTGGCTAAGCCTATGCTCAGTTTCAGTGCCGCGCTGGATATAGAAAATTGCGGGAATGCCCTGTGTGATGCCGCTTATGTGGAATGCTCTTTTGACGGGCAAACCTGGCAAAAGCTGGGCGCAGATGGGCAGGGTACTAACTGGTATGATTCTACATTCGATGTATGGAACACCATAGGCTTTACCCGCTGGCATGTAGCATCTATTCCTTTACCACAGCCGGGGCCAGGTGTTACCGTTCATTTTCGTTTTGTGCTGGCAGCTGATCCCGGGGTTACATTCGAGGGTTTGGCGGTAGATGATATACATGTCTATGATCTTAGCACACCTATACTGCCTGCGAGTGAGGTAGTAACATTAACACATGACCTTAATGGTGATCAATGGACGGATTTTATCCAGGCAAACCAGTTGCTTGCTTCCGTCCAGCCAAACGGGCAGAATATCAGCAATACAGCCGTCACTCTTTATCAGCAGGATACTTTGAGTAACCCGGGAGGTACCCAATATGTCACGGGGCGCAGCTATACCATAAAAGCTCCGCAAAGTGCCACAGATAGTATTGGTATCAGGTTGTTTTTGCTGGACAGCGAGGTGGTAAAGGTGATCAACGACAAGTCGTGCCCATCTTGCACACCTATTAAGGATGCTTATACACTCGGCCTTACCCAATATGATAATACGAATAATGGCAATGCCGAAAATGGCACGCTTGCCGATGATACGGGTGGGGTGTTCACTTATTATCCTTACCGCTCAGTGCAATGGGTGCCTTATGATAAAGGCTACTACGCCCAGGTACGCGTAAAGCCTTTTTCTGAATTTTGGTTTAATAACGGCGGGCCAACTGGTAACTTGTCTGCTGGGGTAGACTATCTTAATTTTATTGCCTACCGGAATGGCGGTGGCATAATAAGAACACAATGGTATTCACTTATAGATACCGCGGTAAATAGGTATACCGTACAGTGGTCGGCCGATGGAACGCAATTCGGAAGTTTTGCCGATACGCCTGCAAAGCATATAACTCCCGCTACTTATACGGTTGATGATCCGGTTAACTTTAACCATGTGCCTGTATTCTATTACCGGCTAAGGTGGATGATGACCGGTGGAAAGGATACCTTCTATTCGCCCATCCGGAAAGTTGATTCTACGGACGTATTATCTGGGTTGGTAACATTAAACGCTCAAATGATCAGCCATCAAAGTATGCTTGTCAACTGGGTATCTTACATAGATGGTTTTACCGATCATTATTTACTTGAGCGTGCTATTGGCGACGGGTCATTTACTGCCATCGACAATACACTTTCAGTACAGCATTATGGGCAACGCTACTATTTTGTTGACCAGCCCACAGAACAGATACGACAGGGAACACTCATACACTATAGGCTGACCGCAGTATTAAAAGATGGCAGCAATATGGTACTCCCTGAGCAAACGATAGAGTGGACAGAGGGCAATTCATTTATTAATATTTATCCTAACCCTACTCACGATGGCACCTTTACCATATTATGGAATGCAGATGCAGGAACGGTAATGCATATTGCAGTGTCTGACGCGCTTGGCAGGGATATGTACCAAACCTTGGTTACTGCTTCGCAATGGAATAATGCCACAACGCTCCATGCCGCGAATATTCCCAGCGGCATCTATTTTGTGCGGATGGACATAGGCGGCAGGCGTTCTATAGCCAGGATCGTTTATGAATAAATAATTTATTCTCAATCCGTTTATGCATTTTAATAAAAAATATTCGATTTATGCTAACGTTTTGATTTGGCGCCTCGTCATATTGGTAAGGCATGCAATAAAATTTGGTCAAAATCAAAAAAATAAACGGAAACAACTATTCTCTAACTCAAAAATCAGAAAATTATGAAAAAGCTCGTCACCCTTACCTTATTGGGTTTGATCATTTCGGTGTCTTCCTTTGCCCAGATAATGGGCACGTTAGGCGCTTGCGTAGGCAGCACCTCGCATCTTTACGATAGTACGGCTACCACCTGGACGTGGTCGAGCAGCAACACTGGCGTAGCAACTATTAATGCTACGTCTGGCCTTGTTTATGGTGTATCTGCCGGTACTGCCACTATAAGTTTCGTATCCGGTGGTATTGTTGATGTAGCTACATTTACTGTATATGCTCCGCCTGCTGCCATCACCGGCAGCTCAAGCGTATGCCTTGGCTCAACTATTGCCGTTTCTGATGCTACTGTTGGTGGCACCTGGTCTGGCACCGGCAGTGCTGCCAGTGTTTCCCCTGGCGGTATTGTAACCGGCCTTACTACAGGCTCTGAAACTGTTTACTATACTATGGGCACCGGGTGTGCGGCATCTGCGGTAATATCTGTGGGTTCATCATCAATAGGCTATATATGGGGAGATTCAATGATCTGCACAGGTTCTACAGGCGCATTGTCCTGCAGCCCATCAGGCGGTACCTGGAGCAGCGGCAATACGGCTGTAGCTGTAGTTAACTCATCTACAGGTGTGGTAACTGGTGTATCTTCAGGTGTTGCATCTATATCTTATACTGTTTCAGGCTCATGCGGCCCTACCTCTACTTATGTAGATGTTTGGGTTTCCGGTGGCGCTGGCAGTGCAGGTATTGTATCTGGTACCTCAAGTATCATAGCAGGCACTACTACATATTATAGCAGTACTGTATGGGGCGGTACCTGGAGCAGCAGCAATACTGGTGTAGCTACTGTAAATTCATCAGGCTTAGTATATGGCGTTAGCCCGGGTACAGCAACTATTACTTATTCAGTTACTTCTTGTGGTACAGTAACAACCTCTACGGCCGTTGTCACTGTTACCGGCGTAAACCGCATATCAGGCTATATCAATCTTAGCAGCGGGTTGATGGATTCTACAACACCGATAAAAGTATGGCTGATCACTTACAACCCGGCTACACACCTGCTTGGCGCTATTGATTCTATGACAACTTATTCCGGAGGTTCAAGCGCTTATTACGCCTTCTTTGGCGAGCCAACGGATTCTTACAGGGTGAAAGCTGCAGTATTCCCAACAACATTCTCATCTACAGGGTATACGCCTACTTACCATACCAGCAGCGCTTACTGGGCTTCTGCCGATGTATTCTATCATAACGCAGGCGCTGATGACAATAAGAATATCAATATGGGCTATGGTACCGTTACTTCAGGCCCTGGCTTTATAGCAGGCGATGTAACTACCGGCGCTAACAGGGGCACTACAGAAGGCACACCAGCTGTAGGTATGCTGATCTATGCAGTATCTTCTACCGGTTCTATCGTACAAAGCGCTTACACTGATGCCGCAGGCCACTATACTTTCGGTAACCTGCCACTAGGTACTTATACCATATATCCTGAGGCTATCAACTATGCTACTATTGCTTACACCAGCATCAACCTGACAAGCGATACACATATAATGAATACTGCAAGCTTCGTTCAGCACCTGGTTTCTAAAACTATTACTCCGGTTACTGAAGGTGTAAACAATGTAAAATCTTATGTTTCTACATTAACTGCTTTCCCTAACCCTTCAAACGGAAGAGTGAATATCCAATGGAACGAAACAGCAAATGAAGTAGCTAATGTAACTGTTACTGACATTACCGGCAAAGTGATATTCAAGACAAGCATTAACATGAACGAAGGAACCGGCACCAGCCTGCTTGATCTTTCAGGATTGACAAATGGTGTGTATATAGTAAGCATTAAGTCTGCTACTATCAACTACAACAACAAGATACAGGTACAACGGTAATCAATTTGGTGATTTAGAATAGGAAAGGGGGCTAGTGCCCCCTTTTCCTTTTTTGCATATATTTCAGATCCATTATTTACATTTGTAGCAACCAGGGTATACAGGCAAAAGGGATATTGATGATAAACAGATTACATTGTTTG
The DNA here is from genome assembly GCA_013285595.1 of Bacteroidota bacterium. Lineage (GTDB taxonomy): Bacteria > Bacteroidota > Bacteroidia > Chitinophagales > Chitinophagaceae > Nemorincola. The sequence continues at coordinate 13,354 of JABDHF010000019.1, forward strand.
GTCTTATTTGTAATGATTTGCTTGTCACTTTCTGCCAATGCCCAGGCCGACTCCGCAAGTTTCCGCAATAGCCAGCTTTCTTACCAGCGTGTATCAGAATCGTGGAAAAAATATAACGATACCCTAAGCCGTGAGTTTAAAAGAAAGGGCATGGCGTACCCGCCTAAAGATATTTACCTGCGGGCCTTTAAATCGCAAAATGAGCTGGAATTATGGGCCAGGAACAATGAAGCCAGCGAGTACAAATTAATAAAGACCTATCGGATCTGTTCGGTGTCGGGATTGTTAGGGCCAAAACGCACACAAGGCGACAGGCAGGTGCCGGAGGGATATTATTTTATTTCGGAATTTAACCCAACAAGTGATTACTATCTTTCTTTATTACTAAGCTATCCTAATTTTTCCGACCAGTTGCAAGGCACCGGCAGGCTGGGCGGCGATATATATATACATGGCGGGTGTGTAACCATAGGCTGCCTGCCTATGACCAATGAAGGTATACAGGAGATATACACCGTGTGCCTGAACGCAAAGCTGAACGGACAGCAAAACATCCCAGTGCATATCTTCCCAACGAGGCTTACCAAAAATGGCATGGCCTACCTGGGTAGAGAATTTTCGAAAGATGCAGGAAAGCAGCAATTCTGGAACGAGCTGAAAGACGGCTATGACTATTTTGAGAAAACCCATAGGCTGCTCCCCGTTATGTACACACCTGATGGCAAGTATGTAGATTAATAGGCAAGGGTTTAATCGGTGATTTTATTTATCCTTACCTTTGCTTACTTTATATAGGTAACCTTATATGCACCACCTGACTCTTAAATGCCGTTTTTTGTTTTCTATGGCATTTTTTATGATCGTCGTGTTGCAGTCTTGTCAAAAAGAAGTACATATTAACCTGGCTGGCTCACCACCGGCAGTGGTAGTAGACGGAGCTATAGAAACCAAGTTGCCGCCTTACGTGTTCCTTACATCGTCTATTAGCTTTTTTTCAACCATAGACCTTACCACGCTGCAAAATAGTTTTATACATGGCGCCAATGTGCAAGTATCTGACGGGAGTAAAACGATAACGCTGAAAGAATATTCATTTGATACTGGGGTGAATAATAAGTTTTATGTATACACTGTAGATACCTCAAATCTTGCGAATATTATGCTGGGTCAGGTGGATAAATCTTATACCCTCACTATCACTTACAATGGCAAAACATATACATCGGTTACCAAAATACCTAACCCTAAAGGCGTTGATTCCATATGGTTCGATGTGCCTGCGATCACTAATTCAAGAACGCCGGTTAATGCCCGGCAATTGTTTGTTAATTACGTAGATCCTGATACGCTGGGTAATTTCGTGCGTTACTTTACAAGCCGGAATGGCGACCAGTTTTTTCCGTCGGGCATATTTAGCGATGAGCTGGTAAATGGTAAAAGGGTAGACAACATAGGGCTGTTTGCCGGCTACAATCCTACAATAGATGCTAAAGGTGATTCCCTAAGCTATTTTTATCCGGGTGATACTGTGGTGCTTAAGTGGTGCGAAATAGATAAAAAGGTATATACCTTCTGGAACACAGCGGAGTTTGCCGCCAGTGCTGCAGGTAACCCGTTTGCTTCTCCTATTAATGTGCAGTCAAATGTGTCTAACGGGGCGCTTGGGGTATGGGCAGGGTATGGGAGTATAGATACTACTGTAATATTGCATTAATAATGGCTTAAATGAGTTGCCGGACGGCGTTATAATGAAAAAGTAATTTTTGATGTCGGTAATTCTTTTGCATCTTTAAGTTTTGAAGTAATTTTAATTTTTCCGGGGAAATTCCGGAGTGAATCAATAGCATACGTAAAATGAGCGAAACAGAAAAAGTACATTGCCTTATTATAGGATCAGGACCTGCAGGCTACACTGCGGCTATATATGCAGCTCGTGCAAATCTGAAGCCGGTACTGTACCAGGGACTTCAGCCGGGTGGCCAGCTAACCATAACTACAGAGGTGGAGAACTACCCCGGCTATCCTAATGGTATCATGGGGCCGCAGATGATGGTAGATTTTGAGCAGCAGGCGCAACGCATGGGAGCTGACATACGCTGGGGACTGGCAACGAAAGTAGACTTTTCGAAGCAGCCATATAGGGTAGAGATTGATGAGGAAAAGTGGATAGAGGCCGACTCAGTGATCATAGCTACAGGAGCATCAGCAAAATGGCTGGGGCTGGAATCAGAAGAGCGCCTTAACGGGCATGGAGTTTCGGCGTGTGCGGTATGTGACGGCTTTTTCTTTAAAAACCATGAGGTGGCAATAGTAGGCGCTGGAGATACAGCCTGTGAAGAGGCTTTATATCTATCCAAACTTTGCAGTATGGTACACATGTTCATCCGCCGTAGTGAAATGCGCGCCAGCAAGATAATGCAAGACAGGGTAATGAAAACCCCGAACATAAAAGTGTACTGGAATACAGACACCCTGGAAATAATGGGTGAGCATAAGGTAGACAGTGTAAAGATCTTCAATAATAAAACCAACGAAGAAAGCATTATCCCTTTACGCGCATTCTTCGTAGCCATAGGGCATGAGCCTAATTCCAGCCTTTTCAAAGGGCTGCTGGACATGGATGATCAAGGGTATCTTATTACACAACCCGATTCTACGAGAACAAATCTACCCGGCGTTTTCGCTTGCGGCGATGTGCAGGATAAGATATACCGCCAGGCGGTGAGCGCAGCAGGCAGTGGCTGCATGGCGGCATTGGATGCTGAGCGGTATCTCGGCACATTGGAGCACTAATAGAAATGATGGCCAGATTCATTAGTACCACCTTATTGGTTTTACTATCATTTTGTGCATTTGCTCAAAATAATAGCGAGCCATACATACAGGTGTTAGGGATAGCGCAGGATGGCGGCTATCCGCATATGGGCTGCTCAAAAAAATGCTGTGAAATGGCTTGGGAAGACCGCAACATGCGCAGGTATGTGGTATGCCTGGCGCTGGTAGACCCCAAAAGTGGCAAATGGTGGCTGTTTGAAGCTACGCCAGATATAAAGGAACAGCTGCACTACTTCCAGGCGCTAACGAAAGGACACTATAATTTTCTGCCCGATGGTATATTTGTAACGCACGCGCACATAGGCCACTATGCAGGCCTTATGGAATTGGGGAGAGAAGTGATGGGAACGCATGACGTGCCGGTATACACCCTACCAAAAATGAAAAACTACCTGGAAACAAATGGGCCATGGAGTCAGCTGGTGAGCCTTCATAATATTTCCTTGCAGACGCTACAGGCAGATAGCGTAACACAACTGACTGACAATATAAGGGTTAAAACATTCACTGTGCCACATCGTGATGAGTATTCCGAAACTGCGGGATTCGAGATCATTACTTCAGGCAAAAAATACCTGTTCATACCAGACATTAATAAATGGGATAAGTGGGATAGAAGCATAGTGGATGAAGTAAAAACAGTGGCTATAGCTATGGTAGATGCGACCTTCTTTGACGGTAACGAACTGCCCGGCAGGAATATGGCCACAGTGCCTCACCCCACCGTTGCCGAAACAATGGGGTTATTTGAACATACTGATGACAAGACAAAGGCAAGGATCTACTTCATACACTTCAACCATACCAATCCTATTTTATGGGACGCCACTAAGCGCGATGAAGTAAAAAAGGCTGGTTATAATATTGCTGCGCAGGGTGAGGAGCTTTAACTATCCAGCCTTTTCAGCATCCACAGGTCGCAACCAAAATGACCGGAATTGCCCATGGGACCTGTTAGATAAGTAAAGCCACAATGTTCGTATAAGTTCATTGCCATCTTTAGCTCAGGCATTGTTTCCAGGTATACTTGTTTGAAACCCTTCTCTATTGCGGCCTCGAAACTGGCCTCTATAAGCTCTTTGCCAAATCCTTTACCTCTTGCTTCTTTCAGCAGGTATAGTTTTACCAACTCACAGCAATCATTGGGTAGCCCGGCTGTAGGGTATATCCCTGACCCGCCCACTATTTCCCCATCTACTTCCAGTATCCAATATCTTGAAGATGGGATGGAGAAAAGGTTGTACAGGTCATCTGTTGTGGGGTCGTAATATACGGTGCCTGGTTTATTGGCATTGAATTCAGTAAGCACTTCCCTTATGATATGTGCGATCACCGGGTTGTCTTCTTTCTGAATCCGTCTTATGCTCATGTGCATGCGTGCAAAATAAGCAATACTGTAAATTTGCGTAAATTACATTGCTCCTAAATTTCATGCAATGAAATTACTTTTACGTTTCTTATTACTGGCGGCGGCAGTACAGGCATCCGTTGTAAATGCGCAGGTGGTGAATATCTGCACCAATCCTGTGGCACAGCAGGTATTGCTTGGCGCTTACGATCCTGCAACGTATCACGCATCGGTTGTGATCAACGATCCTAATACCATTAGCCAGGGCATTAATGCCCGCGTTTCGCCTGATTCTCTCCATGCTTACCTCGATATACTAAGCTCGTTTGGCACCCGTAATTCCGGCTCCGATACTGTGTCATCAATTAGAGGCATAGGTGCGGCACGCAGGTGGGTCTATGCTAAGTTTCAGCAAATAAGTACACAAAATGAGAGCCGCCTGCTGCCATCATACCTGCAGTTCGATACAACTATGTGCGGCATTACGCAGCACCGTAATATTTTTGCCGTATTGCCCGGTACCGATACTTCAGACAAATCAGTTGTTATTGTGGAAGGGCACATTGACAGTCGCAGCGCCGACGTATGCGACACCGCCGCAGTAGCCAAAGGTATAGAAGACAATGGCAGCGGCACAGCGCTTGTTATAGAGCTGGCAAGGGTGATGAGCAAGTATAGCTACAGCCGCACTATAGTATTTCTCGTAACCATAGGTGAAGAGCAGGGCTTGTATGGTGCCCAGGCATTTGCTGTTTACGCCCAGGCCCACGGCATAAAAATAAAAGCGGTAATGAATAACGATGTGATTGGCGGCATTATATGCGGGCATACATCCTCTCCGCCAAGCTGTCCGGGTTTCGAAGATATAGACAGCACCCATGTGCGCCTGTTTTCTTTTGGTGGGTTCAATTCATTTCACAAGGGGCTGTCGCGATTTATAAAGCTGGAATATAAAGAGATGATACAGCCATACGCCATCGTGCCAATGACCATAAACATTATGACGCCAGAAGACCGTACCGGCCGGGGAGGAGATCATATTCCTTTCCGCACCCTGGCGTACCCTGCCATGCGCTTCACTTCTGAAAACGAAGATGGCGATGCCGATGTTACAGCTCCGGGCTATATAGACCGCCAGCATACTTCTTCTGACAGCATTGGTGTTGACATAGATGGCAATGGCTCGATAGATACCTTCTTTGTAGACTTCGACTACCTGGCCCGCAACACCGTGATCAATGGCAATGCAGCAGGCATGATAGGTATAGGCCCGCTAGTGCCTGACTTTACAGTTGCCGCTACACCGGGTTACCTAAACATTAATATCACCGTTCATCCTGAGTACCTCAACTACAGGGTGGGGGTGCGCACTACTACCAATGACTGGGATTCGGTATACACCTTTACCGGCACTACCGCAGCCATTCCTCTACCCACCGGCAATTATATAGTTAGTGTTGCTTCGGTAGATGCCAATGGGGTAGAGAGCCTGTTTTCTAAGGAACTAATGACCCATGTGGATAATGATGCAGTGCCGCAGGTTGCCCAACAAGTAAAGAATGTAGAGCTGCTGCAAAACAAACCCAACCCCGCCGATGAAGCCACTATGATCTCTGTGATGGTGAACGACCCGCTGCAATATAAAGAAGCGTATATTTCCATCCGCGACCTTAGCGGTAAAGAAGTGAAAAGGTCAGCTATAGCTCTCAATAAAGGGGTCAATGAGCTGATGTATGAGCATGGCTATAACATGGTAGGTACGTTCATCTATACCCTTGTTATAGATGGCGCGCCGCTACAGTCTAAAAGAATGGTGTTTACAAACTAAAATATGCCTGCAATAAATATCCTTGCTATATCCGGCAGCTTAAGGCCGAATTCGTCTAATAACGCTGTGATCCATGCTGCCGCAGCGCTTGTACATGGCGAGGTGAATTTCGTTATCTACGAAGGCCTTGGCAACCTGCCCCATTTTAATGATAGTAAAGATCCCCCGGCTGAAGTACTGGAGCTGAGAAATATGCTTGGCAGTGCAGATGGTGTGCTTATCTCTTCGCCTGAATATGCTTTCGGTGTGCCCGGCGTACTAAAAAATGCCCTTGACTGGACCGTTTCTTCAGGTGAATTTGTAAATAAGCCAGTTGCCCTGATTACAGCGGCAACCGGTGGCAACAATGCACACGCCTCGTTATTGCTCACGTTCACAGCCTTGTCGGCACAGTTGCCGCCAGGGCATCAGTTGCTGATATCTTTTGTAAGGGCTAAACTAAATGAAAGTGGCGAGGTGAAAGACCCCGCCACTGTACAAGCAATAAAATCTGTAATGGATGCGCTTATTACAACTATAAAAAGCAATAGAGAAAACGACGAAGTGGCTTAGAAATATGATACCTGTGTTAGTGTATAAAGAGTCATTACCCGCTTGCCGTCTTTCATTTTAAATTCTACCTGTTTAATGATGTTTCCTGTTTTATCGTAAGCTATATCGTAAAGCGTTGTGGCATCTTCATTCAACGAGCCATCGGCCTTATATACATTATATTCAAGAGTATTTCCATAACTATCGTAAGTAGTATTGGTTTTAGACTCTACACTCCCGTTTGGGTTATAGTTGATGTGTTCTACCTGTTTCTTACTTTCATCATTGCTTTCCGTCCATCTTGCCGGGCTCTCTTTTTCAGTCTTAAAGCGTTCGCCAGATGTTTTGTTTCCCGCGGCGTCATATTCAGCGGTAAGTTTCCAGCTTTGTTTGCCATCGGCATCTGTGCTTTTCCATTCTGTCTGGAAATTATGTTCACCGTATTTATAGGTGTCTGTTTGTTTTATTTTGCCAGTGCCATCGTACCTCGTTTCTTCAACCAGGTTGCCCTTTTCATCATATTTCCTGGTTTCTTTTCCTGTAGGGTTACCGGCCATATCGTAGCTATCCCTTTCTACTTCATTTCCCTTATCATCGTATTTAAATGTAATTTTTTCATTGCGCTTTGTATCTTCAAATTTATAAGTCCATTCAGCAGCTTTTTTGCCATCATATTTATAGATGCACATCCATTTGGCAGTGCCATTTGGTTTAAACTCTTTCTGGCTTACCAGGTGGCCGTCCCTGTCGTATTCATTAAATCCTGTATCCACAAGGTCCTGTTGGTACTTGCCACCACTATAGGATATTTTATACTCCCTGTAATTAACGGATTTAACCGGCCCCAGCAGGTGATTTTCGTAAGCGGTAAGCGGTATTTGCCCCACACTCCCATTCGCCTTGCTAGCTATTTTTCCTTTTCTGGGATCCTGCCACAGCATTTTATGGGTTTTGGCTGGCTCATCTGTCTTGGCTTTTTGTGCCGGAGCCTGGCCATATGCAGTAATGCTAATGCAAGCAGGTAATAATAAAATGCCGATAAATGCCAGGCTTTTCATAATATGTTTTTTATTTGACCGTAAAAGTATAAAACCAATAATATTATCCTAATGATATTTACTTAGCCATCGCTGTTTTAAACTCTGACGTAAAGTGGAATTCTATAGCTGGGTTGTTTTGCCGTTCGGTATTCAGGAACCATTCGCTCTGGGCCAGGTATACCAGGTTGCCGTCTTTATCTTCCATTATGTTGTTCTGCTTAAAGCGGGCGAAGTCTTCTATTGCCTTCTTTTCACCTGTTATCCAGCAGGCTTTATAAAATGAAAGAGGCATAAATGCACACGATGCGCCATACTCCTGCAGCAGGCGGTATTGGATCACTTCAAACTGCAGCTCACCTACACAGCCTATTATCTTACGGATGCCGCCATGCTGGGTGAAAAGCTGGGCAACGCCTTCATCTGTAAGTTGCATAATGCCTTTTTCCAGCTGCTTTGTTTTCATTGGGTCTTTATTCACCAGCTCCTTGAATATTTCCGGCGAAAAAGTCGGGATGCCGGTAAACTGCAGTATTTCACCTTCCGTAAGGGTATCGCCGATCTTAAAGGTGCCAGTATCGAACAACCCTACCACGTCTCCTGGGAAAGCCTCTTCTATCACATCTTTTTCACGCGCCATGAAGGAATAGGGATTGCTGAACCGCACATCTTTATTTAGCCGGGTATGCTTGTAAAAAGTATTGCGGGCAAATCTGCCGGAGCATACCCGCAGGAAGGCGATACGGTCGCGATGGCGGGGATCAAGGTTTGCATGTATCTTAAAAATGAAGCCGGTAAACTTAGGCTCTTCGGGCGCCACGTAACGTTTATCCGTGTCGCGGCCCTGTGGTATTGGGGCCACGCCGATAAATGTATCCAGCAGCTCTTTTACACCAAAATTGTTTACAGCGCTGCCAAAGAACACCGGCGCTACCTTACCTTTCAGGTAGCTTTCTGTAGCCAGTTCGCCATATACGCCTTGCAGCAGCTCTACGTCTTCCCGCAGTTGTGCGGCATCGCGTTCGCCAATTTTCTCATCAAGGAGTGGCTCGTTTAAGTCGTGAATAGGTACCGTATTTTCTTCTGTTGATTTCTGATTTGGCGTGAAGAGGTTCAGGCTGCTGTCATGTAAGTTGTACACGCCTTTAAACTCTTTACCCATATTAATAGGCCACGACAACGGGTGCAGGGACAGCTTCAACTCTTTTTCAATCTCGTCCATCAAGTCGAAAGGGAATTTACCGTCTCGGTCCAGCTTATTTACAAATACTATCACGGGGGTATCGCGCATACGGCATACCTCTACCAGCTTGCGGGTCTGCTCTTCCACGCCATTCACACTATCTATTACCAGTATTACACTATCCACAGCAGTTAGCGTGCGGTAGGTATCTTCGGCAAAGTCTTTGTGACCCGGGGTGTCCAGCAGGTTAATCAGGGTCTGGTTATATTCAAAGCTCATTACCGATGTGGCCACTGATATACCCCTTTGGCGCTCTATTTCCATAAAATCGCTGGTAGCGTGTTTCTTTATCTTGTTGCTTTTTACAGCGCCTGCCACCTGTATCGCTCCACCGAATAACAGTAGTTTTTCTGTAAGCGTAGTTTTACCCGCATCCGGGTGCGATATAATGGCAAATGTGCGCCGCTGTGCTATTTCTTTTTCGTTCATCTGTTGGTAAGGGTAGCTAATAAGATAGAAACCCAACTATTTCTTTAAAAGGGTGCAAAGGTACGTACTTTTAAAATTTATACCATTTGTGATTGTGTAATGCCAGCATCAACCATTAGGGTTACTAACACCCTGTGGATACTTAATTGCACCGCGCATAACGCTAATATTAAATTTGTAACAAATACCCAAAAAATGCCTTTAACCACCCTCAAAGATGATTTGCTGCAAGAGTTCAGAGAAGAGCGGATAATGATCAACGATCAGATTGAATTGCTAGACCCGCTGGCTACTTCTCTCCGGAAACCTGCTGCACAGCGGTTATTGAGTACCGGTACACTGATAATCACCGAATTCAGCTGCTACATTGTGAGCATTGGCGGAATAGCTTTTATCTCTTTCATGCACAGGATATACCCTTTCAGCCTGTTAAATACCATTTTTTATACTTCTGAGTTCAGGAACAGGATAGGTAACACCAATCTTATTTATCTCATCATGGCTGTATATGGCATTGCCGCCGTTACGGTAATATTAATGTTCATCCTTGGGCGTATGACCCGCGAGATACGCCTGAAAAACGATATCCTGCACCATGCAGGAAAGGACATAAAGACAATTGTAGGCCAGCACCTGGAGCGCAAAGCTATACTGGATACCATAGAGCAACGCCATATGCTGGGCCTATCAGGCATAAGCCACCAGGAAAAAAGGCCTGTTGAAATGGCCTCTGAGCACTACAGGACTGCACCAGCCAAGCCATCATTGGCCGAGATCCGTAACCCGGGATTCGGATAGAGCCTTTAGTATTACAGGACCTTTGTTATTTTCTGATGAAGTCCGATGCGATAATCGGAAATAATACATCTTTGCGGGGAAATCCGTTTTTCATTCATTACCCCCCTAATGCTAATTAAATGAGCTTATACGATCAGATACAGGCTACCGCTGCATTCATACAACAAAAGACGAAATCCCAACCTAAGATAGGCATCATACTAGGCAGTGGCTTAGGCGGTCTCATAGATGTGATACAAAAAGAAGCCGAAATACCATATGCTGACATCCCCAATTTTCCGGTATCTACGGTTAAGGGCCATTCCGGCAAGCTTGTATTTGGCGCTATCGACGGTTGCCAGGTAGTGCTTATGTCGGGCATGTTTCACTACTATGAGGGGTACAGTATGGAAGAGGTAACTTTCCCTGTGAGGGTAATGAAAGCGCTAGGCGTGGATACGCTTATAGTATCTAATGCATCGGGTGGCACAAATCCGGCATTTAATATAGGAGACCTCATGATCATAAAGGATCACATCAACCTATGCCCTGAGCATCCGCTAAGGGGGCATAACGATGAGCGCCTCGGCACCCGCTTCCCGGATATGAGCCAGCCGTATGACCATGAGCTTATAGAAATAGCTAAGCAACTGGCTGCACAACAGCATATAGATGTGCGGATGGGCACTTACATAGGCCTGCAGGGGCCAACCTTTGAAACCCCGGCCGAATATAAGATGCTGCACATAATGGGTGGCGATGCGGTGGGCATGAGCACAGTGGCCGAGGTGATCGTGGCCAGGCACGGAAGTATGCGGGTTTTCGCCATCAGTGTTATTACAGACATAGGCATCAGCGACGTTCCTATAACCATTACACACGAAGAAGTGCTGGCAGCGGCCAACGCAGCAGCGCCCAAAATGGCTGCACTGGTAGCGGCCCTTGTAAAGCGTATAGGCTAAACAACCTTATTTTACCCACTTTTATATAGCGAACACTATTAACTTTGCTCCCGAGTTTTATTTGAACAATAAAGGATCGCTGAGATATAAAGTGAGTGGAAACTTTAAGAAGTATTTACTGGTATTAAACCTGCTATGTTGCAGCGTAATGGCATTGGCACAATCTACTGTGCCAAACGGTACATCTGCAAATGCGGTAACTAAGGATACCAGCATGAACAAGTCGAACACCAGCAAGTGGAAGGAAGAAGAGGCCCGGATAAGCTATGAGCGGCTAAATTCCGGCAGGGTTTATACCCCCGATACCTCATTGCACACCTTTCAGCGCAATCGTTTTATTCAGCCATGGTACCAGGATCTTGGTAACCTTGGCAGCCCGGTAAGCAATCTTTTATTTACTCCTGAAGACCGCTTTACGCCTACACTTGGTTACAATATCTTCGATGTCTACCGGTTTCGTACCGACAGCCTTAATTTCTATACTACCAGCCGCCCATACTCAATATTTACTTACCAGCTGGGCTCTAAATTAGAGCAATGCGCCTCTATATTGCATACCCAAAACATACGGCCAAACTGGAACTTTGCGTTTGAATACCGTAAACTTTATTCTCCAGGTGCTTATAAAATATCGCACAACAACCAGGATAATGGCAGCTTTACCACCAACTATAAAAGCCTGGATAAGCACTACGTGCTGTATGCAGCTATGGTATATAACAAGGAGCAGCACGATGAGAGCGGCGGCATAGTTAACGATAGCGAATTGTCGATAGCCGCTTATAACGACCGTAGCACTGTGGATGCAGCTTTTCAGAACTCAGCTTACAGCATCACCAGGTCATCAGTTAGTAATGTGCTGCGCGATTTTACGTTCCTGCTGCAGCATAGCTATACATGGGGCCATACGGATACGACCTATAATGCCGACTCTACCCAGTATTCTTATCGTTTGAAGCCTTTGTTCAGCATTACCCACAAAATGGAGGTAAGTACTGAAAAGCATACCTATAAAGATCTTAGCCCTGACTCTACGCGATATACCAGCTTGTTCACCCATGCTTTTTTAAATAATGGAAGTGGTTATTATGTATTGGGTGAAGATTCGGTGTTTACGCAGCAAAAGTGGTTTTGGATAGATAACCGTTTATTGCTGAATGGGTTTATTGGCAAGGAGGGCAGGCAATTGCAGTTTAGCGCGGGTATTGGTAACCGCTTTGATCAATTTATATCGCAGCCGGTATCTGTGGCGCAGGATAGTCTGGGCAGAACGGTGTATCGCAGCGGTCTTGACCGGGATAAGATCGTGAGCAACTATATTGTGGGCGAGATAAAAAAGGAAGCGCTGCAATCCGGCCAGTGGCAATACGGCGCCAATACCCAACTGTTTGTTACCGGTGAAGATGCGGGAAACCTGCTGCTGAATGCTGCCATAGGTAAAGACCTGAAAAATGGCGTATTCAGCTTTGTTGCGGGTTTCCAGGAGAAAGTAAATACTGCGCCGTACAGTTATACTAATTATGAGAACCTGTATGTAAGGCAGTCTTATAGCTTTAATAAAGAAAATGTAACACTTTTGTATGCGACGGTAGAAAGCCCACGCCTGCGGTTGTCTTTCGGCGCTAAAAATTATGTGATCGGTAATTATCTCTATTTTAATGACAGTGAAAAACCAGCCCAGTACAACATACCGTTCACGATAACACAGGTGTGGGGCCGCAAGGTGTTTAGATTAGGCAATTTCTACCTGGACAATGAACTGGTGTACCAGCAGGTACCCGTTAATGCTCCAGTGAATGTACCTGACTTTATGGGTAAACATCAGCTCAGCCATGAGCGCGACCTGTTTCAACGCAGGCTGAAAATAGCTATAGGTGTGGAAGTGCGCTATAATACAGCTTACCATCCGGCAGGTTATGATGCCCTGCTCAATAAGTTCTACTATCAGAAAAGCGTTTATGTGGGCAATGCACCTCAGGCGGCAGTATTCCTCAATTTCCGCATCAAGCGCTTCAGGGCATTTGTGATGGGCGACAACCTGCAGCAGCTATTTACCCGCAATACCATTCTCAATACAGGTGCGCCGGTGCTCAATTACAATGGTTTGGGTACCAATGCTTACCCTGTATATGCGGCGCCTGATGCGCTGATAAGGTTTGGGTTTAACTGGGTACTGGTGAATTAATGCTTTATTGAGTTTGTGCAAGACATTTTGCTTTAATTTTATAACACAATTTTCATAAATGGATAATGATATAAGGTGGAAGCAAAGGTTTGCTAACTATTCAAAGGCGCTTTCCCAACTAGAGCGGTTTATCGAAAAAAGTGATGATTTGAATGAATTAGAAGAGCAAGGCCTCATCCAGGCTTTTGAATATACGTATGAGCTTGCCTGGAATACTATGAAGGATTTTTATACGCACCAGGGAGAAGCGGGTCTGCAGGGAAGCCGGGACACGATACAGTTAGCTTTTAAACGAGGCCTGATAGAAGATGGTGAGGCCTGGATGAATATGCTCAAAGACCGAAACCGCTCTACCCATACATACGATGAGAAAACTGCACGGGAAATAATCAGCAATGTCTTATCTAAGTACTGCGGGCGCTTTATTGAATTAAGAATGGAGCTTAATAAACATTGATTATGAAATTCGGGCTCGAAGAAAAAGTGATACGGGATGTAATAACCATGTTGTCTTCATTTCCGGAAATTGAAGAGGTTATATTATATGGCTCCCGTGCAAAAGGCAACTATGAGCCAGGATCGGATATCGATATAGTACTGAAGGGGAACGACCTGGAGCTGAACACGGTGAATAAAATAAGCCTGAAACTTGATGACTTAGACCTGCCTTACACATTCGACCTATCCATATTCGGCCGGATCGATAATACTGAACTGCTGGAGCATATAAGGCGGGTCGGTATCTCCCTTTATAAACGACCCGATAGCAAATAACCTTTTTGCTAATATATTAAAATGTAAATTTCCTTCGAATACTTCATTAATTCTCTTAATTTTGCGATTCTTAAAACCATTTTCGGCTCATGTCTGTTTTAGTAAATAAGAATTCGAAGGTTATAGTACAGGGCTTTACAGGTACAGAAGGTACCTTCCATGCCAGCCAGATGATAGAATACGGCACTAACGTGGTAGGTGGTGTAACCCCTGCAAAAGGCGGTACCCAGCACCTGGACCGCCCGGTGTTCAACACGGTAAAAGATGCTGTGGACGGTACCGGCGCTGATGTATCGATCATATTTGTGCCGCCGGCATTTGCTGCTGACGCCATTATGGAAGCTGCCGATGCAGGTATAAAAGTAATTATATGCATTACGGAGGGAATACCCGTACAGGATATGGTGAAAGCCCGTGAATATATAAGGGCGAAGGATTGCCGCCTGATAGGCCCTAACTGCCCGGGAGTTATTACTGCCGGCGAGGCTAAGGTGGGCATCATGCCGGGCTTCGTGTTTAAGCCGGGGAGGATAGGGGTAGTATCAAAGTCTGGTACGCTGACTTACGAGGCTGCAGACCAGACTGTAAAGGCGGGTATGGGCATATCTACAGCTATAGGCATAGGTGGCGACCCGATAATAGGCACTACAACCAGGGAGGCTGTGGAACTGCTGATGAACGACCCTGAAACAGACGGCATCATAATGATTGGGGAGATAGGTGGGAATATGGAAGCTGAAGCTGCTTACTGGCTGAAAAACAATATGACCAAGCCTGTGGTGGGCTTTATAGCCGGCCAAACGGCGCCTGCCGGCCGCCGTATGGGCCACGCAGGCGCTATAATAGGCGGCGCTGACGATACAGCTGCTGCTAAAATGAAGATAATGCGCGAGTGCGGTATACACGTAGTAGACAGCCCTGCTAACATAGGCAAAATGATGGCTGAGGTACTGGCAGTGACTGCATAAGCTTAATAAATAATTATTGATGATCCCCGGCTGCGTTCAGCCGGGGATTTTTTTTGCAACCATAGTGGTAAGGCAATAGTATAAACATACCGAACTTATTTATGTATAAACTGATCTTCGTCATGCATAAAGTCAATTAAATTATTATCTTGTTGCGTTTTTATTAATTCACTTTTTTAAAACAGCCTAGCATAAACGACCGGAGAGCTATATACCCTTAATGAAAAAAAATTCCCCCATTGCCAGGTTTAGAAATATTTCTATAGCCAGGAAGTTATATTTTACAGTAGGTATCATGGCGCTGCTCATAGCTATAGAGCTGATGACGCTATTGTTTGCCATTAATACCTTGTCTTCGGTGCGCACACTGGTAGGCGCAGAAGGCCTGTGGTCGAAAGCGCAGAAAGATGCTACGCTAAGCCTGGAGAAATATGGTGTGAGCCATGATGAGAAAGACTACCAGGCGTATCAGAATTACCTGCGGGTAAACCTTGGAGACCGGAAAGCCCGCCTGGAGCTACTGAAGAAAGCGCCTGATCTGGACGTAGCCAGAGATGGCTTCCTGGAGGGGCGTTTTCATCCCGATGATATTGATGGTACTATTCACCTGGTAAGGCGGTTCCATAGCATTTCTTACATAGCCCATGCTATAGCGTTATGGTCGAAAGGAGATACCCTGATCTCTCAATTGCAATCTGTAGGTTATGACCTGCATGGGGAAATAAAGGCCGCTGCACCATCGCCAGAGCGGATAAAGGGCTTATTGCGCCAGATAGATGTTACTAACGACCAGCTTACCGAAATAGAAGACGGTTTCTCGGCCGTGCTGGGCGCAGGCTCCAGGTGGCTGACCGGGCTGATACTTAGGTTATTGTTTGGCATCGTGCTTACGGTGGAAATAAGTGGCTTGTCGCTGACCATTTTTGTAAGCAGGGACATATCTAAGGGGCTTAATGAAATTATACGCACAGCCGGAAAGATAGCTACGGGAGAATTTGATATCCGCGCTAAAAGATTTTCAAATGATGAAATAGGTATCCTGGCAAGCTCATTCAATGACATGACCGATAAGCTGGAGCAGAATATAGGTGCGCTGAAACACCAGGAGCAGGAGCTGATACAGGCCGAGCAGGAACGATCGAAAGTAATGTATGACCTGGTGGAGCGCAACAAAGACCTGGAGCAGTTTTCCTACATAGTATCGCACAACCTGAGGGCGCCGGTGGCAAATATACTGGGGGTGGCCGAGGTGATACAACATTCCAGTATTACCAAGGAAGAAGAGGCTATGATGATGAGCGAAATGTTCAATTCGGTAAGAAAGCTGGACGATATCATCAGGGACCTTAACTACACTCTGCAGATAAAAAACCAGGTAAATGAAAAGAAGGACCTGGTAAAATTCGCGGACTTGGTAGCAGATATAAAAGTGAGTATAAGCACCATGCTGAAACATGAGGAAGTGGTGATAATAACCGACTTTGCTAAACTGGATGGTATGCTGGTGATAAAAAGCTACCTGTACAGTATTTTCTATAACCTGATCTCAAATAGCATTAAATACCACAGGCCCGGGGTAGGGCCTGTGATCGAGATCCGCAGCAGCAATACCGGGGACAAACCCGGCCTCACCTTTAAAGATAATGGAATGGGGATAGACCTGGAAAAATATGGAAGCGACATATTTGGCCTATACCGGCGGTTTCACTTTCATATAGACGGTAAAGGGATGGGACTATATATGGTAAAGACGCAGGTGGAGCTGATAGGCGGAAAAATAGCCGTGTCGAGCGAGGTAAACCATGGCACTGAGTTTACAATATCGTTTGCCTGATCTGTGCGGCGAAATATGGCTTAGCTAAGGGACAGCATATGGGCTGGTAAACTGTGTACATTCTTTAATTCATATACCAACTTTCCCTCAGCCACCTTTTTATCCCCCCATGGCATTATTCTTGAATGCCCTAAACTACGGATTAACGTTACTTTAATAGTTTTTGGACCGTAGATTGGATATACCCATGTAGTTCTTAAAACTTAAAACACAAAAGATGAAACAGTTATGGGGTCGCCTGGGGTTTGCTGCTTTGGTAAGCATAATGCTTATTGGCACAGCCGGGCAAAAGGTAATGGCGCAGGATGTATCAGTATCTTACCAGACATTTTATGATGACTTGTCACCATACGGGCAGTGGGTGAGCGATCCGCAATACGGCAATGTATGGGTGCCAAATGAAGGCGGCGACTTTCGCCCTTATGGTACCAACGGGCACTGGGCAATGACCGACTATGGCAACACCTGGGTATCTGACGACCCGTGGGGCTGGGCGCCGTATCACTACGGGCGCTGGACGTACGACCCTTATTATGGCTGGGTATGGATACCTGGCTATGAATGGGCGCCTGCATGGGTAAGCTGGCGCTATGGCGGCGGCAACTGTGGCTGGGCGCCGCTGGGGCCGGGCATTAGCGTGGGTGCTACCTATAACTGTCCTGACAGCTGGTGGGTATTTGTAGGGCCGCAGTATATGTACCAGCCAAACTGTATTCATTACTGGAGGGGGCCATCTTATAATACTACCTATATCCGCCAGACAACGTACGTAAACAATGTATATGTAGATAACGGCACCCATACCAGGTATAACTATGGGCCAAGGGCTGATGCCATAACCCAGGTAACCCACCAGCCAGTGCAAGTATACCATTTTGCCGCAGGGCAAAGGGCCGGCGCACCAGCCATTAGCGGCAACCGGATAAGCATGTATCGCCCGGCAGTTAACCGAACTACTATGACTACTGCGCGACCAACTAACGTGATACAGGCGCCAAGGCAGATAGGCAAGCCACAGGCTGCAACTAATATGAAGGCTAACACGCAGGCGCCGTTTAGGCAGCAAATGCAGAGTGGCGCTATAAGGGGGAATACCGGCAACCAGCCGGGCAACCGCCAGCCGGCGCCGGTACAAAATCAACCTGGCAGACAACCGGTAAATAACCAGGCACAGCCCACCAGGCAGCCAGGAAATAATCAGGCACAGCCTAACAGGCAGCAGGCAGCGCCACAGCCAACACGCCAGCAGCCAACGCAACAGGCGCCACAGCCACAACGCCAGCAATCTATGCCGCAGCAGCAAACACGGCAGCAGCAGGCGCCGCAGCCACAGCGCCAGCAACCTATGCCGCAGCAACAAACACGGCAGCAGCAGGCGCCACAACCCCAGCGCCAGCCGCAAATGCAGCAACCACAACGCCAGCAGCAACAAGCTCAGCCGCAGCGTATGGAGCAGCCAAGGCAACAGCCGCAACAACAGCAGCGTATGGAGCAGCCAAGGCCTCAGCAGATGCAGCAAGCCCCACGCCAGGCTCCTCAGCAAAGGGAAGAGCAAAGGGAAGGCGGCGGACGAAGATGATTTTTTATAAATGGTTACAAATAGTAAATGCCCCGTTTTGGGGCATTTATTATTTGTAGAAGAATATGACAATACTAATCCTGTTGCTCGCCATGGCGTTGGCTCACTGCTTTGTCTTTGCTTTTTTCTATCATATGCTTCAAGTGATTTACTGTTTCTGCCACTGCCTGTTCGAAACCGGCTTCATTGCTTTTTGCAAAGAGATCGTTGCCGGGCACTACCAGGCGGATCTCGCAATAGTTATTACGCGTTTCTGTCTCCGGCCCTTTGAACAGCGTTACATCGGCCCTGATAATGTTTTGGGTATAGTTGCCAAGGTGGCTGATCTTTTCATTAATAAGTGTATCTAAGGCTTCGCTTGATGTAAAACCCGGAGTCTGAATGATTATTTGCATAAGTTTTTTATAAAGTTGCTATATAATCGTACCACCAGTAACGGATGATGCATAAAACTAAGAGAGATAACCGTTTAGGGTTATCTCTCAAAATATATATGACAGTTAAAGTTAATGTCGTATCATCAATTCAGAAGTATAGTAAGTAGCTGCTGATCTTATAGAAAGCAGGTATGCGCCTTCATTGAGATCGGGCGATATCTGCACTTGCCCTGACGGATCATTGATGTTTACCGAGGTTCTGTAAACTACCTGGCCTGTTATGTTGGTGACCATGATCTCGGCAGGGCCTGTTGTCTGCCCATCCCATTTAATATTCAGGCTGCCTGCAGATGGATTGGGGAATACCGTAATGCCCGTTGAGCGGGCAGCAACCTGCCCTACAATGGTAAGGGAAGTGTCGACAGGGGTATACTTAACGATCACTTCCATTTTTGCCGTGCAGCCCGTAGGCAGCGTATAAACGATCGTATCTCTGCCTACGGAGTCACCATATACAATACCGGTAGGGCCTACTGTAGCCAGCGAAGTATAATTGCTGCTCCATGTGCCGCCGGGTGTGGCATTACTTAATGTGGTAGTGGCGCCTATAAATACACTGTCAGTGCCCGTAATAGGAGAGGGCAGGGGATTTTCTGTAACGGTAGCGCTGCCGGTCATATTGTGTTTGCAGCCGGTAACGGCATTAATAGCTACCACGGTATAACTGCCGGAAGCTGTATATAAGCCGAGGTTTAAAGGACCACCGGAGCCTGGCTGAGGGATGCTTAATGAATCGGCGCCGTAGTAAAGCTGGTATTTTATGCCCATGTCGGACCCATCGAGATCAATATATACGCCCAGGCTGCCGGCACAATAGCTGCCGCCGCCTGTAACTGCATGAACGGCAGGCAGTGAGTCTATAGTAATAGTGGCGGAACCGTCCATCTCGTTGGCACAGCCGGTGATAATACCTGTAGCCAATATGGTATAAGTGCCGGTATCAGATTGTAAACCAAGGTCGATGGCCGATCCGGTACCCACTACAGCCGGGCCGGTAAGTATGGCGCCATTGTATAACTGGTAGCCAACACCGGTTTGAGAATGCGGCAGTGTAATGTGCCGTCCTGTGTCGCCGATACAATAGCCGCCGCCACCGGATACGAAATAGTCGAGCGGTAAAGGATTAATAACTATCGTGGTGCTGCCGGGCATAAGAGATGTACAGCCCGTGCTGGCATTGGTTGCCAGTATTGTGTATACGCCGGCCGGCGCTACCAGTCCCAGGTCCAGCGGTATACCGGTGCCATGTATCGATATGCCGTATAGTGCCGTGCCATTCAGTAACTGGTAGTCGACGCCAAGAGTGGAACTGTCCAGCCCGATGTGAACACCCGGGCTGCCTATACAGTAACTGCCGCCGCCAATAATATCGAACGATAAAGGATGCTGCTCAATAGTTATTGTAGCGCTTCCGGCCATTGTCCTGGTACACCCCGTAAGTGTGTTTGTGGCTACAACCGTATAAACACCTGCGGCAGCAGAGATCCCGAAATCGAGCGAGCCACCGGTGCCTGCAACAACCACCCCAGCCGGTGAAGGGCCATTATATAGCTGGTATTGCATGCCGGCCTGCGATGCCAGCAGGTAGATATGATTGCCGGCGCCACCTGCGCAATAGCCACCACCACCGGTAACTGCAAATGCGGTAGGCAAAGTGTTGATGGACACGGTAACTGCACCAAACATATTTTTATCACAGCCTGTGATAGTATCAGTGCCTACTATTGAGTAGCTGCCCGCCAGCGTTTGCGCCCCGAAATCCAGGGCTGAGCCTGTGCCGTCGAGCATAGTGCTTGTAGCGCTGCCACTACGGTATAACTGGTATCTTACACCTGGGGCTGAGCCGTTAAGCCCTACATGTGCGCCTGTGCTGCCAGAGCAATAAGCGCCGCCACCCACTACTGTAAATGCCGATGGTGTTACATTAACGGTGACAAAAGCTGTGGTTTTGCAGCTGGCAACCCCTGCGCTATAAGTGATCATTGCCGTGCCTGCTGTGTAACCGGTAACCACGCCTGAGTACAGGCCCACGCTGGCTATAGTTGTAGCGCTGCTGCTCCACGAGCCCCCGGTAACAGCGTCGGTGAGAATGGATGACACGCCTGTGCAAAGAACGTAAGACCCGCTAATAGCCACAGGTACAGGGTTTACTGTAAATGAAATGGTACGGTAATAGCTGACGCAAAAATTTGATTCGGAATAAGTGATCGCTGCAACGCCGGCGGACATACCCATTACTTGCCCGGTCGCAGAATCAACCGATGCTACAGCCTGGTTACTGCTCAGCCATTTGCCGCCGGGTGTTGCATCATTCAGCGCGACAGATGACCCTATACAGCCGGCATGAAGCCCGGTAACACCTGCCGGGAACGGAGGCACTGTATTATCTACAGTAAAAGGTATAGACGTACTTGCCGAGCCGCAGCCGTTAGTTACCGTATAGCGTATTATAGTGCTTCCTGCTGTTAAGCCGGTGTCTACACCTGTGGATGCATTAATGGTGGTGATTGCGGTATTATCGCTGCTCCAGACGCCGCCGGTGACGCCGTCTGCAAGTGTTATGGTACCGTAAGAACAAATGCCCGATGGGCCTGTGATAGACCCGGCAGAAGGCAACGGGTTAATGGTGATATATATAGTAGTAGTATCGGCCTGGGTACCATCGGAAATGCTTACGGAAAAAGTATCCGTGCCGCTATAGCCTGTTGCCGGGGTATAGGTGAGGCCAGCGGGTATCAGCGTATCTCCTATTGAAAGGGTGGTATAAGCCGCAACTGCTGCGCCATGTGCCGGCGCTGTTACCAGGCTCCATGTCTCATTATCGCCGGCGTCCGAATCTATTATTGCCAGTAAAGTATTTATGGAGAAGGACGGGGTATTTTCACAGACAGACCTAAACTGGCTATGCCCCAATATAAACAGCGGAGCATGCTCCTGGCCAAATGTATTACTGCAGCAGATGAATAAAAAGACCGGTAAAAGGAGGGTATATTTTAGTTGCTTCATCACAATGCTTTTAGGTATAAAAATAGGAAACAATTGCCGATAATAGCGGTTTATTTCCATATCGGCAGGCTTGCGCAACGCTCAAAAATATCGCCGTAAATAAAAAAGCTTCCGGCATTTTACCGGAAGCTTTTATGATGTTCTTTATCAACAAGTTATTGCTGCACCACTAGTTTTCCGCTATATGTATTGCCGGCAGATTTAATGTTGATCATATACATGCCGTTCTTTAATTTGCCAAGGTCTATTTGCTGCTGGCCTGCGGTTGCATTCATTTCTACCGTTGAGCTATATACCTCACGGCCTACAACATCGGTTACTGTTACATTAGCGCTTCCGGTTTGCTGGTTGGTCCATACTATGTTCAGGAGGCCGTTTGTAGGGTTAGGATATATATTAATGCCGTTTGCCGCAGAAACCGGGTTTACATGTGCAGCAATAATATATGGGGTAATAACGCCATAGTTGGTATGTTGTTTAAAGTTAATAGCGCTTACGCTGTCATTCGCTGAATTCAGCGTGATCACGTATGCCGGTGTTGTATAGAAATGATACAACTCAGGGTAAACAATATAGCTGCCCCAGCCCAGGCCACCGAAATAATAAGCTCCGTTGTCGTCTGTGTATTTATAAGTGATCACATTGCCAGAGGTTGCATCTGTAAGAAATACCAGCATTCCCGGAGCTACTGATGTAGTGGTGCTCTTGTTTGCGCCTGTGAAAACATAACCACTGATGAATCCGGTGCCCGGAGGTACTATGCCATAAAGCAGATCAATATGCATGGTATCTGTGCCTGTACCATGCAAAAGGCCTGTAGCATTGTCCCAGTGCAGGCTTGATGAGCCGTAGGTTGCTACATAACCATTTGAGCCTGGTGTACCGCCCAGCTGCATTGCCTTTAATAAGTAATTACCTGTGGGCTTGTCTTTAAATGAGTAGTAAGGTGTTCCGTTGTCGCTGCAGGCCAATACAGAATCGAGGGCTGTAAGAGAGCTGTCGGCCGGGTTGAATTTTATCAGCCATACCTTTATAGTACCTGGTGCGCCGGTAACTGATATATGCCCTGAAATACTGTTGCCATCGGCAGTTACAGTAGTTTTGGCTACGCAGCCAAAGTTATCTGTGCCTGTTATAGTATACACAAGTGTAGATGATGGAGCCACGATCGCCGTGTCGCAGGTAGAGCACGAGAGGCCACTTGCCGGCGTCCATACATAGGTTAAAGCTCCTGTAACGGTAAGTACATCGCTGCCGCCACATAAGGAAGATGAAGATGCGCTGATGGCTGGTGTATGAACCGACATAATAACGCTGGAGTCTGCTGTATGAGGCGATGCGCATGGCAGGCTGCTGGTAAGCTTAATGTGTACGGTGTCGTTATTAGTAGGTACATAAGTGTATGTATTACCTGTGGTAGTGGCGCTACTGTGATTTACAGACCATGCATAAACAGGGGTGGGGCCGCCATTAACAGGTACTGCGCCTAAAGAAACTGATGTACCGGCACAAACTGTGCCGCCGGGAGAGCTTATAATGCTAACAGATGGTATGAGCGAATCTGCTGTTACCACCGCGGTGCCTGTCATAGTGCGTGTGCAGCCGGTAGTGCTGTTTGTGGCTAATACGGTATACGTGGTACCGGTTGTGGTACCTGTATGGAAACCGAAACTCAGGGCCGCGCCCGTACCTGACATGGACGTACCTACAGGGGTAACGCCGGTTAATAGCTGGTAGTTAACGCCACTGGCACTACCGCTGAGCGTAATATTCATGCCTGCTGTGCCGCTGCAGTAACCGCCGCCGCCGGCTATTGTAAATAATGCAGGCAGCGGGTTAACCACAACTATTGCAGTTCCGCTCATGTTCGACGAGCAGCTTGTGGCAGGATCCACCGCCGCAACCGTATAAGTGCCGGCAGTGGTGGTAGTGCCAAAGCTGATCCCGGTACCGGTGCCGGATATCGGGGCGCCTATTGCTGTGGTGCCGCTATATAACTGGTAGGTGATACCGGCATCTGTTGAGGCAAGGCCTATCGGCACTCCTGCGGCGCCCGAGCATATAGCGCCGCCACCTGATACCAGGTAGGGAGCAGGCGACAAGGCTGCTGTAATAACTGCGTTACCGGTCATGGTAGCGATACATCCTGTAGTGAGATTGGTACCGGTTATGGTGTAAGTGCCTGCTGTGCCGTAAAAGCCAAAGTCGAGCAGGCTGCCTGTACCATCTATCGGCGCACCTACAGCGGTAGCATCCTGATACAATTGATAGCTGACGCCGGGAGTTGATCCGGAAACAAGTTGTACATCCACACCGGGGGCGCCACTGCACGCAGTGCCATCGCCACTCATGCTATAAGGGAATGGAGCGAAATTAACGTCGATACTGGTTGTTACCGAGCAGCCAAAAGAACTGGTATAATAGATAGCAACACTGCCTGGCGATACGCCTGTAATATCGCCGCTAACAGGGTCTATACTAACCGAACCTGTGATACTGGTAGCAGACCATGTGCCGTCGGTGCTGGTTTCAGTAAGTGTAGTTGTTGCTCCCGGGCATATTGTAGATGGCGCTGTAATGGGGTCGGGTACCGGGTTAACGGTAACAGATATTAAAACAGTTCCGCCGGTTGTTGTATAAAGTATGTCTGTAGA
This sequence comes from Bacteroidota bacterium, assembly GCA_013285595.1. Classification (GTDB taxonomy): domain Bacteria; phylum Bacteroidota; class Bacteroidia; order Chitinophagales; family Chitinophagaceae; genus Nemorincola. The sequence goes on from JABDHF010000019.1 coordinate 37,781, forward strand.
GCCTAAGCCAGCTGGTGTTGCAACTCCTAAGGATGGGTCTACAGTAACGACGCCCGGATTGGCGCTGGTCCACGATCCTCCGGAGGTGGCGTCAGTATACACAGTAGTGGTGCCGATACACATGTTGGCTGTGCCGGAGATGGAAGCCGGCGCTTGTGCAAACGAAATAATTGAAAAAAATAGAGCCGCCAAGGTCAGGTTAAGGTGCTTCATATCTGCCGATTTAGAATTTATTTTTATTGAAGACAAATTTATGATTATTTTTTTATAAGTCCCTATATATAAGGCGTAAACTGTAAGATGATTGCTAGATTTTTTGGAATATTTTTTTGCATAATGCAAGCTTTGATCTTTTAAATTTTGCATATTATTTTTTCATCTTAACTGCCTGATCCACTTCATAAGAAAAGCTTCCTGTGCCGGAAGCGCTCCTTAAGCAATGGCACCTTCCCATCACTGCTGTATCACCAGTTTTCCGTTATAATTAATGTCATTTGATTTTATAGTAATAAGATAAATGCCGCTGGTCAGGCTGCCAAGATCAATAAGCGTTTTCCCCATTGCTGCATTTATGTTTACTCCAGCCTTATATACCTCGCGCCCGGCTACATCTGTTATCACTACATTGGCATTTCCTGTCCCGGCATTGGTCCATTCAATATTCAGGCTGCCCGAAGCCGGATTAGGATATACCTGTATATTATTTGCTGTTGCAGCCGCGTTTACACCGCTGGGTGTAAAGAACGGAGTAATAACCCTGGACACCGTGTGCCGCTTGAAATTCATGCCGTTCACGCTTCCTGAGGAGCTGCTTA